>NZ_VFWR01000011.1:0-248426 GCF_006443035.1 Mesorhizobium sp. B1-1-6 | reverse complement strand
CCCAGCCTCCATCCGCTGGCGATAAAACCGGACAACTCACGTGCTACCTAATCCGGACAACTCATGTGCTTACGACAGGCGGGTGAGCCAAGAATTGACATGGCCGTTTAAATAGCTTACAAGACCTTTGTCGATATTTGTTGACTGACTTTTGTTATCCGCGCTTTGCAGCGCGCCTTTGACGAACTTCCCACATCAAAAATCGAGACAAACGACGTTGTGCATCCGCATGACGGCGAACGAGTATTTGCCATGGAAAGGGTTCGTCATGAGCACCGGCACAGTTAAATGGTTCAACGCCACCAAAGGTTTTGGTTTTATTCAGCCTGACGACGGCTCTGCCGACGTTTTCGTCCACATCTCGGCCGTAGAGCGCGCCGGCATGCGTGACATCGTCGAGGGCCAGAAGCTCGGCTACGAGATGGTCCGCGACAACAAGTCCGGCAAGATGTCGGCCGACCAGTTGAAGGCGGCCTGAAAAAGGATTCAGCCTTCCCGGTGACCACGGATGTACTGGCACTGGTGAATGGCGAATTCGGGCGCATGGCGGCGGAAACCTGAGTTTTCGCACGCTGCGTGCCGGAGCGTCCTGTGCATCCACTGGATGCGCGACGCTCTCATGGAAGGTCAGGCGGTGCCTGGCCTTTTTCACTTTGTGGGTCTCGCCGCCGAAAATGCGCTGCGCGTCGGCCTGAACGTGCTAAGGGACGCTCCAGCAAGTTGAATCCGCCGCCCCAATGCTTTTGTGCGTGGGTCCTGACTGAAGACCGGTCTTGCCCTATCGGCACGAGACTCCTGACAGGAGAAAGATTTTGACCGCCAATTCGAAAACAGCTGCTGATCAGGCAGTGCCCTTGTTCAGCAAGACGCAAACCCAGTCGATGTCGCTCAACCGCATCATTTCCGAACGCGATGCCCTCACCCAGGCGCGTGAAGCCAAGACCGCGCGTTTGCGCGAACTGCGCCTGGAAAAAGAGGCAGATGAAATGGCTGCGGCGGCCGCACAGGCGGCGTTGCCGAAACGGGCCGGAAGACGCTGATGGCGACGAAGCGTGTGCCGGCGACACCAATCGCCGCTGATGCGACCATCGCCGATATGGTCGAAACATTGGACAAGCCAGTCGAATATGTCCGGCGTGTGCTGGAAAAACTCGAACGCTGCAAGCGCGTCCATGGCGATGCACAGGTGCGCGTCGGCGTGCGGGGCCGCGCCGAGTGCCCGAACTATTTGATCGAATATGTCCGCCAAGACGCCAAGACCCGCGAGCCGGTGACCCATCAGGACGCCGCCTACAGCGGCAGCACGCATCGCGAACTGGCGCCGCATCACATCGCGGAGGCGAGGAACTGGTCGCCTGAGGAAATGAACATAACGGCGGTTTCGGCCCTGATCGGCCGTTTGCGCAGTCCGCGCGCACCATCGCGCTTCGCCGACGAGGACTGAGATGGCTATAAAATTCTCCGCCAAGGATCACCCGCCGGCGCCCGCCGCCGCTGCAAAGCCGGTCAAGCCGGGTGCCGCGCCGAAGGCCGATGTAGCTGTCGAGGCCGCGACCGATCTATTCAAGTCGCCGACCGAGGCGCCGTCGCGCAAGGCAGGCAAGAAGAAATAGCGCCTTGCCGCAAGACGCCGACCGCAATCTGCTGTGCAGGGACCGTTCTCGTTGGTGACCGTGGCAAGCCTTTCATCGCCCCAACGAGGCACCGTCCCGGCATTTGATTGCCAGAGCTGCGGCGCCTGTTGCTCCTACTCGGCCGAGTGGCCGCGCTTTTCCACCGAGGACGACGCGCAGCTCGACCGTATCCCGGACAAGTATGTCGCGGCCGATCTATCGGGTATGCGTTGCGAGGGCCCGCGCTGTTCGGCTCTCTGTGGCGCAGTGGGCAAGGCAACCGCTTGCGGCATCTACGAGTTGCGCCCGGATGTCTGCCGCGCCTGCATGCCCGGCGACGAGGATTGCCTGATGGCGCGTCGGGCGCATGGGCTGCCTGTCCTCTGATCTGACGGCGCCGCGGCTTGTGCGCGGGGATTTCGCTGCTACGCTGCCCGCCGGGCAGCACAGCGGAGAACCAAATCGTGAGCATCGAATTCTTGTTGACGTCGCTGATCGTGGTGGCTTCGCCCGGCACCGGCGTCCTCTACACGCTGAGCGCCGGGCTTTCCCGCGGCGCCCGCGCCTCCATCGTCGCCGCTTTCGGCTGCACGCTCGGCATCATCCCGCATATGGCTGCCGCCATCACCGGCCTCGCCGCGCTCCTGCACACCAGCGCGGTCGCCTTCGAGACGCTGAAATATCTGGGCGTCGCCTACCTCCTTTACATGGCCTGGAACACGCTGAAGGAGAGGGGTGGTCTGAACGTCGAGGACAATGTCGCGCCGCGCTCCACCGGCAAGGTGATTGCGAGAGGCATCCTCGTCAATGTGCTCAACCCGAAGCTGTCGATCTTCTTCTTTGCCTTCCTGCCGCAGTTCGTCAGCACGACCGAGCCGCACGCGCTGTCGAAGATGCTGGAACTGAGCAGCGTCTTCATGCTTTTGACCTTCGTCATCTTCGTCGGCTATGGCATCTTCGCCGCCTCGATCCGCAGCCATGTCGCGTCGCGGCCGAGGGTGCTGACCTGGATGCGCCGCACGTTCGCCGGCGCTTTCGTCATGCTCGGCGCCAAGCTTGCGCTGGCGGACAGGTAGAATTCGTTCGCCTCGCCTTGGCACGAAATCGATGCCGAACAATGAGAAGGCGAGCCTTGGCCCGCCTTCTTTTGTTCTTCAACTCCGGACTAGCCGGCAATCATTTGTTCGCGCCGCCGAGCGCCTTCAATTTTTCGCAGAACGGGGCATACGGCTTGCTCATCGCCGCATCCTGACATTCCTTCATCATCATGGCTTGGTCGTCCTTGGACATTTTTGCCCAGGCGGCTTTCATCTCGGCGTCGGATTTCATCGTCTTCATGCTCGCATCGGTGAAGAACGGTTCCATCATCTTGGGCGAGTCGAGCGCTCCGGCAAGTGCCGTGCCGCTGAGAACGGTCAACGCGAGTGCTCCAAAGCAGGCGGTTCTGATGTTCATGACATTAGTCCTCCCTATGGTCTTTCTCGATCGTCGAATGGCGGTCGGACTCTATTCCTAGCACAAACCGATGTGTATTAGGAGTAACTCATATGGTGAAGCCGGCCTATCCCTTGACGTAGCCCATCGCCTCGACGATCCGCCCGCCCTCGACGCGCATCAGATTGACGCCGCGCAGCGAATTGCCGTCCGCCATCCAGTAGCGCCAGCGGATCGTCGCCCGCTCGCCGGCGACGAAGGTCTCCTCGATGTCGAAGCGCGTGCCGGGCTGGGTCGCGATCGCCGTCCATAGCCCGACGCAGGCCGCCTTGCCGGCATGGCGCGCACCGTCCGGTGCCGGCACGGTGTTTTCAATCACGCAGTCCTCGCCCACCAGCTCGGCGAGCGCCGACGGTTCGTGCAACTGGAACACATCGTTGAAGCGCCGCATGATCTCGGCTGTCCGCCGCGACTCTGGATGGCTGTCCATGATGCTGCTCATCTCGTGCTTCTCCTGATTCATTGTTGCGCGGCGGTACCCACGAGGGTCGCCTTGAGGTTGATCTGGGCCACGCCGGCCAGCGCGCGCGAAACGAGACAGCTCGCCTTGGCGGACTGGGCAAGGTGCTCGAACTGGTCTTCGGCGAGCCCCGCGACGTCCACCGCCGTTTCAAGGTCGATGCGGGTGATGGTCGGCCCGGCCTCCGTCGCTCCGAGGTGCACCCTGGCGATGGTGCGGATGTCCCGGGGAATATGACCTCCCTGGCCAAGGATGAAGGTCAGCGCCATCGAGAAGCAGCCGGCATGCGCGGCCGCAATCAGTTCTTCCGGGTTGGTGCCGGGGCCGTTCTCGAAACGCGACGGAAAGGAATAGGCGCCTTCGAACACACCACTGCCGAGCCACAGCCGGCCTGAACCTTCCCTCAGCGTGCCTTGCCACTCGGCCGAAGCTTCACGAATTGTCATTGCTGTTCTCCCTTCTGGTTCGATCGATATGAAAGATCAGGCTCCGTCGATGACGACCTTCCCGAACACGTCGCATTGCTGGAAATAGCGGTAGGCGTCGCGGGCTGCGACTGCGCGAAGGTCGGCGGGCCGCCGGTTTCGACGGTAAGGTCGATACCGCCGGTTTCGCCACGCACCATCGCCCCCCATTCCGGCATGTCGGTCGAGGACACGACGAGGTCGGCCCCCATCGCCCGCAGCTTGCCGACCTTCTCGGCGCGAGAGGTGACGGCGACGACGCGGCAGCCGAGCAGCTTGGCGAACTGCAACGCGAACAGCGAGACGCCGCCCGAGCCTATGACCAGAACCCATTGGCCAGGCTTGGGAATCTCCGCCCCGGTCAGTGCGTTCCAGGCTGTCAGGCCGGCGCAGCTCAGCGTTGCCGCCTCGCGCCAGTCGAGATGCTCGGGAAGTCGCACCGCCCATTGCTCGTCAAGCACGGCGTACTCGCCGAGCATGCCATCCAGCGTGCAGCCGAGCTGGTCGATCAGTCCGGCATTGATGCGGCCATCGATCCAGCGGGCGAAATAGCTGCCGGTGACACGGTCGCCGACGGCAAAGCGTGTGACATCATCGCCGATGGCGACGACCTCGCCGGCGCCGTCGCTGAGCGGAACGATCCCGCGGCGCGGTGTCAAGGGGTAGGTGCCATTGAGGATCATCGTATCGCGTCGGTTGAACGAGGTGGCGCGCACCCGCACCACGATCTCCTGGGGCCTTGGCTCCGGCCGCACCTCTTCCCGCATCACCAGACATTCGGTTCCGCCCAAACCTTCAAGACGATAGCTGCGCATTTCGGCTTCCTTTAATATATAGACTGATCTACATATTATATAGACCGGTTGTCATATTCATGGCAAGGCTTATAGTGACCCTCTCCTGACAGAGGTTGACATGGCCAACGATACGAGAGCCCGCATACTCGAAACGACCGGATTGCTGCTCAGGCGGCGCGGCTATCACGGCACTTCGCTCAATGACATACTGAGCGCCAGCGGCGCCCCGCGCGGCTCGCTCTATTTCCACTTTCCCGGTGGCAAGGATCAGCTGGTCGTCGAAGTGACGCGCGCCAGCGTGGCCGAGGTGACTGAGAGGCTTGGCGCCGAGCTGGCGGCGGAAAGCGATCCGGCGGTTGCCGTTCACCACATTTACCAGTCGGTCGCTCGCATGCTGGAGGACAACGAATTCTCGCTCGGCTGCCCGATCGCGCCGGTCGTGCTCGATGCGCCGAACGACGTGCCGGACTTGGAGGAAATCTGCCGCTCCGCTTTCGAGCAGTGGATCGGCCTGCTGCGCCAGGCGTTTGTCAGGGCAGGGGTGGTCGAGCGCCGCGCACGGGCGCTGGCGCTGTTGGTCGAGTCCTCGCTGGAAGGCCTGATGGTGATTGCCCGCGCCACCCGCGATCGCTCATCGATCAACGTCGTGGCCGATGAGGTGGCTACCCTGATCGAGCAGGCAGTCCTCGCCGGCAAGGCGACGCGGCAAGCGGAGAGCACTGCTGTCTGACGCTGGTTCCAACCGACTACGCTGAAGCAAAGCCTGAATGTGCAAAGAAAAGGGCGGCATCGCTGCCGCCCTTTCCGCATGCATAAAGCAGATGGCTGGATTAGAAGTCCATGCCGCCCATACCGCCCATGCCGCCGCCGCCCATGCCGCCAGGCATGCCGCCGCCAGCCGACTCCTTCTTCGGAGCCTCCGCGATCATGGCTTCGGTGGTGACCAGCAGGCCGGCGACCGAGGCCGCGTCCTGGAGAGCCGTACGCACGACCTTGACCGGATCGACGATACCCATGGCGATCATGTCGCCATATTCGCCGGTCTGGGCGTTGTAGCCGAAGGTCGCGCCCTTGTTCTCGAGGATCTTGCCAGCAACGATCGATGCTTCCGCACCGGCGTTGGCAGCGATCTGACGGGCCGGGGCCTGCAGTGCGCGGCGAACGATGTTGATGCCGGCGGCCTGGTCGGAGTTGACGCCGGTGGCCTTGAGGTTGCCCGAAGCGCGCAGCAGGGCCACGCCACCGCCGGCAACGATGCCTTCTTCTACGGCCGCGCGGGTCGCGTTGAGGGCGTCATCGACGCGGTCCTTCTTTTCCTTCACCTCCACTTCGGTCGCACCGCCGACGCGGATAACGGCAACACCGCCGGCGAGCTTGGCCAGACGCTCCTGCAGCTTCTCCTTGTCGTAGTCCGAGGTGGTCTCCTCGATCTGCTGCTTGATCTGGGCAACGCGGCCCTGGATCTCGGCCTTCTTGCCGGCGCCGTCGACGATGGTGGTGTTCTCCTTCGAGATCGACACCTTCTTGGCGCGGCCGAGCATGTTGAGGCCGACATTCTCGAGCTTGATGCCGAGGTCTTCGGAGATGACCTGGCCACCGGTGAGGATGGCGATGTCTTCCAGCATGGCCTTGCGGCGATCACCGAAGCCCGGAGCCTTGACGGCAGCGATCTTCAGGCCACCGCGCAGCTTGTTGACGACCAGCGTGGCCAAGGCCTCGCCTTCGACGTCTTCCGAGATGATGAGCAGCGGCTTGGAGGTCTGCACGACCGCTTCCAGGACCGGCAGCATGGCCTGCAGATTGGAGAGCTTCTTCTCGTGGAGCAGGATGTAGGCGTCCTCGAGATCGGCAACCATCTTATCGGGGTTGGTGACGAAGTAGGGCGAGAGATAGCCGCGGTCGAACTGCATGCCTTCGACGACTTCCAGCTCGGTCTCGGCGGTCTTGGCTTCCTCGACGGTGATGACGCCTTCGTTGCCGACCTTCTGCATCGCTTCCGCGATCATCTTGCCGACCGACTCGTCGCCATTGGCCGAGATGGTGCCGACCTGGGCGACTTCCTCGGAGGTCTTGATCTTCTTGGCGGCCTTGCCGAGAGCTGCGACCACTTCGGTCACGGCCAGGTCGATGCCGCGCTTCAGGTCCATCGGGTTCATGCCGGCGGCAACCGCCTTGTGGCCTTCCTGGACGATCGACTGCGCCAGAACGGTCGCGGTCGTGGTGCCGTCGCCGGCGATGTCGTTGGTCTTCGAAGCCACTTCGCGCACCATCTGCGCGCCCATGTTCTCGAACTTGTCCTCAAGTTCGATTTCCTTGGCGACGGTGACGCCGTCCTTGGTGATGCGCGGTGCGCCGAACGACTTGTCGATGACGACGTTGCGGCCCTTGGGGCCGAGCGTGACCTTCACCGCGTCGGCGAGGATGTTGACGCCGCGCAGCATGCGCTCACGGGCGTCGCGGGAGAATTTTACGTCTTTGGCAGCCATGTTCAACTCCTGGCAGGGGCTCGGATCGAGCCCGAAGATTCAAGATTCAGTTGATGGAAAGGCCGATATTCAGCCGATGATGCCCATAATGTCGGATTCCTTCATGATCAGAAGGTCTTCGCCATTGAGCTTGACTTCGGTGCCCGACCACTTGCCGAACAGGATGCGGTCGCCAGCCTTGACGTCCAGGGGCACGAGCTTGCCAGCTTCGTCGCGGGCGCCGGAGCCGACGGCGATGATCTCGCCTTCCTGCGGCTTTTCCTTCGCCGTGTCGGGGATGATGATCCCGCCGGCGGTCTTGGATTCGGATTCGACCCGGCGTACGACCACGCGGTCATGAAGCGGGCGGAACTTCGACTTTGCCATGTTTTCTTCCTCGATGAGAACGGTGAGAAACAGTTCCTCCGTCCGGCGAAGCCGGACAATCTACAAAGCCCGGCGGTACCGGACCTGTGGTTAGCACTCACCCAGGGCGAGTGCTAACGTGGCGGTGAAATAGGCTGCTGGCTGGCGAGAGTCAAGGCGCGCGCGAGCGGGCAGCGGCGCGAAATTTTGTTTTCCGCGAAAGCCCGCTCGCAGAACGTGCCAGTTGCCGCTGGCCTTTCATGCGAAATGCGCCGGTTCCTCCCGCAATCGACGGCAAAACAAGGCGCGGAGGGGTGCTCTGCCGCTATCGGTCAGAGATCCTGCCGCCCGATACTTCGATACGCAAGACGTGTCGATGTCACGGGAGAGGGGCGCGAAAGCCGCCGCCGAAAACTACAGAAACAATCTCAGCTGCGTATGGATGATGGACCTGTAGTCGTCGATCGTGCGGCGGCCTTCCTTCTCGTCCTGCGTCAGCGCTAGCCGCACGACGCCGCCGGCAAGCTGGAAGATCAGGAACACCACGCGCGCGAAGTCTTCGCGCCGGTCGGGCCGCAGCATCGGAGCGACGTGGTCGCAGAACATCTTGGCCTGGTGCCTTGTCTCAGCAATGTCGAGGTTCTGCAGCGCCTTGTCAGCCTGTATCGCGTTCTGCAGATCCTGGATGGCCGGGTCGTCGGCCACGCGCCGGTAATAGTCCTCGATCATGCGGTCCGCGGCAGCCGTCACGTCCTCAAGCCCACTTATTTCGGCGATGATCTCGCCGAAGCGTGCGCGGCTTTCCTCCGAGAAGCGCTCATAGAGCATCGCCAGGATCGCCGATTTGTTGGGGAAATAATGGTAGACGGTGGCGATCGGTCCGCCCGCCAGTGCGCCCACTTCCTTCATCGTCACCGCGTCGATGCCTTTTTCGCCGATCAGCCGCATGGTCGTCGAAAGGATCGCGTCGATGCGTTCGCGGCTCCGCTCCTGCTTGGGCCTGCGCCTCGGCGCCGTCGCCATCCGCCTTGCTTCCGCCATGCGCCCAATCTCTCGCGAGAGCTTCAAAATTCCCGGTTGACAAGAAACATGATCAAGTATCAGTTTCGTAATGCTGACAAGTTGTCAGCTTTTTTATCGCACTGCAAGGACGTTGGGAGGCGCCTCGTGACTGCGACGCAAGCCGTACAAGCGGAAAATGGCGATTGGCTGGTCGGCAACCCGACCGGCGTCGAGCTCGGCTCCGCATTATGGATCGGCTCGGTCGGGCTGCTGATCCTCGGGCTTCAGCCCGTGCTGCTTGGCGCGCTCTACACCGAGGGCCATGTCAGCGGCGATGAACTGGCGCTGGTCGCCACGGCGGAGATGATCGCGATCGCCATCGGTTCAGCCGTGGTGGCGATGCTGCTTTCCGCGCGCAACATGCGCTGGAAAAGCGCCGTCCTTTTGATCCTGCTGGCCCTGGCGAATGTATGGACCGCCCATGCCGCAAGCGCCAATGCGTTGATCGCCGCCCGCGCCATCGCCGGGCTGGCTGAAGGTGGTCTGGTCGCGATCACCACCGAACTGATCGCCCGTTCGCGACGGGCGGAGCGCATCGGCGGCTATTTCGTGACGCTGCAGACCCTGGCGCAATGTGCGCTCGCTCTGCTTTTGGCACTCTATGTCATTCCCGAGGCGGGGTCGTCCGGCGGCTTCATCGTGCTTGCCGTCGTCTGCGTCGTTTCGCTGGCGGCCGCTTTCACCGTACCCGGTGACTACGCCGACCTGCCGAAAGAGGAGAACCTGGCCAATGTGCTGACGGTTCCGTCGATCACCGCGCTATTGTCGGTCTTCTGCTACTTCATGTTCTTCGGCGCGATCTGGGCCTTCCTGGAACCGCTCGGTGCGCAGTATGGGATTGATAGCTGGACCGTCGGTCTGATCGTCTCGGCCAGCCTGGCGACGCAGGTCCTGGGCGCGATGACGGCGACCGTGTTCGAGGCGCGCATCGATTACCGCATTGCCATTACGGCCATCGGTGCCGTCGCGCTGGTCTCCTCCCTTGTTCTTGCCAGCGCACCTGGCCTGACGACATTCTGGATCGCCGCCTTGGTCATGGGCTTCATCCTGTTGTTCATCGTACCCTATCAGATCCGGCTGGCGATCACGGCCGACGAGACGCGTACCGCCGTGCTGCTGGTGCCGGCTGCACAGCTCTTCGGCCTGGCGATCGGGCCGGTCGCGGCGTCGCTGCTCATCGACGGCAAGGATTTCCGGCCCGTGCCGGAATTCGCCGCGGCAAGCGCGTTTGCCAGCGTGGCCCTGCTTGGCCTGTTCGTGGCCACTATGCGCCGTCGGCGCGTCTGACGGGACGGCTAGATGTCGACGATCACCGCGCGGAACTGGAGCAACTGGTCGGGCTTCGTGCGCGCCGAGCCGAAGCTGGTCGCCACTCCAACCGACGCCGGCGAGCTTGCCGATCTGGTGCGCACGGCACCTGGGCCGCTGCGCGTGGCGGGTGCTGGCCACTCCTTCACGCCGCTGGTGGCATCGCAAGGCTCGATCGTTTCCCTGGAGAAGATCGAGGGGCTGGTCTCGCACGATGTACAAAGCCATCGCGCGCGGGTGCGGGCAGGGACGCGGCTCGGCCCGCTGATGCACATACTGCAAGGCCTGGGCCAGGGCCTGCCCAATATGGGCGACATCGACCGTCAGGCGATCGGCGGCGCGCTGGGCACCGCCACCCATGGTTCCGGGCTGACGCTGGGCGCTTACCACACCCGGTTGGAGACGGTGCAGATCGTGGACGGGCGGGGCGAGTTGCGCGAATTCGATCGGACCCGCGACCAGGACATGATCCATGCGATGGGCGTTGCGCTCGGCGCCTTCGGCATCTTGACCGAAGTCACGCTGAACAACATCGCGACCTACCGGCTGCGCCGCCGCAAATGGGTGCTGCCGATCGCCGACATGCTGCGCGATTTCGAGATGATGATGGCCGCGCACCGGTCGGCCGAATTCTACTACATTCCGTTTTCCGGCTACGCGCAGTTCATCGCCAGCGACCTCAGCGACGCGAACCCGACCACCAGGCCGACCGACGACGACGAGGCCGGCCTGGCGACACTACGCAAGCTGAGCCGGGGGCTGCGCCGGCTGCCGTGGCTGCGCCGCTCTTTGATCCGCGGCGCCGTGAAGAAGGTGCCGGCCGAGGATTATGTGCAGGACTGGCTCAACGTCTATGCCAGCGACCGCCAGACCAAGTTCAACGAGATGGAGTATCATCTGCCTTTCGAGGACGGGCCGAAGGTGATCACGCAGATCATCGAGCTGACCGAGAAGCACTTTCCGGAAGTCTATTTTCCGATGGAGGTGCGCTCGGTGGCACCCGACATGTTCTGGCTTTCGCCCTTCTACAAGCGTCTGACCTGCTCGATCGCCATTCACCACGATGCCGCCAACGACCCTGAGCCCTTCATGCGGGCGGCCGAGCCGATCTTTCGCAGGCATGGCGGCCGGCCGCATTGGGGCAAGATGCACAGCCTGAAGGCGGCGGATTTCAAAAAGCTCTATCCGCGCTGGGATGATGCGATGGCTGTTCGGCGAGACATCGATCCCGAGAACCGTTTCGTCTCGCCCTACATGGCCGGCCTGTTCGGCATCGGCCAATGAGCGGCTATTTCACCACGCTGTCGGATGCGTTGAGGGCGGCCGGCGTCTTTCAGCCTTGTCTCGTGCTCGACCGCGACCGGCTGGACCGCAACATCGACCTGGTGAAGCAGAGACTGGCGCCCGGCCTTGCCGTGCGGCTGGTCGACAAGTCGCTTGCTTGCCTGCCGCTGCTTTCGCATATCGCCGAGGCGCTCGGCACCCATCGCTTCATGACGTTTCATCCGCCGATCACAAGGGCCGTGCTCGACGCTCTTCCCGATGCCGACATGCTTTACGGCAAGCCGATGCCGGTCGGCGCGGCAAGGCAAGCGATTTCAAGCGGTACCGCCGACTGGTCGCGCGTCTGCTGGCTGATCGACAGCGAGGAGAGACTGGCGGAATACGGCGCTCTGGCCGCCGAACTCGACGTCGGGTTGCGCATCGCTTTCGAGATCGATGTCGGGCTGCATCGGGGCGGGTTCGCGGAACCGCGCGCGCTGTCGAAGGCATTGAACGCGCTGCCCGCCCGGCTGCGCTGCGAAGGCGTCATGGCCTACGAGGCGCACGCGCCGCACATTCCCGGTCTGTTCGGCGGTCCCAAAAAGGCGCTGGCAGAGGCGTCGCAGCGGGCCGCGGCGTTCATCGCGGCTCTCGGCGAGGACCAGCGCCGAATACTGAACATCGGCGGCTCGAAGACGGCACTGCTTCACCATGGCGGCATGGCCAACGAAGTGTCGATCGGGTCGGCCTTCGTGCTGCCCGGGGATTTCGACACGCCCGGCCTCGACGGCTTCCAGTCCGCGGCCTTCATCGCCACGCCGATCCTCAAGGTGGTCGAGCCGATGCTGCCAGGCCCGCCGGCGGTCACCCGCCTGCTGCAGACGGTCGGCCGGTTTCCGCGCAAGGGTTGCTATCTCTATGGCGGCAAATGGATGGCCGAACCGGTGTTTCCCGAAGGCATGGAGACCAATGGCCTGCTTGGCCTTTCCTCGAACCAGCAATTCATGGGCCTGCCCGGCGATGCCACCACCAGGTCAGGCGACTACGCCTTCCTGCGTCCGACGCAAAGCGAGGCGGTGCTGCAGCAGTTCGGATCGATCGCGGTTTTTTCGGGCGACAGGCTCGTGGACCGCTGGCCCGCGCTGCCAATGGGGTAGGCATGGTGCCTCGTTACGATGAGGCCAAACCAGACGCTTCGATGTAACAGACCGACCGTCAACCCAAAGCCACGATGCGCCGGCGACCAGCAGCCGCATGCTTGGAACAGTCAGCGAGCCTATCCGCCTCCAGACGGGGTCATCGTTGACCGGCCTTCTCGGCGAGATATCGAGTAGCCAACGCGATTGAATTGGGGATAGGTGTCGATCCTCTATAGTTGGCAATTTGGCGCCTGGAGATTTCCAACTGGAGCGCCATCCCCTCAAGCGAGAATTTCAGCAGATCGTCCATGATATGGCGGAATTCCCGGTTCTCCATACCAATTGAGGGCAGGGTATCGATCCATTCGGCTGACAACTCGATTCCCCCGTCCCACTCGATTGCATTGCCGTCTTCGTTAACCCGCATGGTTCCAAACAGCTCGTCATCGTCGCGAAGCGGAATGAAGTGTCGATGGCTATTCAACACTGGATTCAGGTCAACCGTATTGGAGCGGCCGTCTCGCCAGGTGATGCGCACGCGGCGGCCATCAATCATGGTGACCGAGGCGATCCTGGGGAGCGGATTGCCGACTGTTACGATATCGTCAACCATTGAGGCGGGTCCATTCATTGCGCAACTCCTCTTCATGCGAGTTAGCCCAAGCGATTACGGCATCGAGGTCTTTGCGACGCATTTGGCCACGCAACACGTTCCATGAGCCAATCCTGATCAGGACTTCATACTCACCCTTCAACGCGTGATGCCGTCGAGAACCTTCAAAGTGGGCATGTGGCTGTTCCATCGTGCCAAATTTGACGCATAGGGTGCACTAAATCAAGCGAAAGTGCACTGGGTGCACCAAAGCGTCGCATTTCATCAGTTTGATCGATATTGCGCGTGACGTAAATCGACGACCCCGGCCCTGCGTTCTCGTCCGCGCGGCCGCCGTTGTCGCTACCGGATTGAGCTCGGACGGTCGCGCCGAACGGCCGGCCTTGGGTAGCGTTTCAGCGGTAGCGCGCCTGGTTCCAGCGGTGGCCAAGCAGCGACAGGATGATGATCAGCCCGTTGAAGAACTGCACATAGAAGCCGCTGAGGCCGGCAGCGACGACGCCGGTCTGGATGAACGCCACCGTCAGCGCGCCGATGGCGCCGCCAAACACGGTACCGATGCCGCCCCAGGTCGGCGTGCCGCCGACGAACACCGAAGCCAGCACCGGCAACAGATAGCCGTCGCCGGCGGTTGGCCACCAGGTGAAGTTGATCATCGTCGAGAAGGTGCCGCCGATCGCGGCCCCGATGCCGACGAAGACGAACACCTTGACCTTCACCCGCTTGACGTCGATGCCCATCTGCTGGGCGCTGTCGGGATTGTCGCCGACCACCTTCACCTGCGCGCCGAAGCGGTGGCGGTTGTAGAGCAGCGCGGCGAACACGACGAAGGCGAGCGCCCACAGGATCTGTACCGGAATCCCGTAAACTTGGCTGGAGAAGATCATATAGGTCCAGCTTTGCCCGAGCGTCGGCAGCGCGGTCGACTTGCCTTCGTTGATGATCTGGATCAGCCCGCGCAGCAGGAAGTTCATGCCGAGCGTGGCGATCAGCGACGACAGGCTGCCATAGACGACCAGCACGCCGACCAGGAAGCCGAGCAGCATGCCGGTGGCGAGTGCTGCGACGATGCCGAGGAAGGGATCGTAGCCGGCCTGAACGACCAGCGCGAAAACCCAGGAGGCAAAACCCATCGTCGCCGGAAACGACAGGTCGATTTCGCCGGCGGTAACGACAAAGACCAGCGGCACGACCACGAACAGCGCCACCGGCAGCGTGGTCAGCACCGAGCTGTAGAGGAACCAGGTGGTGAACACCGTCGGATTGGCGATGGTGAAGGCGACCATCATCACCACGAAAACGCCGAGCGTGCCCAGCGCCGCGCGATTGTCGAGAACGAAGCCGCGCAGCAAATGATCCGACGGGTGGTTCCACGCCGCTTCGCCCATTTCGGTATGGGGCGAGGGAGCCTGGCGATTGGGCTCGGCGATGTTGCTCATGGCCTTGTGTCCTCCGCGCGCTGGGCTTCGCCCAAGCCGGGCAGTCCGCCGGGATGCGCGAGGTCTTCCATGAAATTGACGAGCGTGTCGGCCGACTTGATGTCGCGCTTGTCGGCCTGCAGCGCCACAGTGCCACGATCGAGCACGACGAAACGGTCGGCGATGTCGAAGACATGGTGGATGTTGTGGCCGATGAACAGGATCGAGCGCCCGCTCGCCCGCACCTGGCGCACGAAGTGGAAGACCTTGGCGGTTTCGGTCAGCGACAGAGCCGTTGTCGGCTCGTCGAGGATGATCAGGTCGGCCTGCTTGTAGATGGCGCGCGCGATCGCCACGCCCTGGCGCTCGCCGCCGGAAAGCTGGCCGACGACGGACTGCGGCGTGAACACTTTCGAAGTGAAGCCGATCTCGCGCATAAGCCGGCTCGCCTCCCTGATTTCGGTGCCGACCTTCAGCCAGCCGAGGAAGCCGGTGAGTTCGCGTCCCATGAAGATATTGCGCACGATGGTCTGCTGCACGGCCAGCGCCCGGTCCTGGAACACGGTCTCGATGCCGGCGTCGCGCGAGCGCGCCGCGTTCCAGCCGGTGACCGGCTTGCCGCGAACGAGGATCTCGCCGTTGGTCGGCTTGACCGCGCCGGCGAGGATCTTGATCAGCGTCGACTTGCCGGCGCCATTGTCGCCGATCAGTCCGACCACCTCGCCGCGGTCGACGCTGAGATTGACCCCGCCAAGCGCGTAAACCTGGCCGTAGGATTTCGTGATGTCGCGCAGTTCGATGATGCGTTCGGCCATCGGGTCCTCGCTTGCTTGTCGCATGCCGGGCCTCGCCGGCGGTCCCGCCGGCCGGGCCTGAGCCCCCGGCCGGCGGCTTGGGAGGTCAGCGCAGTGCCTGCTTGGCCAGTTCGGCGACGATCTTGTAATTCTCAGGCGTGACGAAGCCGGCGCCGGTATCGACATTCATCGGTGCCAGCCCCAGCACCACTTGCTGGCAGAGGCTGAGGATCGGCAGATAGCCCTGCATGAACGGCTGCTGATCGGCGGTCAGCTGCACCCAGCCGCCCTTGAAGGCCTCGACGATCTGCGGGCTGGTGTCGAAGCCGAAATTGAAGATGTCGCCCGGCTTCCGGCCCGCCGCCGTCATATAGGTCTGGACGTTGCCGAGCATCTGTCCGCCGGGGTAGCCGACGGCCTTTACGCCGGGGTTGTTGAGCAAGGCGGCGGTGATCACCGGGATCGCCAGATTCGGATCGGCCGCCCATTCGGTTGCGGAATTGATTTGAACGACATCGATGCCGGCCTCTTTCAAGGCGGAGACGGTTCCTCGCTCGCGGGCGCCGCGGCTCTCATTCTCGAACGGGCCGATCATGATTGCCTTGTCACCGGCCTTGAGCTTGGCCAGCTTGAAGGCTTCCGCGCCGAGCGCGCGGCCCTGCTGTTCCTGCTGCGCGCCGACATAGCCGCCGCCGAAGGCCGTCACCACCGTCGGCACCGGCACGTTCTGGTACATCATCTTGATGCCGTCCTTATGCGCTTGTTCGGCCAGCGGCATGATGGCGGCGTCGCCGGGGTGGCCCATCATGGCAATACCGTTGGGCTTGACGGCGACCGCCTCGCGCAGCTGCTGGACCATTTTTTCGATGTCCCAGCCTGAGAAGATGTAATCCACTTTCGGTCCGAGATCGGCCGCAGCCTGCTTGGCGCCATTGTAGACAATGGTGCCGAAAGCGTCGCCCTCGGCGCCGCCGACGAAGAAACGGATGTGGACGTCCTTGCACCATTGCGCGTCGAGCGCCTGTGCCGGCAAGGTGGAGATGGCGGCGGCGAGCGCCGTGGCGGTCGCCACCACGGTCGTGCGCAGAAGTGTCGTTCTCTTGGCGATGCTCATGCACGTTCCTCCCTTTTGTCCTCGCGAGCGAGGGTTTCGACATCTGCTTCGGCAATCCCGTCCGGCTCCTCCCGCCGGCCAATCCTCACGTCGGGTTCGGCAGGTAGCTCAGGCCTCCCCTGCATTGCTGGAGGTATTCCAGCGCGCGGACCTGGCCTGTCATTTCAAGATCGTCGCGATAGACCGGGTCGTGCCAACCTTCGATGTCGATGGCGCCCTTGTATCCGGCCAGCCGCAATTCGCTGATCACCCGCGTCCAGTCGCTGTCGCCGAAGCCGGGCGTGCGCATCTGCACGAAGGGCAGGCGGCCGAAGACGCCGTGCTCGCGTATGACATCCCAGCGCACCGTCGCGTCCTTGCCGTGGACATGGAAGATGCGATGCGCCCATTTGCGGATCTGCGGGATCGGGTCGATCAGATAGACCAACTGATGGCAGGGCTCCCATTCCAGACCCAGATTCTCATCCGGCAATTCGTTGAACATCAGTTCCCAGGCGTCCGGATTATGGGCGATGTTCCAGTCGCCGGCGGCCCAGTTGCCATCCATGGCGCAATTCTCGAAGGCGATGCGCACGCCCTTGTCGGCCGCGCGTTTGGCCAATTCGCCCCAGACTTCGCGGTAGCGCGGCAGGCTGTCGGTCAGCGGCTTGCCGCGGATGCGGCCGGTAAAACCGCTGACCAGATTGGTGCCGAACAGATGCGCGCTGTCGATCACCGTTTCCCAGGCCTTGAGCACGCCGCGGTCGGTGTCGCCGCTCTCGAGTGGATTGCCGAACACGCCGATCGAGCTGACGCTGACATCGGCATCGCCGATCGCGTCGCGGATCTCGCCGGCGAGCCGCCCCAGGTCCTTGCCGCCCAGCGTCTGCCAGAAGAAGGGCTGGACGCTCTCGAAACCGAGCGGCAGGATCTGCCTGACATAGGCGGCCGGGTCTTCGAGATTGGCCCGCACCATGGTGCCGATCCTGATGTCGAGAAGCGGGTCCGCCATGGTCATCCTTCCTGCCTGGGGATTTCGACCCG
The DNA here is from genome assembly GCF_006443035.1 of Mesorhizobium sp. B1-1-6. Lineage (NCBI taxonomy): Bacteria > Pseudomonadati > Pseudomonadota > Alphaproteobacteria > Hyphomicrobiales > Phyllobacteriaceae > Mesorhizobium > Mesorhizobium sp. B1-1-6. The sequence continues at coordinate 231,033 of NZ_VFWR01000011.1, read as the reverse complement.
GCGCCCGGTCTCGGCGCTTTCGATCGCCGCGAAAACCATGGCCAGGCTCTTGATGTTGTCGGCGCCGCGCGTCTCCGGCTCGGTGCCGGTTTCCACGGCGCGGACGAAATCTTCCATGACGCCGAGATGCCCGCCGATGCGGTCGGCAGGGTCGAGCGGCGGCACCGCTACCGGCACGACCTTGTCGAGCAGGCCTTCGCGTTCCGGCAGCACGGCTTCGGCCTTCAACTCGTCATGACCATCCCAGGTCAGGCTGCCGCGTTCGCCGACGATGCGCCAACTGCCTTCCCAACTGGTGCGGAAACCGTCGGCGCACCAACTGCCGCGATAGGTGAACATCTTGCCCTGGCCGAGCTCGAAGGTGGCGCTTGCCGACGATCCCTGCCGGTACCAGGAATTGGCCGGCTCCCATTCTCGGCAATACACTTCGGTCGGCTCGCCATCGACCATGTAGCGGGCGGCGTCGAATGTATGGATCGCCATGTCGAGCAGCAGCACATGGCGCATGCCTTCGCGGAAACCGCCGAAATGCGGCGCAATGAAAAAATCGGCATGGATGCTGGTCGCAGCGCCGATGGCGCCGGAGCCGAGGAAGCGCCGGATGCGCCGGACGTTGGCGACGTAGCGGCGGTTCTGCACCACGGCATGGACGCGTCGCGCGCGCCGCGCATCGTCGATGATGGCGCGCGCATTGTCCGGGCTGTCGGCCAGCGGCTTTTCCGTCAACAGATGACAGCCATGGGCAAAGGCCGAATTCGCCACGGCGCGACGGGCGGCAGGCACGACCACGTCGAACACCGCATCGGGTCTGGTCTGGGAGAGAACGACGTCGAGATCGGTCCCGATCGCGACCCCGGCGAGGTCGTATTCGCGTGCCCGCTGGCGCGCCCTGTCGGCGTCGAGGTCGACGAGACCGACGATCTTGACGGCAGGGGATTGGCTGATGGCCTCGAGCCAGGTTTTGCTCATGGCTCCGCACCCGACCAGGACGACGTGCATCATCCAGCGCTCCTCCGGCCAACCCCTCCTGGCTGGCACCCACGGCAGTCCGTAAATGACTTCCGTAAACGTTTACGATGACACACCCGATGGCATATATTGTCAATCGGATTTGTACCGTCGGCTCTGAAACGCCTTGGCCGCACGACCGGCTGGTGCTAGCCAGAAGCAGGAGGGGGAGGTCTTGGCGTCCAGCATTCACGATCTTGCGCGGCACCTGAACATTTCGATCGGTACAGTCTCGCGCGCGCTTAACGGGCGCGCCGACGTGAACGCCGAGACACGCCAGCGCGTGCTCGAGGCGGCCCGGAAGCTCAATTATTCACCGAACCACTCGGGCAGGAACCTACGCCGCGGCACCACCCATGCCGTGGCTTTCATGCTGCAGCCGCATCCGGGCGACCAGCAGTATGGCGAGCCGTTCTTCATTCCGTTCCTCACCGGACTGCAAGCGACATTGGCCGAGTGCGGGCTGGACCTGATCATCGTCATGGGCGCGCCGGCGGATTATCAACAGGAGCGGCTGCGCCGCGTCGTCGAGACGCGTCGTGCCGATGCCGTCGTACTGGCCTGGACGCGGCGCGAGGACGATCGCATCGACTATCTGAGCAAGGCCGGCTTTCCCTTCGCGACGCTCGGCCGAAGCCGGTCCGGCGACGACAGCTATCCCTCTCTGGATCTGGATTTCGAGAAGGCGGGCGCCGATGCGGTCGACCGGCTGGTTGCGCGTGGCCACCGCCGCATCGCCGCCATCCGGCCGTCGCTTGACCTGAATTTCGGTTATCTGTTTCTGGAGGGTTATTGCAAGGCGCTGCGGCGGCACGGCATCGAAGTCGATCCCGGCCTGATTGTGGACGGTTTTATCAACGAAGCCGGTGGCTACGCGGTGACACCGCAAGTCATGCGGTCGAAGGATCCGCCGACCGCGATTATCTTCAACAACGACTCGATGGCGCTCGGCGGCTGCAAAGCGCTCGCCGAAATGGGGATCAAGCCCGGGCAGGATGTCGCGGTGATCGTCATCGTCGACACGCCGCTCTGCCGTTATTTCTCGCCGGCGCTGACCGGCTTTCGTCCGAGCCTTGACCCGATGGGGCGGCGGCTCGGCGAAATCCTGCTCGCCTCGCTCCCGGCTTTCGCCGGCGCGAAAGGGCCAGAGATCATTCGCGAGGTCTGGCCGCTGGAACTGGTGGCGCGCGATAGTGATTGACCACACGTTTGTATCGTTATAACAGAACATGCATCGACCTTGCCTCGACGCTGCCTGCATCCTAGGCTGCGACTCGTGATGGTCCCCGCGCCGCAAGGCGAGGGGTGAAAAGGGAACATGGTGAGGCCCGATTTTCGGGTCGAAGCCATGGCTGCCCCCGCAACTGTAAGCGGCGAGCAAAATCCGAGAAGCCACTGGCCGGCAAGGCTGGGAAGGCAGGATGGCGCAACGACCCGCGAGCCAGGAGACCTGCCATCTGCATGAGTTGACCGGACGGGGTGTGCCGGGAGGAGACGCGGGGTTCGGTCTTGTCGACCGGTTCAAGCCAGCTTCCTTCCGTCGCCATTTTTGAAAGTGACGGAAGTTGGACGGTTCCATCGATCGCATTCACTGCATTCCCATGCATCGCATCATCGTGTGCACGCTTTGCCGCGATATCGCCACCGAGGTGAATTCAGGCCAGCGTCCGGCAGGATTGGCAGGCAAGACGCTGGCCCGTATTCCGGCAGGCCCTGCAAGGAATTGCCCATGACCGCGCCGCTTCTCGATGCCCGCGACCTGGCCGCAGCGGCGGATGGCCTGCATCTGGTGTATCCGGTCAGCCTTTCGGTGGCGGCGGGCGACCGTCTCGCCATCATCGGTCCCAACGGCGCCGGCAAGACGACATTGCTGCGCATGCTGTCGGGCATGCTGCGGCCGAGTTCGGGCGAAGTGAAGCTCACCGGGCGCCTGCTGGACAGGATTTCGACCGCCGAGCGGGCGCTGCACATCGCCGTCGTCGGCCAGACCGATCAACCGGATCCACGGCTGGCGGTGATCGATTATGTCGAGCTCGGCCGGGTTCCGCATACCGGCCGCAGGCACAGGAGCGAGGAACGCGACATTGTCGTCGAGGCGCTGCGCCGGACCGGGCTGTTGCCGCTGCTTGGCCGCACCATCGGTTCGCTGTCGGGCGGCGAGCGCCAGCGCGCCCAGCTTGCCCGCGCCATCGCGCAGGAGCCGAAGATCCTATTCCTCGACGAGCCGACCAACCATCTCGACCCGCGGGCGCGCAGCGAGTTGCTCGAACTGGTTGCAGGCCTCGGCATGACCGTGATCGCGGTGCTGCACGATCTGGCACTGGTGACGCCTTTCGCCACCAGGGTCGCGGTGATGAGCCATGGCCGGTTGCATGTGCTGGCGCCGCCACGGGAAGCACTCACCCAGCAGCTGATCCGCGAGATCTTCGGTATCGACGTCTTTAGGTTGCGCCACCCGACGGAGGACCGCGAGCTGACGGTGTTCGAGGTTCCGAACCGTGCCGCGCCATCTTCGTGATCGAAGCCATTTCCGGCAGATCCTGTTCAACAAGGAGCAACATCCGTGAAACGCCTTGCCATGTCTCTTGCCTTCTCCCTGCTCGGCTCTACGGCCTTCGCCTTTCCGGTGACGGTCGACAGCTGCGGCAAGCCGCTGACCTTCGACGCACCTCCAAAGCGCGCCGTCATTCACGATCTCAACATGGCCGAGATGGCCTTCGCACTGAAGCTGCAGCCGTCGATCGTCGGCCTGACCGGCATCACTGGATGGTACAAGGTCACTCCCGAATTCAAGGCCGAACAGAGCTCGATCCCCGAACTGGCGCCCAAATATCCGACGCTGGAAAACCTGGTCGCTGTCGAGCCCGACTTCTTCTTCGCCGGCTGGTATTACGGCATGAAGCCGGGCGGCGAGGTGACGCCCGATACGCTGGCGCCACACGGCATCAAGACCCTGGTGCTGACGGAAAGCTGCGTCCATCTCGACAAGAACCGGCCTGCCGCTTCGATGGACCTGCTCTATGGCGATGTCGAGAAGCTGGGCAAGATCTTCGGCAAGGAGGCCGAAGCGGATAAGCTCGTCTCCGGCTGGAAGGCGCAGCTCGCCGAAATCACGGCCAAGGTCGGCGACCGCAGGGGAACGCGCGTCTTCCTCTATGATTCCGGCGAGGACAAGCCGTTCACATCAGGCAAGTTCGCCATTCCCAACGCCATGATTTCCGCGGCAGGCGGCGACAACATCATGGCCGACATGGACACCAGCTGGGGCAACACGGATTGGGAGACGGTGGCCTCGCGCAATCCGCAATTCCTCATCCTGCTCGACTATCAGGATGGCGGCGGCTACCGGAAGCTGCTCGATTTCCTGAAAGCGCATCCGGCAATGAAGGAGACAGACGCGGTCAAGAACGAACGCTTCGTGGCGCTTCGCTATGCCGAACTGACACCCGGACCGGCCAACATCGAAGCGATCGGCAAGATCGCCAGGGCGATGCATCCGGAAGCATTTTAACCGGGAAGATGACTTTGCGGCACAAGGCATTCGTATTGGCCATGATGGCGGCCGCGTTGGCTATGGCCGCGCTCGCGCTGCTATCGATCGCCTATGGTTCGACGATGATCCCGCTGGGCGACGTCGTTGCAGCACTTGGCCATGCGATCGGATTGAAGGGGCATGACGTGTCCGGCCCGGTCGGCAGGATCGTCGTCGACCTCAGATTGCCGCGCACCATCCTGGCCATCTGTCTCGGCGGCGGCCTGGGCGTGGTCGGCGCGCTGTTGCAGACAGTGACGCGCAACGATCTTGCCGATCCGTTCCTGTTCGGTCTCTCGTCGGGAGCCGCCGCCGGCGCTGTCTCCGTCATCACCGTCTTCGGCGACAGTTTCGGGATCTGGACGCTACCGATCGCCGCGTTCACCGGCGGTATTCTGGCGGCTTGCGTTGTGCTTTTGCTGGTTGCGCGGGTGAGGGGACAAGGCCCCGAACGGCTGATCCTCGCCGGACTTGCGGTCTCCTTCATGTTCACCGCACCGACCAATTACCTGGTCTTTGCCGGTGACCAGCGCGCCGCCCATTCGGTGCTGTTCTGGACGATGGGCGGGCTCGGCCTGGCGCGGTGGGACAATATCTGGCTGGGTGCGCTTGGGGCCGGCACGATTGCGGCGTACGGGCTGTGGAATCATCGCCGGCTGGACGCTTTCCTGGCCGGCGAAAATGCCGCCGAAAGTCTTGGCGTGCCGGTGGCGCGAATGCGACGGGCGACGTTTCTGGTCGCCGCGTTTTCGACCGCGATCCTGGTTTCGGTCGCCGGCGTCATCGGCTTCGTCGGCCTCATGATCCCGCATCTGTCGCGGCCGCTGGCTGGTCCGCTGCATCTGCGCCTGATCGTAAGTTGCGCGCTGTTCGGGGCGGTGCTGTTGCTGGCAAGCGACCTTCTGGCACGCACATTGCTGCCGCCGCAGGAACTGCCGATCGGCATCATCACCAGCTCGCTCGGCGCCTTCTTCGTTGTCACCATGCTGATCCGTAACCGCTTGTGATGGGTGTAGTGGCAGCCGAAAATCATCGGACGCAGCCATGATTGTGCTGCACGGCTGCCATGCACGTTTGCCGGCTTCTGGAACAATGCCGGACTTGAATGATAAGCACGCTTATTATATATGCCACTCATGGTTTCCGAAGGCGTAGACAGATTGGGATTTTTGATCCACGACGTGCAGCGGCTGATGCGAAAGCGCTTCGAAGCGCGCGCCAGCGGCCTTGGCCTGTCCTCGGCGCAATGGCGCCTGATGGTTCGCGTCGCCAAGGAAGCGGGCGTTTCGCAGGCGCGGCTTGCCGAACTGCTTGAAATCGAGCCGATCAGCGTCTCGCGGCTGGTTGACCGGATGGAGGAGGGCGGCTGGATCGAGCGCCGCTCCGACGCCGCCGACCGCCGCGTGCGCATGATCTTCCCAACTCCCAAGGCAAGTGCCGCGTATGCGGAGGTCAAGAGCCTCGCCGGCGAAGTCTATGAGGAGTCGCTGACCGGCGTTTCGCCGGACGATCGCCGCGTCCTGATCAGGGCATTGGATGCGATGGCACAGAATCTCGCGGATGGCGATTCACCGTCCTGCGACAAGGTCAAGAATACGGAAGGCGCAGCAGCATGAACGCGGTAGCCAAGGTCGACGAAAACGCCGCCAAAGTGGAAATGGAAGCGCCGCAGCAGCCGGCCGCGGCCCCTGTTACAATGACACCTCCGGCAGAGCCGGCGCCGGCGCCAAAGAAGAAGCGCCGTCTCGGCCGCTTCTTGTTGATGTTCGCCCTGCCGGCGGCGTTGGTCATTGGTGGCGGCTATGTCTGGGTCACTGGGGGGCGCTACCAGGAGACGGAGAACGCCAACCTGCAGCAGGCCAAGGTATCGATCGCCTCGGATACGGCGGGCCGCATCGTTCAGGTCGCCATCTCGGACAATCAGAGGGTGAAGCAAGGCGATCTTCTCTTCGCCATTGACCCCGAGCCTTACCGGATCGCACTTGCGCAGGCCGACGCGGCGGTGGCAGCGGCGCGGCTCAACGTCGAGCAGCTGCGTGCCGCCTACAGCCAGGCCATGGCGCAGGAGAAATCCGCCAGCAGCGAAGTTGCCTATGCCCAGTCGCAATACGACCGTGCCGCCGATCTCGCCCAGAAAGGCATCAACGCCAAGTCTTCGCTCGATGAGGCCAGGAACGATCTCGATAAGGCAAAGCAGCAGCTTGCCGTCGCCGAACAGGGTATCGTCAGCGCCAAGGCGGCGCTTGGCGGCAATCCCGATATCGAGACCGACAAACATCCGACCGTGATGTCGGCGCTCGCCGCGCGCGACAAGGCTGCCTACGACCTGGCGCAGACCACCGTGAAGGCGCCCGCCGATGGCGTCGTCTACCAGGCTGCTTCCTTCAAGGTCGGCCAGTATGTCGGCTCCGGCACGCCGCTGTTTTCGCTGGTCGAGACCGGCGATACCTGGATCGACGCCAATTTCAAGGAAACGCAGCTGACCAATATGAAGCCGGGCCAGAAGGCCGAAATCGTGGTCGACACCTATCCGGGCAGGACCTTCGAAGCGACCGTCAAGGCCATCGGCGCCGGCACCGGCGCGGACTTCTCGCTGCTGCCCGCCCAGAACGCTACCGGCAACTGGGTCAAGGTCACCCAGCGTATTCCGGTCCGTCTGGAGCTGAGCGATCCCGACGCCAAGATGATGCTGCGCACAGGCATGAGCGCGGCCGTTACCGTCGACACGGGCGTGGCGCGCGGCCTGCCTGGCATTTTCGGCCACGCCACGGCTGGCGAGGTCGCGAAGTAAATCAGCGGAAGCCCGCGGGGATCATGCGGGTGGACGCACTGAGCAGGGGGATTGGTCTGATGGGAGGAGTTAAAGGGTCAGCCTTCGGGGCAAACCGCATCGCGGCTTGATCGAAAGCTGAAATCTTCGACACGGACCCGTCGGTCCTCATGTTTCCGGGCGGCAGGCATCCGCTCAATCGAGACTTTCGGTCGATGTAACCCCCACATCGATAATCGCGTCCCACCGCGATGAGGGTCTCTCAACGGAAGGCTTTGCCGCCCGGAAACCCTGTGTACACGTTTTTGTTACCGGCTGGAAGTTCCGCATCATGAGCACGCCAGAACCTTTCAAAGAAGTGCCGCATCGTGGCCTGATCACGGTTGCGCTCATGCTGGCGACGATCATGCAGGCGCTCGACACCACGATCGCCAACGTCGCGCTACCGACCATGACCGGCGATCTCGGCGCCTCGCCCGACAACATCAACTGGGTGCTGACCTCCTACATCGTGGCGGCGGCGATCATGACGCCGGTCACCGGCTGGCTTGCGGACCGTTTCGGCCGCAAGGAACTGTTCCTGACGGCGGTGGTCGGCTTCACCATCTTCTCGATGCTGTGCGGCCTGGCCTGGAGCCTTGAAACCATTGTGTTGTTCCGGCTCATGCAAGGCGTGTTCGGCGCCGCGATCGTGCCCCTGTCGCAGACCTTCCTGCTCGACATCAACCCGAAGGAACGCCACGGCCAGGCAATGGCCATCTGGGGCGCCGGCATTATGCTGGGGCCGATTCTGGGTCCCACGCTTGGTGGCTGGCTGACCGAGAATTTCAGCTGGCGCTGGGTGTTCTTTATCAACCTGCCGGTCGGCATCGTCGCCTTCCTCGGCATGGCCGCTTATCTGCCGGCCATTGCGCGGCGGGTGCGAAGCTTCGATTTCTTCGGCTTCGCCATGATATCGCTCGGCGTCGGCGCTCTGCAGCTGCTGCTCGATCGTGGTGGCGAGGTCGACTGGTTCTCGTCGGTCGAGATCTGGATCGAGCTTGGCCTTTCGATAACCGGCTTCTGGGTGTTCATCATCCACACGATGACCGCGGAGCATCCCTTCATCGACCCCAAGATCTTCCTCGACCGCAATTTCGTGACCGGGCTGGCGTTCATCTTCGTCATGGGCGTGCTCATCCTGGCGAGCATGTCGCTGCTGCCGCCGATGCTGTCGACCATCTTCGGCTATCCGACCATCACCATCGGCATCGTGATCGGGCCGCGCGGCGTGGGGACGATGATCTCGATGCTCGTCGTCGGCCGGCTCATGAGCAAGGTCGACGCCAGAATCCTCGTCGTCATCGGCTTCCTCCTGACCGCGCAGTCGCTCTACACGATGGCCGGCTTCTCGCCCCAGATGGACAACTGGCTGATCATCACTTCCGGCATCATCCAGGGCCTGGGAATGGGAATGGTATTCGTGCCGCTGTCGACGGTGGCCTTCGCCACGCTTGACGTGCGCTTCCGCACCGATGCCACGGCTTTGTTCAGCCTTGTGCGCAACCTCGGCTCGTCCATCGGCGTATCGGTCGTGACGGTGCTCATGGTGCGCAACACACAGATAAATCACGCCGAGCTTTCCACCTTTATCAATCCGTTCAACCCCAATCTGTGGGCGGTTTCGCCGGCGGCGGCCGGCGGCGACCAGATGGCATTGTCCCAGGTCGACAGGATGGTGAACATCCAGGCGATGATGATCTCTTACGTCAACGACTTCAAAATCCTGATGATAATGACGCTGGCCGCCATTCCGTTCGTGATCCTGCTGCGCAAGCCGAAGACGGCGCCGGCTGGCGGCGCGCCGGCGGCACATATGGATTGATATTCGCCGACGGCTGTCCGCTGCCGGCGATGCCGCTGCCGGCGATGGCTTTGCTACCTTCCGAGCACCAGGGCCCAGTAGCGGAGGCCGGGGTCGCGGCCGTCGCGGACATAGGCAAGCCCGAAACGACTGAAGTCCGGGTCGAGTATGTTGCGCCGGTGGCCGGTCGAATGCATCCAGATATCGAACAGTTTCTGCTGGTCGAAGCGGCCTTCGGCGATGTTCTCGGCCGCAGCGCCGTGCACACCATTGTCCTTCATGCGCGAGGCGAAATCCTTGCCCCAGCCGGTGGTGTGACTCATGCGCGTCCGCGACGCCATGTAGCCGGCCTGCTGCAACGCCGCCTGTTCGAGCTGGGTGTCCGCGGTCAGCGGAGTCCGCCCGGCCGCAGCGCGCAAGTTGGCCAGGGTGGCCGTGGCGGAGGAAGAGACACCTGCGCCCTCACCGGTGGGCACGGAAACGGTGGTGCAGGCGGCAAGCCCGGCAATGGCCGCAAGGCCGATCAGCAAGGAGCGCCTTGTCCGGCGCGGTTCTGGAGGGAGGTCGATGACAGTGTTCATTCCTGCCTGCATAGTCGCGATCATGGCTTTTGACGGGCAAGCCGAAGAAACTGTCGAGGAAATTGATGCCTTGGCCTTCGCTGATCGCACCGCGTAGTCTTCAAACGTTGCGTTTGGCCATCCAGCTTCGAATGGCCCATCGTCCGGGAAATCCGATGCCGAAGATCGCGCGGCTTCTGCCGGGCAGCGATGACAATCCCGTGATAGCCTGTCTGGAACCATCGATTTGGCGACAGCCCCTGGCAAATCGGGTATGCTGTTACATCTACTAGTGGCAGCTACGGGCGGCCATCACGGTGGTGACCGCCCCCGACAACGGGAGGAAGCTTATGGCCAGCTTTCATGTCATGGCGGACGCGCGTGGTATGCATGTGCAGCCCACGGTGCGCCACATCACCACATCGGACCTCTGGGATGCGCTGCGGCTCGGTGCCGAGGATTTCTGGGCAAAACCGTCTCACTACGTTTTCCTGTGCCTGATCTATCCCATCGTCGGCCTGATCCTGACGCAGTGGACGTCTGGCTCCAACGCCATTCAGCTCGTCTATCCCTTGATGTCGGGTTTCGCCCTTGTCGGCCCTTTCGCCGCGCTCGGCCTCTACGAGATCAGCCGCCGGCGCGAGCTCGGCATGAACACCAACTGGCGACATGCCCTCGATGTCCGCCACTCGCCGGCGGTGCCTTCGATCGCGGTCATCGGCATCATGCTGTTCGTGCTGTTCCTGTTGTGGCTGTTCACCGCGCAGTCGATCTACACCAGTCTGTTCGGCGACCAGCCGCCGGCTTCGATCGGCGCCTTTGTCCGCGACGTGCTGACGACCAGCAAAGGCTGGACGTTGATCCTTCTCGGCAACGCCGCCGGCTTCGTTTTCGCCGTGATCGTGTTGGCCACCACTGTCGTCGCCTTCCCGCTGCTGCTCGACCGTGACGTCGGCGCCGTTTCGGCCATAGAAACCTCGGCGCGGGCGGTGATGGCAAATCCGCTGCAGATGGCTCTTTGGGGCCTGACGGTCGCGGTGCTGCTGGTGATCGGTTCGATCCCGCTGTTTGCCGGGCTCGCGGTCGTTATGCCCATCCTTGGCCATGCCACCTGGCACCTCTACCGCAAGGTGGTGGAACCGGAGCGGACGCAGCAGACAAGACGGCCGATGTAGACCAACGCCGGGGCCGCCGCTGGGCTCAGCGCTGTGCGTCGGTCGCCATCTTCAGCGCCAGCGCCGTCAGCACCCCTCCCATCATCCAGCGCTGGATGACCAGCCACAAAGGCCGCCCGGCGAGAAACGCGGCGATCGAGCCGGCCATCACCGCGATGATGGCATTCACGGTCAGGCTGATCGAAATCTGCGTCGCGCCGAGCACAAGAAGCTGAGACAGGACATGGCCTTTGCCAATGCTGATGAATTGCGGCAGCAGCGACAAATAGAGCACCGCCACCTTCGGATTGAGCAGATTGGTCATCAGGCCCATGGCGAACAGCTTGCGCGGCCCGTCTTTCGGCAGGTCGCGCACCTGGAATGGCGAGCGTCCGCCCGGCTTCACGGCCTGCCAGGCCAGCCACAGGAGATAGAGCACGCCGGCAAAGCGCAGCGCGTCATAGGCGAAGGGTACGGCCAGCAGCAGCGCCGTGATTCCGAATGCCGCCGACAGCACATAGAAGAGAAAACCGACGGCGACCCCGCCAAGCGAGATCAACCCGGCCTTCGGCCCTTGCGACAGGGAGCGCGAGATCAGGTAGATCATGTTTGGACCCGGCGTCAGCACCATGCCCAGGCAGACCAGCGCGAAGGCGAGGTGGTTGGCGGTATCGGGCATTGTTCGTCCCCAGGCGTGCCGCGATGGATGCGATCCAGCGTGCAGCCATTATGTGCCCGTTGCGGCAGGCGCCCACAAGGGCTTGGCGGCGTCGGGCGTTGCGCCAGAGTTCGGTTAACCGACCACGCGCAGGTTCGACAATTCGTTGCCGATTTCCTTGAAATCGTTGGACAGGCTGGCGCCCGTCGCATTCCAGAACAGCTTGGCGGGTTTGCTCGGGTCCGCCGGGTCCTTGCGGAAGCGCGAGACCGACGAGCATGATTTCAGCGCATCGATGGCGTTCTTGTCGGTGGTCTTGGTCGTGGACAGGTCGAGAGCCACTGTCATCACCATGATGTTGGCCGCCTTGGCGTTGTTGCAAAGCGTCGTCATCTGCTCGTTGAGCGCGCTGGTGTAATTGCCGTTCGAATAGTCGAACTGGCCGATGGCGCTCGATGTGCCCATGAACAGGCGCCCGACCGAGGTGCCGGCATAGCCGGGCTTGAGATAGCCGTAGGACGCGTAGGTCGACTTCGAATCGGCGGGGTCGGAATAGCTGAGCGAAGACGGCGTGTAATAGGTGTTGGCGCCGTCGGTCAGCACGATCACCACCTTGTCGTTGCCTTTTTCTGTTTCCGGGCGCCCCTGCGTGAACGGCTCGCCGCTCGAGACCACCCGCCAGCCCCAGCCCATGCCCTCGGGAACATTGGTGCCGCCATCCGGCTGCATCAGGTCGATCGCGGCTTTGATCGTGGCGAGCCCATCGGCGACGCTGACGTCGGTCAGCGGCGTGATCGGGTTGGTGGTGCAACTGTAGTTCGGGCCGTTGCCTGCGGGCAATACCGGCGCATCGATCGGCCGCGGCTGGAAATATTTGGTCATGTTGCGCAGCCGGGCTTGGCCGCTGCTGCTCGAAGGATCGTCGTTCCACCAGCTGTTGATGGCGCCGTAGGTCTTTGGTGCGGCTTCGTTGGGATCCTGGGTGATCTTCCAGTGATTGCCGGGTTCATCCGGGGCGAACATCGGCACGAACATCGTCGCCGGATCGCCCACGCCTATCCCGGTGTTGGCCGAGCCGCCGGACGGCGGGGCGTCGTTGACATTGTAGGGGTAGGGCCGGGCTTCGACACAGCCTTGCCAGCTGGCGAACGGACCGTAGGAATCGACATAGTCGTATGCGTCGTAACTGCGCTTGCAGGTATTGTTCCAGTTGTATTCAGCACAAACAACGTGCTTGCTGTTTTTAACACGCTCATGGCTGGTGACGACCTTCATGTCGCGGTAGAGCGAAAACCGGGTCAGCATCTGGCCTTCCTCGTCGCCCCAGCCGGTGCCGCGTTTGTACCAGATGACGTTGGTCTGCTGGGCGTATTTGTTGGCGGCGTTCAGCGTCGACCAGTCGAAATTCTCGTTCGACACCGGTGACAGGCCCTCGGTGTCCATCCAGGACGCATTGCCATTGCCAGGACCGACATTGACCGAGGCGGCAAAGGGTACGAGGCCGAACTGCACCGGCTTGTCGACCTGCTTGATCATCGCGGCCTGTTGGGCAAGCGTGTCGACCAACTGCTTCGCCGCGGTCTTGAGGAGATCGATGCGCTTCTGCCCCGAGCCGGTTCCGGGCGTGACCATCGATCCGGAATTGTCGAGCACCAGCGCTACTTCGAGCGTGTTCTTCAGCCGCACCTCCGAGCACGCGGTGAAGCCGATATTGGTGGCGCCGGTGCCGCCGAGCAGTATCTTCGCCGTCGGCAGGAAGTAAGGATTATAGGTCAAGGTGCCGCAAAGCTTCATTGTTCCGCCGCCAGCGGCGTTGCTGGGCAAAGTGAGGTTGAGCGTCGTGTTGGCGGGATCGACATCGTTCAGATTGGCATTGAAGAAGTCGAGCGCATAGGCCCTCAGCTGGTCGTCGGTGGCGCCTTCCGTCACGCGGCGCGCCGTGGCGAAGTTGGCGGCGTCGAGCGCGTTCAACACCGTCTGCTTTTCGCGGTTCATTTCCGTGAAGTCGACCGCGAGCGCCAGCCCGCCCATCAGCGGGACCATCGCGAAGGCCGTCACGAGAGCATAGTTGCCGCGCCTGTCGCGGCGGAATTGATGCCAGATTTCACGCATGTCTTGCAGCGGCCCCCGCCGGCGGATTCTCGTTCGATGCCAGCTTTCCACAAAACGCTGAAGGACGGGTTTGGGAAACCGCTCGATTGCTTGGTTCGCGCTTCACCAAGCACTAACCAATCTGGAGCGGCCCCCCGGTGCCTCCAAAAAACGACACCCCGCCGGATGCAGGGCGTCGACGTGGAATTCGTCGGATCAGCTGACGATGCGCAGGTTGGACAGCTCGTTGCCGATCGCCTTGAAATCGTCGGACAGCGTTGCGCCCGTCGAATTCCAGAACAGCTTCATCGGCTTGCTCGGATCGGTCTTGTCCTTGCTGAAGCGGGAATCCGAAGAACAGGCCTTCAGCGCATCCATCTGCGTTTTCTCCGCTGTCTTGGTGGCGTCCAGATCAAGCGCGATGGTCATGACCATGACCCCGGCGGCCTTGGCGTTGTTACACAGGGCGGTGAAATGCTCGTTCATCGCTTTGGTGTAGTTGGCGTTGGAATAATCGTCCTTCGCGACATTGGCGCTGGTCCCCAAGAACATGCGGCCATAGCTGTAGCCGTTGCTGTAGGGGACGACGTAACCGAGAGCCGAATAGATCGCCTTGCTGCCAGCCAGGTCGTTACCGCCAGAACTCCAATTGGTTCCAGAGTAGGTCTGCGCCGTCACCGAGGTCGGCGTGTAGTAGGTGTTGGCGCCGTCGGTCAGCACGATCAGTACTTTGTCGTTGCCTCTTTCCGTTTCGGGCCGGCCCTCGGTGAAGGGTGCCGTGCTGGAAAGGGTCCGCCAGCCCCAGGCCATGCCTTCCGGCACGTTGGTGGCGCCGTCGTCGGCCATGGCATCGATGGCGTTTTTGATCAAAGTTGCGCCGGCTGTCGTGGAAACATCGGTCAGTGGCGTAATTGCCGTCGTGCTGCAGCTTGTGTTCGGCCCCGCGTCCATGCCGTAGGCCGGCGTGACCTTGTTCACCCAGTCGAAATATTTTGGCATGTAGCGCTGGCGTGCGGCATCGGACGCGGTTGAACTCACTGGGGCGTCGACATCCCAATTGTTATTGGCTGGCCTTGAAGAGCTATCGACGCGGTCGGTTTCGTCGGGCGCGAACATCGGCACGAAAAGCGTTGCAGGCAGTGTTGTCGATGCAGCTGTGTCCTGGATATTGTATGGATATGGACGCGACTCGACGCAGCCACCCCAACTCGCGACCGGCGCATAGGTGAAGGTCGCGTTCGATGCACAAGTACCGTCCCAATTCTTGAGACTGCACGCTGAAATGCGTTTCATCTGTTTGTAGATCGAGAACCGGGTCAGCGGCTGGTCTTTCTGGCTCGCGTCCCAGCCGGTGCCTTTCGCGTACCAGATGCCGGCAATCTTCTGCGCGTATTTGGTGGACGAAAAGGACGAACTCATGGTCGTCCAGTCGAAATTCTCATGATGGATAGGCGATATGCCGGTCGTGTCCATCCACGCCGCCGAAGCGTTGCCCGCACCGACATTCACCGAGGCGGCAAAGGGAACGAGGCTGAACTGGACCGGCTTGGTGACCTGTCTCATCTGCTGGGCCTGGCCGGCCAACTGGTCGACCAACTGCTTGGCGGCGCTCTTGAGAAGGTCGAACCGCACCTTGTTCGAGCCTTTGCCGAGCTCCTTCATCGAACCGGAATTATCAAGCACCAGCGACACTTCCAGCGTGTTCTTCAGGCGCACTTCGGAGCAGGTGCTGAAGCCGATATCGGTGCTGCCGGCGCTGCCGCCCAGCAGTAGTTTAGCCGTCGGCTCGAAATAGGGTTTGTAGACCAAGGTCGCGCAGAGCTTCAGCGTCCCGCCGCCTGTGTTGTTGTTGGGCAGCGTCACGGCCAGCGTGGTGTTGGCCGGATCGATATGCGCGAGATTGGCTTCGAAGAAATTCTTGGCATAGGCCACGGCGTCGGCGTCGCTGGCGCCGGCAACGATCTGCTGGGCCGTGGCGAAGCCGGCCGCGTCCAAGGCGTTCAAGGCGTTTTGCCTTTGGCCCACCATTTCCGTATAGTCGACGGCGATCGCCACGGCGCCCATCAGCGGCACCATGGCGAGCACGGTCATCAGCGCATAATTGCCACGCCGGTCGCGTCCGAATCTTCGGATCATTGTCACAGCTGCCCCGCCAAATCGATAGTCAGTGGGGACGGTGTCATAAATCGTTAAATTTCAGGTTTCTGGAATATATCCAAGGTCAGGCTGCATTTTCAAAGCTCGTTAACCAACCAGTGAACGGTGGCGGATGCCGGTACAGGCGGGCGAAAGCTGGTGACAGGCTGGGCCGGTTCGGATAATTCCAACCGGCTGCGGCGAACCGTCGGCTGCGGCACCGCAACGATCATGACTGAAGGATACGGCATGGCGGCCTCGCCTGACATCATCGGTTCGCTCGAAGACGTGTCGAAGAACTATTCGGCCATTCTCTGCGATGTCTGGGGCGTGGTGCACAATGGCGAAAGGCATTTTCCCGCGGCTGCGTCGGCGCTGACGGCAGCCCGTACGGCCGGCATTCCCGTCGTCCTGATCACCAATTCGCCGCGCCGCAGCGCCGACGTCGTGGCCCAGATGAACGTCATCGGCGTTCCCCCATCGGCCTACGACCGCGTGGTCACCTCGGGCGACGTGACCCGCGACCTGATCGTGGAAGGCCCGCGAAAGATCTTCCATGTCGGCGCCGAGCGAGACTTGACCCTCTATGACGGGCTCGACGTCGATCTCGTCGAGGAGTTCGAGGCATCCGGCGTCGTCTGCACCGGCCTGTTCGATGACGAAGTGGAGAAGCCCGAAGATTATGCGGAGCTGCTGCGGCGGTTGCGCGCCAGGAACCTGCCTTTCATCTGCGCCAACCCGGATATCATGGTCGAGCGCGGCGAACGCATCATCTGGTGCGCCGGCGCCCTGGCACGCGACTACGCGCAGCTCGGCGGTCGCACGCTGATAGCCGGAAAGCCTTATGCGCCCGTCTATGATGTGGCGATGAGGGAGGTGGCGGAGATCCTTGGCCGGCCGGTCGAGCGCCGCCAGGTGCTGGCCATCGGCGACGGCATGCTGACCGATATCAAGGGCGCCGCCGACAACGGTTTCGACGTTCTCTATGTCTCAGGCGGCATTCATGCCCGCGACTATGGCGATGCATCGCAACCGGATCCCGCAAGGCTCGCCGCGTTTCTTGACAGGCACGGCTATCATCCAGTGGCCGTCATTCCCAGGCTGCGGTAGATGGCGATGGACGCTTTCCAGCACCTTTCGGCAACCGCTCCGCTGCCCGCCGATTTGCGCGGCGGCGTTGTCGCGATCGGCAATTTCGACGGTGTCCATCGCGGTCATCAGGCGGTGCTCGAACGGGCATTGGCGGAGGCGCGGCGGCGTGGCGTGCCGGCGCTGGTGCTGACTTTCGAACCGCACCCGCGAAAGATATTCAGGCCCGAGATACCGCTGTTCGTGCTGACGCCGCCGCCGATGAAGGCGCGGCTCCTGTCGCTGCTGGGCTTTGCCGCGCTCGTCGAACAGCCTTTCACGCGCGACTTCGCCTCGCTATCGGCGGAAGCCTTCGTGACCGACGTGCTTGAGAGAACGCTTGGCATCACCCATGCCGTGACCGGCTTCGATTTCCATTTCGGCAAGGACCGCCAGGGCGGGCCGGCCTATCTGATGGCGGCTGGCGAGCGCCATGGCTTCGGCGTCACGCTGGTCGATGCATTTCGGGACGAAAGCGCCGAGGTGGTTTCATCGAGCCGCATCCGCGCCTTGCTTTGCGAAGGCGCGGCGGCCGAGGCCGCCGGCCTGCTCGGCTATCGCTTCACGGTGGAGAGCGAAGTCGTGGGCGGCCAGAAACTGGGGCGAACGCTCGGCTTTCCGACCGCCAACATGAGGCTTCCCGCCGAGGCCACCCTCAGGGAAGGCATCTATGCCGTTCGCTTTCGCCGCGCCGACGGAAGGCTGCATGATGGCGTTGCCAGCTTTGGCCGCCGTCCGACCGTCGACGATGATGGCGCGCCGCTTCTGGAAACCTTCGTCTTCGATTTTTCCGGTGACCTCTATGGCGAGATCTGCCAGGTGTCGTTCTTCGGTTACCTGCGCAGCGAGGTGAAGTTCGACGGGCTTGATGCGCTGGTCGCGCAGATGAAGCGCGACGAGGCTGAGGCGAGAGCACTGCTGGCCGGCGTCAAGCCACTTTCGCAACTCGACGCGGCCATGGCTTTTTGAAGCATGGTCCGGTTTTCGGGTTAGATCATGCTCGAATCAGACGTTACTTTTTCAGCGCCAGACCGACGGCGATGAAGGTCCAGCCCTGGAAGATCAGGTCGATTGCCAGGAACAGGCCGAGCACCCATACGCTGTTGACCGGCCAGCCCATGGCTATGATCAATCCTGCGATCGCGCTGATGGCGCCGGCCGCGACGATCCAGCCCCAGCCGCGCTCAGGCCGGTGGCTGTAGCCGACCCAAGCGCGCAGCACGCCGGAAGCGACGAGCGCGACGGCCAGCAGGAAGGTCAGCACCGCCGAGGCCAGCAGCGGGTTGTCGAAGGCGAAAAAGCCCGCGACCGCGTAGAGCAATCCGCTGAGCAGCCAGTAGAAGAAGCGGCCCCACGTCTTGACCCCGAAGGCATGCATGATCTCGATGATGCCGGCCACCAGCATCAGCCACCCCACGACATAGACGGAAGCCACCGTGGCAATGAAGAGGTTGCCGAACGCAATGCCGCCGAGGATCAGCAGCAACACGCCCAGGCCAACAAACCACCCCCACTTTGCTCGCGTCTGTCCGATCGCGTTCTTCAGTGCATCGCCGTGCAAGGTCATGTCGCCACCTCCATCGAGGACCGCCAGCAGGGAATGAAGTTACCCTTGGTGCCGACCCGCGTCCAGCCGACGGCGGCCGGATGGTGAGCAATGCGAGCCGGACGTCTCGACCTTAAATCAAATTTTACCAAAGCCTCTTCAAAGCTGTGACCGAAAGACAGTCGTATCGTGTTAATGGGGTAGTCATGAGTCCGGTCGGGAAAATTTCTGCAGCCTTGGCTACCGTCATGCTGGCTACCTCGGGTGCGGCCGATGCCGGCGAGGGCGCCTTCGGCTGGCTGTCCGGCGATTGGTATCTGACGGTCGGCGCCACCGGCATGGTGGCGCCTAATTTCGAGGGCGGCAAGAAGTACCTGCTCAGCGCCTCGCCGATCATCTCCTTGGGCAAGGCTGGCCCGGCGGCCCGCTTCACCTCACGCAACGACAACATTTCGCTGGCGCTGGTCGATGACGGCGGCGTTCGCGCCGGCCTGACCGGCAAGTTCCTGTTCTCGCGCGACGATGGCGATGCCGACGAGTTGAAGGGCCTCGATCCGGTCCGCTGGGGCGGCGAGGTGGGCGGCTTCTTCGAATTCTATCCGACGGACTGGATACGTGCGCGTGCCGAGCTGCGGCACGGCATCCGCGCCCATAACGGCTTCGTCGCCGACATCGCCGCCGACGCCTTCTACGATGTGACGCCAACCGTCAGGATCTCTGGCGGGCCGCGCGTCTCGTTCGCCTCCGCCAAATATTTCGACGCCTATTACGGCGTCGACGCGCAGGAAGCCGTGGCCTCGGGGTTGAACCAGTATAATCCCGGCGGCGGCCTGAAATCGGTCGGCCTTGGCGGTGCGGTGACGTGGAAGGTGACCGACCCGATGACCGCCAGCCTGTTCGGGGAATATTCACGCCTCGAAGGCCCGGCCGCCGATTCCAGCCTGGTCAAGGAGCGCGGCGACCGCAACCAGTTCATGATCGGCGTATCGACGACCTATCGCTTCGATTTCAAGATGTAGCCGGTATCGGCCTTATTCCAGCAATCGCGTATCGATCTGATGACTTGTGGTGCCGACGATGGCGATGCCTTCGCGTTCCAGCAAGGCGGGATTGAGAATATAGTTTCTGACGAAGGGAACGATCACGCAAGGAACTTCCATGACTGGATGGCTGGCGGCACTGACAAAATCGCTGCCAATCTCGCGTGTCTTGGCCGGATTGTCTTTCCAGCCCTCGGGCAAATCGGGGACGGCAATGGAGACGCCGTCAGGCACTTCGATTTCCAGGAGCTGGAACGTGGGCGGCAAATCTTCCACGTCGACATGAACGAGAATTTCAAGAAGCGCCGTGGCGGGATGATCCGCGCAGTACACAATGGCGGTGCCCTTGATGTTCCAACGGCCGGAGCTAAGCATGCCGCCCCGGCCGGACAGGTCGGCGAAGTTGGAGATACGCCATAGACGCATCGTCAGGCGAAAATGCCATAATCGATGCGATGCAGTTCCTCTTCCACCAGGGAAGCACCGGTTTCCGACTGCAGGAGCGTGATAGGCGCTTCGTTGAGCACCCGGCTGCGTTTGCGCAACCAACGTTGCGCTTTTTCGTGGTCTCCGAAAACACGATCCGCCATTGTGGAAATGCGCTCGATGCGCATGACGCGATCGGACTCGGCAATACTCAGTTTCTCATTGCGTTCTTTCCTGCGCGCCAAAGTGCGCCGCGATCCTACGATCTTGTAGATTTCGTCATTGCTGAACCCACGGTGGCGGAGTTCTTCCACCTTGGTGAAGCTGACCAGGAATTGCCCCGTTGCGGCATCCCGGACCAAGCCATCCTGCGCACGCTCGACCTTCTCCTTACGGGCGGCCCGTCTGGCAGCCGGCACGTGGACCTTGCGATGCGGATTGGACATGACGCGCCTCCGGTGCCATTTGCCCAAACATATATGCGCAATTGGCACAAGCGGCAAGGCGAGTGCCTTGGAGTTCGGGCTTTCCAAGCTGGCCCACCTCGTTTAAAAGCGCGGCCATGACAGTGGTCTCGCGTTCCGTCGCGATTACGATACGAATTACCAGCCCGGTGTTCCGGACGGCCTGAGAGCTGTCGGAGCCGCCGGGAATCTTGCGCGCGACCCCTCGCGCTTTTTCCAGATCATGATAGTTCAGGCCCGAGCTCCCTTGCCGCCGGGCAATCCACAATGGCAGACCAATGACCGATACAGCTGAAACGATCGACTATTCCAAGACGCTTTACCTGCCGCAGACGGATTTCCCGATGCGTGCCGGTTTGCCCGAGAAGGAGCCGGTGCTGGTCAAGCGCTGGCAGGAGATGGATCTCTACCGCAAGCTGCGCGAGGCCTCCGCCGGTCGCCCGAAATACGTGCTGCATGACGGCCCGCCTTATGCCAACGGCAACATCCATATCGGCCATGCGCTGAACAAGATCCTCAAGGACGTCATCAACCGCTCCTTCCAGATGCGCGGCCGCGACGCCAACTACGTGCCCGGCTGGGACTGCCACGGCCTGCCGATCGAATGGAAGATCGAGGAGCAGTACCGCGCCAAGGGCAAGAACAAGGATGAGGTGCCGGTCAACGAGTTCCGCAAGGAATGCCGGGATTTCGCCGCTCACTGGATCGGCGTTCAGGGGGCGGAATTCCAGCGCCTTGGCGTCATCGGCGACTTCAAGAACCCGTATACGACCATGGCCTTCCACGCCGAGGCGCGTATCGCCGGCGAACTGTTGAAATTCGCCATGTCGGGCCAGCTCTATCGCGGCTCCAAGCCGGTGATGTGGAGTGTCGTCGAGCGCACCGCGCTCGCCGAGGCCGAGATCGAATACCAGGACTACGAGTCGGATACGATCTGGGCGAAGTTCCCGGTCGCCAGTCTGGTGCGCCCCGTGGCTGACGGAGAGGCCGCACTGACCGAGGGCGCTCTCGATCTGCTGCAGGCCCATGTCATCATCTGGACGACGACGCCTTGGACGATCCCCGGCAACCGTGCCGTCAACTATTCGCCGCGCATCGACTACGGTCTCTACGAGGTTACGGCAGCCGAGAACGCCTTCGGCCCGCAGCCGGGCGAAAAGCTGATCTTTGCCGATACGCTGGCCGAAGAGGCTTCGGTCAAGGCCAAAGTCACCTTGAATCGTCTTCGCAGCGTGTCGGCGCAAGAGCTTGGAAGTCTTACGCTTTCGCATCCCTTCAAGGGTCTTGGCGGCGGTTACGAGTTTCCGGTGCCCATGCTTGCCGGCGACCATGTCACCGATG
Organism: Mesorhizobium sp. B1-1-6; assembly: GCF_006443035.1. Taxonomy (NCBI): domain Bacteria; kingdom Pseudomonadati; phylum Pseudomonadota; class Alphaproteobacteria; order Hyphomicrobiales; family Phyllobacteriaceae; genus Mesorhizobium; species Mesorhizobium sp. B1-1-6. The sequence continues at coordinate 209,336 of NZ_VFWR01000011.1, read as the reverse complement.
ATGCGGGCACCGGGTTCGTTCACACGGCGCCGGGCCATGGTCGCGAGGATTTCGACGCCTGGATGGAGGCGGCCCCGGACCTGCGCGCGCGCGGCGTCGACACCGCGATCCCGTTCACCGTCGACGATGCCGGCTTTTTCACCAAGGACGCGCCGGGCTTCGGTCCGGATCGTGAGGGTGGCGCGGCGCGCGTCCTTGACGACAACGGCAAGAAGGGCAATGCCAACCAAGCGGTCATCGATGAGCTGATCAAGCGCAACGCGTTGTTCGCGCGCGGTCGGCTGAAACACTCCTATCCGCATTCCTGGCGGTCGAAGAAACCGGTCATCTTCCGCAACACGCCGCAATGGTTCGTTTACATGGACAAGGACCTCGGCGACGGCACGACGCTGCGCAGCCGTGCGCTGAAGGCGATCGACGACACCCGTTTCGTGCCGGGGGCGGGGCAGAACCGCATTCGCGCCATGATCGAGGAACGGCCCGACTGGGTGCTGTCGCGCCAGCGCGCCTGGGGCGTGCCGATCGCGGTCTTCGCCGACGCCGACGGCAATGTGCTCCAGGACGAGGCGGTCAACCAGCGCATCATGGACGCTTTCGAGAAAGAAGGCGCCGATGCCTGGTTCGCCGCCGGTGCCAAGGACCGTTTCCTCGGCAATCACGATGCCTCCAGATGGAAGCAGGTGACGGACATCCTCGACGTCTGGTTCGATTCAGGCTCGACCCACGTTTTCACGCTGGAGGATCGTCCCGATCTCAAATGGCCGGCCGACGTTTATCTCGAAGGCTCCGACCAGCATCGCGGCTGGTTCCACTCCTCACTGCTCGAAAGCTGCGGCACCAGGGGCAGGGCGCCTTACGACACCGTCGTCACCCATGGTTTCACCATGGACGAGGACGGCCGCAAGATGTCGAAGTCACTCGGCAACACCGTCGTCCCGCAGGACGTGATCAAGCAGTCCGGCGCGGACATCCTGCGCCTGTGGGTGGTGACGACCGACTATTGGGAAGACCAGCGCCTCGGCAAGAACGTGCTGCAAACCAACATCGACGCCTACCGCAAGCTGCGCAACACCATCCGCTGGATGCTGGGCACGCTCGCCCACGACGATGGCGAGGAGGTGCCGCTGGAAGGGATGCCGGAGCTGGAACGGCTGATGCTGCATCGCCTCGCCGAACTCGATGAGGTGGTGCGCCAGGGCTACGATGCCTTCGAGTTCAAGCGCATCACCCGTGCGCTCCTCGATTTCATGGTGGTCGAGTTGTCGGCCTTCTATTTCGATATTCGCAAGGACGCGCTCTACTGCGATGCGCCGTCGAGCGCGAAGCGCAAGGCCTCGGTGCAGGTGGTGCGCCACCTTTTCGACTGCCTGGTAAGATGGCTGGCGCCGATGCTGCCCTTCACCATGGAAGAGGCCTGGCTCGACCGCCATCCCGATGCCGTCTCGGTGCATCTCGATCAGTTCCCGGCGATCCCGGAAAACTGGAAGAACGAGGCGCTGGCGGAGAAATGGCGTAAGGTGCGGCAGGTGCGCCGCGTCGTCACCGGTGCGCTGGAAATCGCGCGTGCCCAGAAGGTGATCGGCTCGTCGCTGGAAGCGGTTCCCGTCGTTACCATCGACGATGCGGCGCTCGAAGCCGCGATATCGGATGTCGACATGGCCGAAATGGCGATCACCAGCGATCTCGTCATCGCCCATGGCGAGGCGCAACAAGGCGCCTTCACGCTCGAAGACGTGAAGGGCATCGCCGTGGTGATCGAAAAAGCCGAGGACCGCGGCCTGGTCAAATGCGCGCGGTCGTGGCGTTACACCGCCGATGTCGGGCAGGATCCTGCCTTTCCCGATGTCTCGGCGCGCGACGCCGCCGTGCTGCATGAGCTTAAGGCGCTCGGCCGGCTTTGAAGGCCAGGCATATCGGTGCACAAATGCCACGCCGGTCGGTGCAAATCCGTCCGCGCGTTGCCCTTAACGAGTGGTTGAGGTAAACACGCGAAACTCCGGAAGACAAATTGTCGCCGGATTTTCGTCGCAAGTGCTTGGACACGGGGACCGGACCTTGGGGCCGGCGGCGATCGAGAGGCTGTCTAGAGTGGGACTTTTTGGCATGACCGAGAGATTTAATGCGCGCCTCGCGCTGTTGGCGCCGCTTGTCGCATCGGGGCTCGCTCTGTCCGGATGTGTCGGTTCTCCGACCTACGGCACCGACAAGACCGCCGGCGAACAATTGGCCGGCGATCTCACGGGCGCTTTTTCGTTCGCGCCGAAGCGCAAGGAACACATCGATTACAAGCCGCGTCCGACCCTGGTGAAGCCGGCGCCTGGTCAGAAGGAAGCGCTGCCGGCGCCACAGGATAGCATCGAGACCGCAAGCGCCGAATGGCCAGAATCGCCCGAGCAGCGCCGTGCCCGCCTGCGCGCCGACGCCACCGCACACCAGGATGATCCGTCCTACCAGTCGCAGATCGTCGACGACGTGCAGACGGATCCCGCCTCGGTGAAGAAGGCGATGGAGGAATCCGGATCGAGTCACCCGCCGCGTTGGACGCCTGCCGATTCCGACAAGGGCCGCGCCGCCGATATCCAGCGCCGCCTTGCCGAAAGCAAGCAGGGCGATCCGAATACCCGCAAATATCTGAGCGAGCCGCCCCTTGCCTATCGCGTCGCATCCGGCACGGCGCCGCAAAACGAACTCGGCGAAGACGAGTACAAAAAGGAACGCCGCCTGAAGAGAGAGGCGGAAGGCAAGAAGGGCGGCTGGTTCGACTGGCTGCCGTCCCTGTAAAAAGCGGGGCGCATTTGCTTTGCTGACGGGTATCGCACCCCGTTCAGTCGCGGCGTTCCCGAAAGAAATCCTTCAGCAGCAGGGCCGATTCGGCCTCCGCGATGCCCGCATAGATGTCAGGCGTGTGATGGCAGGTCGGCGAAGCGAAGAAGCGCACGCCGTTGACCACCGCGCCGCCCTTTTCGTCCGCGGCGCCAAAGTAGAGCCGGCGCAACCTGGCGAAGGAGATGGCGCCGGCGCACATGGCGCAAGGCTCCAGCGTCACATAGAGATCGTGTCCGGAGAGCCGCTCGCTCGACAGCCTTCGGCAGGCTTCGCGGATGGCCAGCATCTCGGCATGGGCCGTCGGATCGGCAAGCTCCCGGGTGCGGTTGCCGGCACTGGCAATGACCGTGCCGGCGCTGGCGATGACGGCGCCGACCGGCACTTCGCCGCGCGAGGCTGCCGCTTGCGCCTCCTCCAGCGCCAGCGCCATGAAATCGGGCCGCTTCACGCGGGTTTCCATTCCGATTATCTCCTCGCCACTCGACGGTGATCCTGTTATTGAGCGCATAACCTCGAAAATCGGGTACGGTTTTCGGAAATGATCATGCGCCAAATCAAAAATGCTACAGCGTTCGTTGCGCGCCCGAAAGGATGCGCCACGCTGTAGCAGCGCAAACGGACAAAGGCCACATGGACGACAACGACAAGAAATCTCCGCGCCAGAAGGGTCCGGGCAAAAGCGGTCCGAAACCGGCGGGCGCGCGTGGGCGCGATGCCGGCAAAGGCGGCAAGCCGGCCTTCGGCGCCAAGAAACCGTTTGCCAAGCGTGGCGACGGCGGCAAGCCCTTCGAAAAACGCGAAGGGCCGCGCAAGCCCTACGCGCCGCGCGGCGAGCGGCCGATGGCCGCCGATGGCGAACGGCCCCAGAAGCGCGAGTACAAACCGCGCGAGGGCGGGCGCTCGGAGCGGCCGTTCAACAAGGGTCCGCGTCCGCAAGGCAAACCTTATGAGAAGCGCGAAGGGCCGCGCAAGCCCTACGCGCCGCGTGGCGACCGTCCAATGACCGCCGATGGCGAACGGCCCCAGAAGCGTGAGTATAAGCCGCGCGAAGGCGGCGAAGGCGGGCGCTCGGAGCGGCCCTTCAACAAGGGTCCGCGTCCGCAAGGCAAGCCTTATGAAAACCGCGAAGGCCCGCGCAAGCCGTATGCACCGCGCGGCGAGCGGCCAATGGCGGCTGAAGGTGCGACGGGTGAAAGACGCTTCGATCGTCCTAAGCGTGATTTTGCCGATCGGCCCAAGCCCGACTTCTCTGACCGTCCGAAGCGCGATTTCGCAGACCGTCCGAAGCGCGATTTCGCTGCCGACCGGCCGCAAGGCGGTTTCAAGTCCCGTCCGCGTCCTGCGGAGGCGCCCGAGGAAGCCGGCGAGCGGATCGCCAAGCGGCTGGCTCGCGCCGGGCTTGCCTCGCGCCGTGACGCCGAGGAGTTGATCGCGGCCGGCCGCGTCAAGGTCAACGGCCGGGTTCTGTCTTCGCCGGCTTTCAATGTGATGCCGGGCGACATCATCCATCTCGACGGCATGGAGATCCCGCCGATCGAGCGCACTCGGCTGTTCCTGTTCCACAAGCCTGCCGGTGTCGTGACCACCAACCGCGACCCCGAGGGCCGCAAGACCGTCTTCGACGTGCTGCCGGCTGAATTGCCCCGGCTGATGACCATCGGCCGCCTCGACATCAACACCGAAGGCCTGCTGCTGCTGACCAATGATGGCGGCCTGTCTCGCGTGCTCGAACTGCCGGCCACCGGCTGGCTGCGCCGTTACCGGGTGCGCGTCCATGGCAAGGTCGAGGAAAGTGCGCTTGCGGGTTTGCGCGAAGGCATTGCCGTGGACGGCGTCTTCTATGGCGCCATCGAGGCGAGCCTCGATCGCGAGCAAGGCTCGAACGCCTGGCTGACGATCGGCTTGCGCGAGGGCAAAAACCGCGAGGTCAAGAACATTCTCGGCGCGCTCGGCCTCGACGTGACGCGGCTGATCCGCATCTCCTACGGCCCGTTCCAGCTCGACGAACTCCCCGAAGGCCATGTGCTGGAGATCAAGGGCAAGGTGTTGCGCGATCAGCTCGGCGAACGCCTGATAGAGGAATCCGGCGCCAATTTCGATGCGGAGATAACAAAGCCGTTTTCCAACCTGCCGGTGCGGCGGGTCGAGCCGCGCCGCGAGGAGGCCGAGCGGCCGAGATTTTCGCGCGAGGGTGACCACCGGCCGATCGGCGAGGGCGGCCTGATCAAGAACCGCAAGCGCCGCGAAGGCAGCCGTGATGAAGCCCTGGGCAAACTGTCGACCAGCCCCGACAGAGGCGCGAGGCCGGAAAAAAGCTTTGGCGACCGCGGCCCGAGACCCGAACGCGGTAGCTTCGGCGACAAGCCGCGCGGTGGTTTTGGCGGCAAGCCAGGCGGCAAGAAATCCGAGCGCGAGCAGCGGCCGATCGAGCCGCCCGGCCAGCGCAAGGCCAATGTCTGGATGGCGCCGGGCGCGCGCCCGATCGGCAAGGGCAGGGCGGAAGCGGACGCTGCCAAAGCCGCTGAGGCCAAGGCCCGCAAGGCGTCTTTCAAGCCGGCCTATAGCAAGCCCGGCGGCAAGCCGGGCGGCCCAAAGCCGTTCGGCAAGCCGCGTGGCGAACGTCCGGGTGGCGGCGGCGAGCGGCCGCGCGGCGGTTTCAAGGGTCCAAGGGCGAAATGAGGATCGTCGGCGGCGAGTTTCGCGGGCGCCCGCTGGCGACGCCCCGCGGCAGCGCCATCCGCCCCACCACAGACCGCACCCGCGAGGCTGTTTTCAATGTGCTGGCGCATCGCTTTGCCGATCGGTTGCAGCGCGCGCGCGTGCTCGACCTGTTCGCAGGCACGGGCGCTCTCGGGCTCGAGGCGCTGTCGCGCGGCGCGTCCTATGGCGTCTTCATCGAGGAGTCGGCCGAAGGCCGCGGCCTGATCCGCGACAATGTCGAGGCCTTCGGCCTGACCGGCCGCACCAAGATATTTCGGCGCGACGCAACGGCTCTGGGCGAGGCCGGCACGCTGGCGCCGTTCGACCTCGTTTTCGCCGATCCACCCTACGGCAAGGGTCTTGGCGAGCGTGCGCTGAAGTCGGCCAAGCAAGGCGGCTGGCTGCGTCCCGGCGCGCTGTGCGTGGTCGAGGAGGCAGCGGCGGCGCCTTTCGAGCCGGGACCGGGATTTTCAGTTGTCGACGAGCGCCACTATGGCGAGACGCTGATCCGGCTTGTCGAGGCCGCCTGAGTTAAGCTTCATTTGCAGGCGAAGATGGAATGCGACCCTCTCTGCCCAGGGGAGCAGGTCGTGCCATGCCGGTGATCAACAATTCACTTTCACAACATCGGCTCGCCGCCTATCGTCCGTCATGAGAAACCGGAGCCATTGATGACATTTCAGGCTGAATGGCTGCGCAAGACGCTCTTGGCCACATCGCTGGCTTTGGTCATTGCCGGACTGGTCCCGGCGGCCTTCGCCGCCGACAAGCGGCCGGCCGAGTTCAAGGTAACGGATTTCCTGCTCGACAATGGCATGGAAGTGGTCGTCATTCCCGACCATCGCTCACCGATCGTCACCCATATGGTGTGGTATAAGGTGGGCAGCGCCGACGAGCCGCCAGGCAAATCCGGCATCGCCCATTTCTTCGAGCATCTGATGTTCAAGGCGACGGCCAATCACGCCGCCGGCGAGTTCGACCGCGCCGTCTCCGACATAGGCGGCTCCAACAATGCCTTCACCTCCTACGACTACACCGCCTTCCACGAGACGGTGGCGCCGTCGGCGCTCGAGCTGATGATGAGCTTCGAGGCCGACCGTATGCGCAACCTCATCCTCACCGACGATGTCATCAAGACCGAGCGCGACGTCATCCTGGAGGAGCGCCGTTCGCGCATCGACAACAGTCCCGAGGCGGTGCTCGAAGAGGAACTCGACGCCACGCTGTGGCAGAACCAGCCCTACCGAATTCCGGTCATTGGCTGGATGCAGGAGATGGAGCAGTTGAACCGCACCGATGCCATCGCCTTCTACAACAAATACTACCAGCCCAACAACGCGGTGCTGATCGTGGCCGGTGACGTCGAGCCCGACACGGTCAAGGCTCTGGCCGAGAAAACCTACGGCAAGATCGCGCGCGGGCCCGACCTGCCGCCGCGCGTCCGCCCGGTCGAGCCGGAGCAGAACACCAGGCGCACGGTGACGCTGTCCGACGCCCGCGTCAGCGTGCCGAATTTCTCCACCCAATGGGTGGTGCCGTCCTACCACACGGCCAAGCCCGGCGAAGCCGAGGCGCTCGACCTGCTGGCGGAAATACTGGGCGGCGGCAACCGCAGCCGGCTGTATCAGGCGCTGGTGGTCAGGCAAGGCATCGCTTCCAACGCCGGGGCCTATTTCCAGGGCACCATGCTGGACGACACCAACTTCACCGTCTATGGCACGCCGCGCGGCGACGCCAGGCTCGTCGATGTCGAGGCGGCCGTCGACGCGGAGGTCGTGCGCATCGCCAGGGAAGGCGTCACCGTCAAGGAGCTGGACAAGGCTAAGGACCGCTATGTCCGCTCGATGGTTTTCGCCCGCGACAAACAGGATTCGATGGCCAATATCTATGGCGCCGAGCTTGCCACCGGCGGCAATGTGCAGGACATCGAGCAATGGCCGGAGCGCATCCGCAACATCACTCCCGGCGAGATCAAGGCCGTCGCCGCGCGCTATCTGGTGCTGGCCCGGTCGACGACCGGCTATCTCTTGCCGCAGCAACAGGCGGGGAATTGATGATGAAGAGCGAGCAACACGGCTCTTTCCCGTCTCCCAAACGGGGAGAAGGGAGGGCACGCGCAGCGCTTGTCACTTTGCTCCTTTCCATCTTCTTCCTGGTCCTGCCGGCGCTTGCCGCCCGCGCCATGGACATCCAGCAGGTCACCTCGCCCAAGGGCGTCACCGCCTGGCTGGTCGAAGACTATTCGGTGCCGATGGTGGCCATCCGTTTCGTCTTTGGGGGCGGCTCGACGCAGGATCCGCCGGGCAAGGAAGGGCTGGCCAATCTGATGACCGGTCTGTTCGACGAAGGCGCAGGCCCTCTGGACAGCGACGCCTTCCAGGTGAAGCTCGACGACGCCGGCGCCGAGATGAGCTTCGAGGAGACCCGCGACGGCATCTACGGTTCCATGCGCATGTTGGCCGAGCAGCGCGACGAGGCGTTCGACCTGCTGCGGCTGGCGGTCAACGAGCCGCGTTTCGACCAGGCGCCGATCGATCGCATCGGCGCCCAGATCCTGTCCGGCATCATCGCCGGAGAGAACGACCCCGATACGATCGCGCAGGACAGGTGGGCGCGCGCGCTCTATGGCGATCATCCTTATTCGCGCTCCGACCAGGGCACCAGGCAGAGCATCGCCGCCATCACGCGGGACGATCTGAAGGCGCTGCACAAGGCGGTCTTCGCGCGGAGCGGACTGCATGTCGCGGTGGTCGGCGCCATCGACCCGGAAACGCTGAAGAAGAAACTGGACATGGTATTCGGCAACCTGCCGCAGAACCAGGCGCTCGCGCCGGTTGCCGACGTCGAGCCGAATCTGGCGCGGCATATCGAGGTCGACTACGACCTGCCGCAGACCTCGCTGCAGCTTGCCTGGCCCGGCGTGAAGCGCAAGGCGGCAGATTTCTTCCCCGCGGTTCTGATGAACGAGATTCTCGGCGGCGGCACCTTCACCTCGCGCCTGTTCCAAGAGGTGCGCGAGAAGCGCGGGCTGGCCTACAGCGTCAATTCCTCGCTCATCAACCAGGACCATGCCGACGCTCTGATCGTCACCACCGGCACACGATCGGACCGGGCCGCCGAAACCCTTGGCATCGTGCGGGACGTGGTCAAGCGGCTTGCCGAGGACGGCCCGACCGACGCGGAACTGGCGGCGACCAAGAAATACATGATCGGCGCCTACGCCATCAACAACCTGGACTCCTCCAGCGCCATCGCCGCGACCCTGGTCGAGCTGCAGCTCGACGACCTCGGCGTCGATTACATTCAGCGCCGCACCGGCCTCATCAACGCGGTGACACTCGACCAGGTCAAGGCCGCGGCGAAGAAGCTTTTGTCGGCCGAGCCGACCATCATGGTCGTCGGACCGCCCTTGGCCGGAGCCAACAAGGGATGAACCTCACCTTCGGCATCGCCTTTGGCGGCGGCGGCGCGCGCGGTCTGGCGCACATCCATGTCATCGAGGCGCTGGACGAACTGGGCATCAGGCCGGTCGCAATCGCCGGCTCGTCGATCGGCGCCATCATGGGCGCCGGCATGGCCTCCGGCATGACCGGCAAGGACATCCATGATTATGCCCGCTCGATCCTCGGCCGTCGCGCCGAGGTGGCGAGCCGCATGTGGCGGGCGCGGCCCGGCACCATCGCCGAGGCCATGCAGGCCGGCATCCGCGTCAGCCAGTTCAATGTCGAACGCATCCTCAAGGCATTCCTGCCCGAAGCCATTCCCGAAACCTTCGCCGAGCTGAAAATCCCGCTGAAGGTGACGGCGACGGACTATTTCGGCCACAAGCTGGCCGTGTTCGCCGAAGGCGACCTGCATTCGGCGCTCGCGGCTTCAGCGGCCATTCCTGCCGTGTTCCGCCCGGTGATGCGCGACGGCCGGCTGCTGATCGATGGCGGCATCTACAACCCCGTGCCCTTCGACCTTATCGAGGATGATGCCGACATCATCATCGGCGTCGACGTGGTCGGCGCGCCGGAAGAGGCCGACCACAGGCGGCCGACCTCTGTCGACCTGATGTTCGGCGCCACGCAATTGATGATGCAGTCGATCATCGCCAACAAGCTGAAGCAGTGCCAGCCCGACATCCTGATCCGCCCGGCGGTGTCCAAATACCGCGTGCTCGACTTCCTCAAGATCGAGGTCCTGATGACCGAGACGGCGGATATCAAGGACCAGCTGAAGCGCGAGGTGGAGAGGGTTGTGGAGGCTAGGGAAAGTGCTGCTGTCGAGCAAAGACGGGGAAAGCAGACCGGGTGACGCGAGGTCCACACGTTGCCTCACGTCACCGCTATAGCTTTGATCCCGAAAGCCAGGCGCCCTCCAGTCCTCTCTGGAAGAAGGGCACTCTAACCGATTACGATTTCGCCAGCACCGGCGCATACTCCAGCGCCACCACCCCATTACTGAATGGCTTGGCGGAAATCAACTCAAACGACACCGGATCGCCGGCCGGAAACAGCTTTTTGCCTTGGCCAACGGTGCCGGGGTAGCTCAGCAGCCTGACGCGGTCGACCAGACCATGGCGCAACAGTTCCTGCGCGACGCTGAGGCTGCCATGCACATAGATGTTGCCGCCGCTGCCTAGCTTCAATGTCCTGACCGCCTTCGGCAGCGGCCCACTGAGCAGCTCGGCCGGTTTCCAGTCGAGCACCTTCAAACTGCTGGACGCGACATATTTCGGCAGCGCGTTGAACCGGTCGGCGAAGTCTCCGGTTTCGCTCGGCCACGAGCCGGCGAAAATCTCGTAGGTCGTGCGCCCCAAAAGCATGGCGCCGCTGTCAGCCAGCTCGTCCTCCTTGAACCTGTTCATCTCGTCGTTCCAGGTCACGCCGGGCAGTTTCTCGACCTCGGCGATACCATCGACGCTGATGAATTCGGTGACGATAAGCTTTCTCATTGGCGTTCTCCTTTCCACAAGGACGAACGATGATGGCTTTGTGCGACACGCTTCTGGAAATAACGCTGCGCTTGTTGTTTGCCCGGGCAGCGCCGGCCTCGGCAGGCGCCAATTGGCGATGCCGCCGATCATCGTCAGCGGCTAAAAATAGGGTCCGGCTGAGAAGCTGGCGACGCCTGGCGCCGTGCTCTCAGTCCTTCGCGCGCTCCACATAGGACCCATCGGCCGTCATCACCACCACGCGGGTGCCTGGCGCGATATGCGGCGGCACGGCGGTGCGCACGCCGTTGGAGAGTAGGGCGGGCTTGTAGGAAGAGGACGCCGTCTGGCCCTTGGTCGTCGGCTCGGTCTCGACCACTTCGAAGGTGGCCCGCTGCGGCAGCACCAGGGAGATAGCGATGCCGTTGAACTGCGAGACCTGAACCGGCATGCCTTCCTGCAAATAGGGGGCGGCATCGCCGACGACGGCTTCCGACACCGCCACCTGGTCGTAGGTCTCGGGGTTCATGAAGTGATAGCCTTCGCCGTCGGCGTAGAGGAAGGTGTGCTCGCGCTCCTCGACATAGGCACGCTCCACCTGTTCGGTGGTGCGGTAGCGCTCCGAAACCTTCACCCCGTCGCCAATGCGGCGCATGTCGAGCTGCGTCACGGGCGTGCCCTTGCCTGGGTGGATGTTTTCGGCAAAGAGGATCACATAAAGCTTGCCGTCCTTGTCGACGACATTGCCTTTGCGGAGCGAACTGGCGATGACTTTCACCACGGTTTTTTATCCTGCGAGAGTTGACGGGCGTTTGCCGGCTTGCGCGGCGCTGGATGGGGGCCTAGCGCATCTCGGCGCGAACCGCCAGCCCCCAACGCGAACCAGCGCGCCTTCAAACCGCCCATGACCGCCGCTTCGCCCTGGTGGACGCCGCATGTGCATGCCGATCGCCGTTCGCGCCTGATGCTGCGCAACGGCCTTGCCGCCGCCTTGCGCGACTGGTTCGCCCGTCGCGATTTCATCGAGGTGCAGGCATCGGCCCTGCAGATATCGCCCGGCAACGAGGCGCATCTGGCGGCCTTCGCAACCGAGGCGGTCGCGCCGGACGGGCATCGCAAGCCGCTCTATCTGCACACGTCGCCGGAATTCGCCTGCAAGAAGCTGCTCGCTGCCGGCGAGACCAGGATCTTCAGCTTCGGCCCGGTCTATCGCAACCGCGAGCGTGGCCCTTTGCACCATCCCGAATTCACCATGCTCGAATGGTACAGGGTCGGCGAAACCTATGAGAGCCTGATGCGGGATTGCGCGGATCTGCTGGCGCTGGCCGCGACAAGGGCAGGGGCCACGCGCTTCAGCTTTCGCGGCCGCGACTGCGATCCTTTCGCGGAGCCGGAGCGGCTGACGGTGGCGGACGCCTTCGCGCGCCATGCCGGGATCGATCTGCTTGCGACGGTCAGCGCCGACGGCATCACCGACCGCGATTCGCTCCATCAGGCCCTGACCGGTGCCGGCCTGCGTACCGCGCCCGACGACGGCTGGGCCGACCTGTTCAGCCGGGTGATGGTGGAGAAGATCGAGCCCAATCTCGGTATCGGCCGCGCGACCATCCTTTGCGAGTACCCGGTCGCCGAGGCGGCTCTGGCGCGACCGAGCCCACGCGACCCCCGCGTCGCCGAGCGCTTCGAGCTCTATTGCTGCGGCGTCGAACTTGCCAACGGCTTCGGCGAGTTGACGGACGCCGAGGAGCAGCGCCGGCGCTTCATCATGGAAATGGACGAGAAAGAGCGCGTCTATGGCGAGCGCTATCCGCTGGACGAGGATTTTCTCGCGGCACTCGCGGTCATGCCACAGGCCAGCGGCATCGCGCTCGGCTTCGACAGGCTGGCGATGCTGGCCACGGGCGCGCAAAAAATCGAGGATGTGATCTGGACGCCTGTTGCCGGGTCCTGAGTCCGCGCGCCACGGCTTGCACCATGTCAATGCGCGAAAATCTGCTCCAGCGAACGAAAGCCCTTGAATTCCAGCGCGTTGCCCGAGGGATCGCGGATGAACAGCGTCGCCTGTTCGCCGGGCTCTCCCTTGAAGCGGATCATCGGCCGCTCCAGCCAGTCTATGTCGGCGCGTGCTTCCAGCCGCGTGGCAAGCCGCTGCCAGTCATCCATCAAAAGCACGGCGCCGAAATGCGGGATCGGCACCGCCATGCCGTCGACCTTGCCGTCGCTGGCGGCCGGCGCGGCCCGTGGCCGCAGATGCGCCGACATCTGGTGGCCGAACAGGTCGAAATCGACCCAGGTCTCCGAAGAGCGGCCGATGGCGCAACCCAGCACCTCGCCATAGAAAGCGCGTGTTTCATCGAGATCACGGACCGGGAAGGCAAGATGGAAAGGCGTCATTGGAAATGCTCCGTGCTGGCGATGCGGTGCCGCGCTTCGCGATGGGCGGCTGAACCGATGCATTTTGATTGAAGCTTGTGCCATTGCACAAGCCGGACCGGAACAATAGATGGGGGACGGCGGCTCTCGGGCCAGCCGCAACAGCAGGATCACGCGCATGAGCGATATATCGGACGCATCAAGATTGACCGACCGCGTCGCGGCCCTGGTCGAGGCTGCCAAAAAAGCTGGCGCCGATGCCGCGGATGCCGTCGCGGTGCGTGGCCGCTCGACCGGTGTGTCGGTGCGGCTGGGCAAGGTCGAAAACACCGAGGCGTCGGAAGGCGACGACGTTTCGCTGCGTGTCTTTGTCGGCCAGCGGGTGGCAAGTGTTTCCGCGACTGCCGCGTCCGATCCGAAGGCGCTTGCCGAACGTGCCGTCGCCATGGCCAGGGTCTCTCCCGAAGATCCCAACCAGGGCCTCGCGGATCCGGCGCTGCTGGCCAGGCAGACGCGCGATCTCGACCTGTTCGATGCAACAGAAGTATCGGCCGACCAGTTGAAGGAAGCGGCACTGGCCGCGGAAGCGGCGGCTCTGGCCGTCAAAGGCGTGACCAATTCGGCGGGCAGCAATGCCAGCGCCGGGCTCGGAGGGCTGGTATTGGCCACCTCGCACGGCTTCCTCGGCCATTATGTCGCCTCGCGCTTCTCGCGCTCCACGAGCGTCATCGCCGGCGAGGGTACCGGCATGGAGCGCGATTATGAATTCTCCTCGCGCCAGCATTTTGCCGACCTGGATGCGCCGGAAGACATAGGCCGCAAGGCCGGGGAACGCGCCGTGCGCCGGCTCGGCGCGCGCAAGGCCGCGACCGGACCGGTCGACGTGGTGTTCGATCCGCGCGTGGCGCGCGGCATTGCCGGCCATCTCGCGGGCGCCATCAACGGCGCTGCCGTCGCGCGCAAGACGTCGTTCCTGCGCGACATGATGGGCAAAAAGGTGGCTGCATCGGCCATTACCGTCACCGACGAGCCGCTGAGGCGGCGCGGCCAGGCCTCGCGTCCGTTCGACGGCGAAGGCGTTGAAGGCGACAAGCTTTTGATGATCGAGAACGGTGTGCTCAACCACTGGTTCCTGTCGACCTCGGCGGCGCGGGAACTGGGTCTCGTTACCAATGGACGCGGTTCGCGCAGCGGCTCGTCCGTCTCGCCGTCTTCGACCAATCTTGCCATCGAGCCGGGCGAGCGCTCGCCGGAAGAACTGATCGCCTCGCTCAAGACGGGCTTCTACGTCACCGAGGTGTTCGGGCAAGGTGTCGACATGGTGACCGGCGAATACAGCCGCGGCGCATCCGGGTTCTGGATCGACAACGGCCAGCTTGCCTATCCCGTCGCCGAAGTCACGATCGCCTCCAATTTGAAGACGATGTTCCTAAACATGGTGCCGGCAAGCGATCTCGATCGCAATTTCGGCACCGCCGCCCCCACGTTGCTGATCGAAGGCATGACCCTTGCCGGAGCATGATCTGACCACGACTGGCGCCACGGAGGATCTGCCGCTGCTGCGCGACGCTGCCCGCGAGGCCGGCGTCATCGCCATGCGTTACTTCGGGAACAGCCCGCAGGTCTGGATGAAGGGCGGGACCTCGCCGGTCAGTGAGGCCGATCACGCCGCCGATGCGTATTTGCGCCAGACCCTGCTTGCGGCGCGGCCGGATTATGGCTGGCTGTCCGAGGAGACGGTCGACGATCCAGTGCGGCTTTCGGCGCGCCGAACCTTTGTCGTCGATCCGATCGACGGCACCCGCGGCTTCCTGGAAGGCCAGCGCACCTGGTGTGTCAGCGTCGCCGTCGTGGAGCATGGCCGTTCGCTTGCCGGCGTGCTCGAGTGTCCGGCGCTTAACGAGACTTACTGGGCGCTGCCTGGCCAGGGCGCCTTCCGCAACGGTAGCCGCATCGCGGTGCGCCAGCCCGGCGACAAGGCCGAAATTTCCGGATTGAAGCAGTTGCTCGACAGGATACCGGCCGGCTGGCAGGAACGGCTGAAGCGGGCGCCCTACAGCCCTTCGCTTGCCTATCGCCTGGCAATGATCGCCAACGGCACGCTCGATGCCACTTTCGTAAAGCCGAACGCGCACGACTGGGATATCGCCGCCGCCGACCTTATCCTGCGCGAGGCGGGCGGCCAGTTGCTCGACCCGCATGGCCGCGCGCCGCTCTATGCCGGCGAGGTGACCCGCCACGGCGCGCTCGCCGCCGGCAGCGGTGAACTGCTGGCGGTGCTCGTGGGCGTCATTGCCGGACTGGATGATTGAAAGCATTATCGAAGGTTCCAAAGTCGGCGGCTTTGGTCTAGACCTGTCACAAACTCACAATATGTGAAGGACCGAAATGGCCGCGGAAGACGGAAAGAAACAGCTTTTGCACCTGGTGTTCGGCGGCGAACTGAAGAAGCTTGGCGGCACCGAATTCCGCGATCTTGACGCGCTCGACATCGTCGGCATCTATCCCGACTATCAATCCGCCCATTCGGCATGGAAAGCCAAGGCGCAGGCCAGCGTGGACAATGCCCATATGCGTTATTTCGTCGTGCACCTGCATCGGCTCCTCGACCCCGACCACAAGGCCGTCGGTTGACTTCGATGGATAATGATCTGGCGAAAGCGCCGCCCGGCCAGGCTACGCCGACGGGCAGGGGCCGCAGCCGCGCCACCAAGGCCTTCTGGCGCAGGATCCGCAAGCCGCTGGCGCAGTCGCGATTCGTCAAGAACATCATCGTCGGCCTGCTGGCGCAGTTCGTTCGGCTGGTGCGCCTGACCAACCGCGTCGTCGACGGCTCGGCGAAATTGACCGGCGGTGCCTATGCCCAGTTCGAGCCCGGCATCATTGCGCTCTGGCACGGCCAGCATCTGTTGACGCCGGCCTACTACCCCAAGGGCAGGCCGCTCGTCGCCATGGTGTCGCGCAGTGCCGATGCCGAACTCAACGCCCTGATGATCGAGAGATTCGGCATCGAGGCCGTACGCGGCTCCGGCGGGCGCGATAATGCCAAACATCTCGACAAGGGCGGCGCCAAGGCATTGATCGCCCTGAAAAAGTCGCTCGTCGCCGGCAAGAACGTCGCCATGATCGCTGACATCCCCCATGGCACGCCGCGCGATGCGGGGCTTGGCATCGTGCTCCTGGCGCGGCTCTCCGGCCGGCCGATCCTGCCGGCGGCCATTGCCACCAGCCGCCGCAAGGTGCTGGAGAAGAGCTGGGACAAGACGACCATCAACCTGCCGTTCGGCCGCTCGTCCATCATCATCGGTACACCGGTTTTCGTGCCGGCCAATGCCGATGACGCCGAGATGGAGCGCAAGCGCCTCGAAGTGACGGCCTCGCTCAATGCCGCGACCGCCGAGGCCTACCGTCTCGTGGATGCCCCGCGATGAGCGGTCGCTGGGCGCGTACCATGCTGACGGCATATCGTTTGGCGGGCGCTGTCGCCTATCCGCTGGTCGGACCCTATGTTGCCTGGCGCACCTCGCGCGGCAAGGAAGACCGCAACCGCCGCCGCGAACGCTACGGCGTCGCCGGCCGGCCTCGCCCCGATGGGCCTGTTATCTGGATCCACGCCGCGAGCGTCGGCGAAACCATAGCTGTCGTTCCCCTGGTCGAGAGCATACTCGACTACGGCGTCAATATCGTGCTGACGACCGGCACCGTAACGTCGGCCAAGGTCGCCGACGAGAGATTGGGCGACCGCATCATCCACCAGTATGTGCCGCTCGACCTCAAGCCGGCGGTCAGCCGTTTCCTCGACCACTGGAAGCCGGATCTGGCGATCATCGCCGAATCGGAGATCTGGCCGATGACGATTCTCGAGCTTGGCGCCCGCCACGTGCCGCAGGTTCTGGTCAATGGCAGGCTGTCCGACCGCTCCTTCACGTCCTGGAAGAAGCGCCCCAACATCGCCGAGGCGCTGTTCGAGAACCTTGCCCATGTCGTTGCCCAGTCCGATGTCGACGGCGAGCGTTTCCGCGCGCTCGGCGCCCGGCCGGTAACCGTTTCCGGCAATCTCAAGGTCGACACCAACCCGCCGCCCGTCGACGAACGGGCGCTGGCCACCTTGCAGCGGCAGATTGGCGGCCGTCCGACCTGGGCGGCGATCTCGACCCATGACGGCGAGGAAGTGGTTGCCGCCGAGGTCCATGCGATGCTGCACAAGCGTCACCACGGCCTGCTGACGATCGTAGTCCCGCGCCATCCCGACCGCGCCGAGGCCCTGGCCGAGCAGATTTCCGGCATGGGCCTCAAGGTCGCGCGGCGCAGCAAGGCCGACAGGATCGGGCCCGACGTTGACATCCTGCTCGGCGATACGATCGGCGAGATGGGGCTCTATCTCAGGATGACCGAGATCGCCTTTGTCGGCCGTTCGCTCACCTCCGAAGGCGGCCAGAACCCGCTCGAGCCAGCCATGCTCGAGACGGCGGTCCTTGCCGGACGCAACGTGCAGAATTTCCGCGAGGCCTACCAGCGCCTGCTCGACAGCGGCGGCGCCAAGCTGGTGCGCGACCGCGACATGCTGGCCGGTGCGGTCAACTTCCTGCTCACCAACGAAGTCGCGCGCCATGAGATGATGGCGGCCGGCGCCGCGACCGTCGATGAGATGCGCGGCGCGCTGGCGCGCACGCTGAAGTCGCTTGAGCCCTATATCCAGCCGCTGGTCGTCAAGGCGCGCCTGAAGGGCGCGAACGGGCGCTAAAATGGCCTCCGAAGCACCGCCGTTCTGGTGGGAGGAGCCGGACTGGCGCGTTTTCGCGCTGTCGCCGCTGTCGGCCGCCTATGCATTCGTCGCCGGCCGTGGCATGCGGCGGGCCAGACGCGAGAAGATCGAAGCGCCGGTTCTGTGCATCGGCAATTTCACCGTCGGCGGGACGGGCAAGACCCCGGTGGCGATCGCCATGGCCGAACACGCCAGGCGCATGCGGCTCAAACCCGGTTTCCTCTCGCGCGGCCATGGCGGCTCCTTCGCCGAGCCGCATGTCGTCGACATCAAACACGACAGCGCCAGGCATGTCGGTGACGAGCCGCTGCTGCTGGCCGAACACGCGCCCGTGGCAGTGACGCCGCACCGCGCCGCCGGCGCCCGACTGCTCATGGAAAATCATGGCTGCGATTTCCTGATCATGGATGACGGTTTCCAGAGCGCGCGCATCCATATCGACTATGCGCTGGTCGTCGTCGATGCGCGGTACGGCATCGGCAACGGCCGTGTCATCCCGGGCGGGCCGCTCAGGGCCAAGGTCGTCGATCAGCTGGTCTTCACCAGCGGGTTGCTGAAGATGGGTGACGGCACCGCCGCCGACGCGGTGGTGCGCCAGGCGGCGCGCGCCGGCCGGCCGATCTTCGAGGCTCACACCGAGCCGAGCGGCAAGGAACGCCTCGCCGGCAAACGCTATCTTGCCTTCGCCGGCATCGGCCACCCCGAGAAATTCTTCGACACGGTAGAGGAGGCCGGCGGCGAGGTGGCTTTGAAGCGGCCGTTTCCGGATCATCATTTCTACGCCGAGGATGAGCTTGCCGAACTGGCGGCCACCGCGCGCGCCGAAGGGCTCGGCCTCATCACCACCGCCAAGGATGCCGCCCGGCTGCGCCACGGCGCCTCGAAGGACTTTCTCGATCGTCTCGACGTGCTGGAAATCGACGCGGTCTTCGAGCTCGACCACGTTCCCGAACGTATCATCGGGGAGACGCTCGATGCCTGGCGCCAGCGTAAGCTTAAGCTTAAGGGCTAAGGCGTTCAGCCTTCGATGGAATCGCCGACCCGCTCTGCCTCTTGGTTTTTACGCAACGGCGGACAGAAATCGCTGCGCATTCCTGGATTTGCTCAGCTTCGCTTGCGCAATTCCGGATGCGCCTCGATCTCGCGGCGCAATGAGGCCGCGGCGTTGATGTAGGGCTCCTGCCTCTCGACGCTCCAGTACTTCAGCTCGTCGAGCGGAATGCTTTCGCCGGTCACGGCGCAGCGCACGAACGCGCCGGGGCTCGTCACCTGGAAGTCGCCGTCGAGATAGCGGATACGGGCTTCCTTGCCGCCGGGGCCTTCGAAACGGTTCATCATGCTTTGGTGCCGAGCTTCATGCCGAGTTCATCGCCACAAATTGCCGGCAAGGTCAAGCATGGGACAAGCTCGAGGCAATGCTGATATCCTATTTGATGAGCCGAAGGGTACCATTGGTGGGGACATGATGGACATTTCTTCCGCTCGGCCGGCTTCCTTGCTCAAGGAGGCGATGACGCCGCAGGCGGTGCCGTCGGCGAAACCCGATGCGCTCAAGGCAGCGCTGGTCAAGGTGGCCTTGCGACCGCCGCTGCCGGCCTTGCGCCCGCAACCGGCCTTGGAAGCGTTGGCGGCCCTGCCGCCCGCGTCGGCCGAGACGTCGCAGCAATTGGCCGCACCGCAGATCGTGCGGGCCTATCAGGCGGCGATGGAGCCGGACATGGACACCGCCGGAAAGACCGTTTCCGAGATTGCGGCGCGCAAGCAGACGTCGCCAGGCGACGAGGCTCAGCGCGGCGTGCCAGTGGCGGTCACAAGAGCCGAAGACGGTGGGGCTGCACGGCCCGCGCCGCTCTCGTGGCCGGCGTTCGTCTCGCCGCGGGTATCCGTCGTGCAAAAGGCGTCAGCCGACAATGTGGTGCCGGGGCGCATGACCGGCCAGCCAAAGGGAGCCGCACCGGGGAATCGCGAACAAGGCGCGGTCGGCATCGGCCCCATCGCAACGGGCCTGCTGGTTGCCGCGCTCATTGCATTTGTCTGGTTGGCCATTCGCTAAAGCAAGTGTGTACGGTTTTCCCGGGAAAAGC
Source organism: Mesorhizobium sp. B1-1-6 (assembly GCF_006443035.1). Lineage (NCBI taxonomy): Bacteria > Pseudomonadati > Pseudomonadota > Alphaproteobacteria > Hyphomicrobiales > Phyllobacteriaceae > Mesorhizobium > Mesorhizobium sp. B1-1-6. The sequence continues at coordinate 189,670 of NZ_VFWR01000011.1, read as the reverse complement.
GCGTAGCGCTTTCCCTATGGAATTGCGCAAAACAAAGACATAGAGCGGTTCGCCGTTTCCGTGAAACGGTGAACTGCTCTGAAACCTACGTGTCGGCTTCGATGAAGTGTTCGATCTTTTCCGCCGACACACCGGCCTGCGCCGCGATGCGGCGCGACAGGTCGGCGGCAGCGGCGCGGGGCCTCCCGGCGGGACGATCTAGCCAGTAGGAGACGGGATTGAGCACAACACGGTCGTCGACGGCCACGACGCGCCCCGACCGTATCTGGTGTTCGGTGAGCGGCGGGCGCGCCAGGGCGATGCCCAGGCTGTGCGCCGCGGCATCGAGCACCAGATTGTAGTCTTCGAAGCGGCGATCCTGCGGGCGCGGCCGGTAATCCATGTCCCGCGCGGCGAACCAGGCGCGCCAGCCGGATGCGTCGGAATCGTTGATCAGCGGGAATTTGAGCAGCCGGGCCGGGTCGCCGCCACCGATCTCAGGCGCGAGGCTCGGCGAGGCGATCGGAAACAGATACTCCTCGAACAACTGCATCGAAACGCGGCCCGGGATGCGGCCGCGTCCGCAGCGCACCGACAGATCGATGCCTTCATCGGCGAGATCGGCCTGGCGGTTATCGACATCCAGCACGATGCGCAGGCGGGTGGGATCATTCTCAAGCGCCGCCATGCGTGGCATCAGCCATAGGCCGCTTACCGAGGGGATCGAGGCCAGCCGCACCACTGCGGTGCCGCGCGGTTCAACCCAGCGGTCCGAATTGACCGAGATCAACGCGAAGGCTTCGGTGGTCCTGAGATGCAGGCGATTGCCTTCGTTCGTCAGCGTCACGCCGCGCGCCCCGCGTTCGAAAACCTTCAGGCCAAGCCAGCCCTCCAGCTTGGCGATCTGCCGGCTGATAGCGCCATGGGTGAGATTGAGCCTCTGCGCGGCTGCCGAAAAACTCCCCGTGCGTGCCGCTGCATCGAAGGCGCGCAGTGTCTCGAGCGGCAAGATGTCGTCTAAGCTGTGATCCATAGTCACAGCTGACCCTCGATTTGGTCGTTTGTCAATTGGTCCGAAAAAGCGTTTTCTCCCCATCGAGAGGCGAAAGAACGGGAGGACGATGAGATGAGGGCGATGACGAGCACGTTGAATCCAGCACAGCGGATGGACACCACCGCGGCCGTAGCGGTGGCGCTGACGGTGATTGGCTGGGCCTCGGCCTTTCCGGCGATCCGGGCTGGCCTCGCCGCGTTCGGGCCGCTCGAACTCGGCGCCCTGCGCTTTGCCATCGCCGCGGTACCTGCGGCGATCTTCCTTGCTGTCAGGCGGCCGACGCTGCCGCGCATAGGCGAGTTGTGGCGCCTGGCCTTTGGCGGCGCCGTTTTCGTCGCGCTCTACACCGCCATGCTCAATTTCGGCGAACTGACGGTTTCGGCCGGTGCTGCCGGATTCATCATCAATGTCAGCCCGATCTTCACCGCCATCATGGCGATGGCGCTGCTCGGCGAACGATTCTCGACGATGGCCTGGGTCGGCACCGCCATTTCCTTCAGCGGCATCGGCATTATCGCCATGGCCGACGGACAGGGCCTGCATTTCGACACGGGTGCGCTTCTGGTGCTGGGATCAGCGCTCTGTTCGGCCGTCAACACCATCGTGCAGAAGCCGCTGTTCGCCCGCCACCATCCACTGACCATCGCGGCCTCGAATATGGTGCTCGGCGCGCTCTGCCTGGCGCCCTTCCTGCCGGCAGCTTTTTCGCAGGCGGCGGTCGCCGATATGGCGGGGCTGGGGGCGGTCATCTATCTCGGCGTCGTGCCGAGCCTGATCGCCTATGCCGCCTGGGCGACGGCGCTTTCGCGCTTGCCTGCGGCGCGTGCCTCGAACTTCCTTTATCTGGTTTCTCCCATGTCCGCCCTGATCGGCTTCTTCTGGCTGGGCGAAGTCCCGATGCTGCTCGGCCTGCTTGGCGGCGCGCTGGCGCTAGGGGGCGTCATCGTAGTGAATTTGAAGCGATAAATCAGAGAGTTGCGGCTGTTTTCCGACTCAAATCCACAAGTCGCGCTGCTTCAACCGGCAACCCCTGTGATACGGGCATAAGGCGCGCTATCCTGATTTGCGCTGATGGAGGGGATCGGGATGGGAAGAGCGTTCGTGGCCGCGTTTTTCTGCTTGCTGCTGCTGAGCCAAAAGGCCGTCGCCGGCTGGTATCACGTGGAGAACTACGAAGGGTCGATAGGACCCGATCCCGTTCATCTATCGCTTCAGACATATGACAGCTATGGCAGCGGCATAACGGTCGAGGGAAGTTATTTCTACGACGCCAGGCAGAATCCGATCGCGCTCTACGGCACGGTCAGCGGCACCAGGCTCTCGCTGTGCGCGATTTCGGACGACCAGGAATTTGAACGCATCATGGTGATGGGATCGAAGACACCAGTCGATACCACGAATTGCCCGCTTTCCCTCGACATCGGCGAAAGCGGTGCGAGAGGGACCTGGCGCAAAGGCGCGGACAAATTTCCGGTCACGCTGAAGAAGGTTGCAAGCCTGGACGACACGGGCGAGGCGAAACTCGACGGAACTGTTGAAATTCCCTTTTGGGCTGAGACCGCTGCCGACCGGTTTGCCGGACTTTACACAAACACCGGTTCAGGGATTTGCATGACGAAAATGCAGGTCATCAAGAAGACCAGCGGCAAGGTCGTCCAGCAAATCCCTTTCGATGACGATGGTTGCGATGCGGGCATGTTGATGACGCCTATATACATGAACGTCCAGAAATGGGTGGAGCGTCGCAAGGACATCATCTCCGTGAACTTTCGTGGCGGCGGCAACGGACACACGATGGATTACATTTTCAATCGTTCCGCCAGGAAATACCAGCAAAAGAAGTGACCGATGGCGCCCGGCCTTGCCGACATAGGGCCAAACTTCACCGCCGCCCGAACAGCCTTTCGATGTCCGCCAGCTTGAGTTCGATATAGGTCGGGCGGCCGTGGTTGCAGGTGCCGGAGCCGGGCGTGGCCTCCATCTGGCGCAGCAGCGCGTTCATCTCCTCGGCCTTGAGCAGGCGGCCGGAACGCACTGAACCATGGCAGGCCATGGTCGCCGCGATTTTGTCCAGCCTTTCCTTCAGCGTGTCGACGGTGTCGTTGTCGGCGATCTCGTCGGCGAGGTCGCGCACCAATTGCTGGACGTTGGTCTCGCCCAGCATCGACGGTGTCTCGCGCACGGCCACGGCGCCCGGCCCGAAACGCTCGATGCCGAGCCCGAAGCGGGCGAGCGTTTCGGAATGCGTGGCGAGCCGTTCGGCATCCTCTTCAGGCAGGTCGACGATCTCCGGCAGAAGCAGCATCTGCGACGGCACGGCGCGCGCGTGCAGCGCGTTCTTCAACGCCTCGTAGACCAGCCGCTCATGCGCGGCATGCTGGTCGACGATGACAAGTGAGTCCCTGGTCTGGGCGACGATGTAGTTCTCATGCACCTGCGCCCGTGCCGCACCGAGCACCGTGCCAAGCAGCGTCTCCGCCGCTTCGCCCTGTCCTGCCCGGGCGTCGGCGCTGGCGATCGGGCCGGCATCGAACGCCGCCTGCTCGTTTTCGCCGAACCCGCCGTTTCGTTCGAATCCTGAACCCTGGAACTCCATGTCGAGTGGCCGTTGCGGCGAGCGTGCGTGGTCGAAACCGGCAGAGCCCGAGGCGCGGTAGGCCGCTTCGTAGCTGCGGTGACCATTGGCCGGGCCGCCATGGGCGTATGACGCCGCTCCCGGCCGGAACGCCGCCATCATGCCGGCGGCACCGGAAGTGGCGGCGCGGATGCCGGCTTCGGCAAGCGCCTGACGGATGGCGCCGACTATCAGCCCGCGCACCAGGCCGGGGTCGCGGAAGCGGACATCGGCCTTGGCTGGGTGGACATTGACGTCGACGATCGCCGGGTCGAGTGTCAGGAAAAGCACCGTGACCGCATGGCGGTCGCGTGGCAGGACGTCGGCGAAGGCGCCTCTGATAGCGCCGGCGATCAGCTTGTCGCGCACTGGCCGGCCATTGACATAGGCATATTGCTGCAGCGCGTTTGCGCGGGTGAAGGACGGGATCGATACATGGCCGGTCAGATGCACGCCTTCGCGCATCGCATCGATGGCAATGGAATTGTCGGGAAACTCGGCCCCCATCACCTGGGCGATGCGGCGCAGGCGTCCGTCCGCGCTGTCATCGGTCGCCGGCAATTCAAGCGTCGAGCGGTCGGAACCGCTGAGCGTGAAGCGAACGGTCGGAAAGGCGATCGCGATGCGCTTGACCACGTCGCTGGTCGCCGAGCTTTCGGCGCGCTCGCCTTTCATGAATTTCAGCCTTGCCGGGGTGGCGAAGAAAAGGTCGCGCACCTCCACGGTGGTGCCGCGATTGGCCGCCGCCGGCCTAACGGGCGAGATCCTGCCGCCCTCGATGCCGATCTCGGCGGCGCTGTCGCTTGCCGCCGTGCGCGAGCGGATCGACAAGCGCGATACCGAGCCGATCGATGGCAGCGCCTCGCCGCGAAAGCCGAGCGAGCGGATGTCGTGGATGTCTTCGGCAAGCTTGGAGGTGCAATGGCGTGCGATCGCCAGCGAAAGCTCCTGTTCGGGGATGCCGAAGCCGTCGTCGGTGACACGGATCAGGTTCAACCCGCCGCCTGATGTGACGACCTCGACCTTTCCCGCACCGGCATCAAGCGCGTTCTCGACCAGTTCCTTCACCACGCTTGCCGGACGCTCGATGACTTCGCCGGCGGCGATCTGGTTGATCATCGTTTCGGAAAGCTGGCGTATGGGCATGGTGACAGTATAGGCGGATTCGTGCCGAGCGGGCGAGGGTGAAATACGGTGAAAACAGTGAACGACCTCACGCTTGCGCTGCCAGCCAATCCCGTACCTTGCGGGCATTCTCGCTAAGCTCCCGGTTCCTCGGCCAGATGACATAGAACGCCTTGCCGGTCTTGAGCACATGGTCCGTCACCGGCACCAGCAGTCCCGTCGCGAGCATCCGCTCGGCAAGGTGGCGCCAGCCGAGCGCGATGCCTTGCCCTTCCATGACGCCCTGGATTACCAGCCCGTAATCGTTGATGCGCAGGCCGCGCGCGGTATCGCCGAGACGGGCGCCGGCCGATTCGAACCACTCATTCCAGCTCGCCGCCTCCCGATAGGGCTCCTCAAGATGGATGAGACGGTGCGTGGCCAGTTCCGCGACCGATTTGGGCAGGCCGAACTTCGCCGCGTAGCTGGTGCCGGCGACGGGAAAGATCTCTTCGTCGGCAAGCGGCAGCGAATGATAGTCCTGCCAGTCCCTCGGTTCGCCGCCGCGCACGGCAAGCGGGATTCCCTCTGCGATGATGTCGAGGTCGCGGTCGGCGGTCTGGATGCGCAGATCAATGCCCGGCAGTTCGTCGCGGAACTGCTGCAGCCGCGGCATCATCCAGAAGGAGCCGAACGCAGTCGAGGCGGCAAGCGTCACGTGGCCTCCGGTCGCCTGCAGGCGCAGATCCTCCGCCGACTTTCGGATGTGGGACAGGCCCAGCGAAACGTCGGCGTGGAAACGCTCGCCGGCCTCCGTCAGGCTGACCTGCCGGTGACGGCGCTGGAACAGCTTGGCGCCGAGCTGTTCCTCCAGCCCGCGCACCGCGTAGGAAACGGCGGCCTGGGTCATGCCGAGCTCTCGCCCGGCGGCGGTGAAGCTCGACAGGCGGCCCGCCGCCTCGAAGACGATCAGGCTGCCGGCCGAGGGAAGGAGGTGGCGCAGGTTTCGCATAAGCAGAGCTTATACAAGAGATCAGGATTTTCCAGCGTCACATTCCTGTTTTGTGCGTCTAGGCTGCGAGGTATAAGAGGAATGGAGTTGCCATGAACGCACCGGCCGCTGTGACCGAACACGCCAATCGTCGAGCCGGCGGCCGCCTGGGGCGCAAGGCGCTGCGGGGAGCTCCGGTAACGTCGTTTCCGACACTGGTCCGCCAAATCCCCGTCTATCAGATGGTGCCGGACGAGGCAGTGGAACTCATACACCAGGAATCGCTCGCCATCCTGGAGGACGTGGGATGCGAGTTCCGCGACGATGAGGCCATCGAGATGTGGAAGGCCGCCGGCGCGGACGTCTCCGAGACAAGAGTGCGGATCGACCGGGCCTTGCTGATGGAGCTCGTCTCGAAGGTGCCGTCGGAGTTCACGCTCAACGCGCGCAACCCTGAGCGTACGGTGCGCGTGGGCGGAAAGAATTCCATCTTCGTGCCGATGTATGGCGCGCCTTATGTGCGTGACCTCGACAATGTCAGGCGCTACGGCACGCTCGCCGACCTCAACAATTTCCACAAGCTCGCCTACATGGCGCCAGCCCTGCATTCCTCGAGCTCGATCATCTGCGAGCCGATGGAAATAGCGGTGCCCAAGCGTCACCTCCACATCATCCATTCGGCGCTGAAGCATTCCGACAAGCCGTTCATGGGCATCGTGACGTCGAAGGATCGGGCGGAAGACACGATGGCGATGGCGGGCATCGTGTTCGGTGAGGATTACGTGCGCGACAACCCTGTGCTGGTGTCGATCACCAACTGCAATTCACCGCTGGTATGGGATGCCACCATGCTGGATGCGATGAAGGTCTATGCCCGTCACAATCAGCCGCTGATCCTGGCGCCCTTCGCGCTCTGCGGCGCCTCGACCTCGGCCTCGGCCGTGGGCGCGGTGGCGCAGGTCAATGCCGAGGCGCTTGCCGGTGTAGCGTTCACCCAGCTCCTGCGTCCCGGCTCGCCTCAAATCTACGGCCAGTTTATGGTCACGGTCGACATGAAGACCGGCGCTCCGATGGGCGGCACGCCGGAGGCCGCGCAGATGATGTATCTGATGGGCGCGCTGGCGCGGAAATACGGGCTGCCGTGGCGCACGTCCGGCTTCCATGTCGGCTCGAAGCTGAACGATGCCCAGGCCGGCTACGAGGCGAACATGCTCATGCATGCCGCCATCCTTGCCGGAGCCAACTACATCTGGCACTCGGCCGGATGGCTCGAGGCGGGTCTCACCTGCGGCTATTCGAAGTTCGCGACCGATTGCGAACAGCTCGTCGGCTGGTACAAATATGCCGGCGGGCTGCCGTTCGACGATTTCAAGGAAGCGATGGCCGCCATCCGCGAGGTGGGGCCGCAGGGCCATTTCCTCGGCACCCAGCACACGCTCGAGCATTTCGAGCGGGCCTTCTTCATGCCCAGCATCATGGATTTCAATTCCTATGAACAGTGGAAGGCCGAAGGGGCGAAGGACCACGACACGCGCGGCCGGGAGAAAGCGCGCAACATGCTGGCCGATTATGAGGAGCCGAAGCTCGATGTGGGCATCGCCGACGGTCTCAGGGATTTTATCGCGCTGCGCGAGGAGAAATTGCCGGACAGCGTTAGCTGACGGGACGAAGATCTGACGGGAACCACAGGGAGGAAAAAATGACGCTTTTCAAAAGCAATGGTGATCGTGTTCCAAGCGCCATAGAGGAGATGGCCAACGAGGCGCGTGCGGGTAGGTTCGATCGGCGCGAATTCCTGGCGTTGGCAAGCGCCTTCGGGGCATCGACGGCTCTGGCCTATGGCATGATCGGCCTTGCCGCGCCGACGGACGCCTTGGCCGAGGAGCCGAAGAAGGGCGGAACGCTGCGTGTCTCGATGTCGGTCAAGGCGCAGAAGGATCCGCGCACCTACGACTGGGTTGAGCTTGCCAACATCTCGCGCACCTGGCTGGAGCCGCTTGTGCGCTATACCAGGCAGTTCACCTTCGAGCCGGTGCTGCTCGAAAGCTGGGACATCAACGACGACGCCACCGAATATACGCTGCACGTGCGCAAGGACATCACCTGGAACAATGGCGATGTCTTCAACGCCGATGATGTGGTGCACAATCTGACGCGCTGGTGCGAGAAGGGCGTCGCCGGCAACTCCATGGCCGCGCGTGTCGGCGCGCTGATCGACGCCAAGACCGGCAAGGCGAGGGACGGCGCGATCACCAAGGTCGACGACAACACGGTCAAGCTGAAGCTCTCCGAGCCCGACATTTCGCTGATCCCGAACTTCACCGACTATCCGGCGCTCGTCGTCCACCGCAATTTCGATGCCGATGGCGCCGATCCGATCAAGAAGCCGATCGGCACCGGACCCTTCGAGCTGGTCTCTTACGATGTTGGCCAGAAGGCTGTCGTCAAGCGCCGCGAGAACGGCAAATGGTGGGGCGGCGAAGCTCCGCTCGACGGCGTCGAATTCATCGACTACGGCACCGACTTCAACGCCACGGTGAATGCCTTCGATTCCGGCGAAATCGACCTCAATTTCGAGTCGCCCGCCGATTTTATCGACATCCTCGACAAGATGGGGCTGGAGAAATCGGAGGTGGCGACCGCGACCACCCTGGTTGCGCGCACCAACGTCACGCACAAACCCTACGACGACAAGCGTGTTCGCAACGCGCTCCAGATGGCGGTCGACAACAACGCGGTGCTGCAGCTTGGCTACAGCGGTCGCGGCACGGTCGGCGAAAACCACCATGTCAGCCCCATCCATCCGGAGTATTACCCGCTGCCCAAGAAGGAGCGTGATGCCGCTGGCGCCAAGAAGCTGATGGCGGAGGCGGGTCAGGCCGACTTCGAGCATGAGCTGATCACCATCGAGGACGATTGGCAGAAGAACACCGGCGATGCCATCGCGGGCCAGTTGCGCGAGGCCGGAATCAAGGTGAAACGGACGGTGCTGCCGGGCTCGACGTTCTGGAACGACTGGACGAAATATCCCTATTCGATGACGATCTGGTACATGCGCCCGCTCGGCGTCCAGGTGCTGGCGCTCGGCTATCGCACCGGCGAGGCCTGGAATGAATCGGCGTATTCGAATCCCGATTTCGACGCCAAGCTCAAGCAGGCGCTATCGCTGATCGACGTCGCCAAGCGCAAGGAGGTGATGAAGGATGTCGAGCAGATCCTGCAGGATTCCGGCGTCATCATCCAGCCGTTCTGGCAGAAGCTCTACAGTCATACGAGCAAGAAGGTGAAGAACTACGGCGTCCACCAGACTTTTGAAATGGACCTCCAGAATGTCTGGCTGGACGCCTAGCTGCAATGGTTGGCGAATGCCGGCACCCTTTCAGGTGCCGGCTGTCCGGCAAATCGATTATGGCTGCGGGCGCTGGCGCTCGGGTGCTGCCGCTAGGGCTTTTGAGGAGCGGTACATGTCTGGGCAGGTCTTCAACCGGTTGTTCACGCCGATTGCTCTGCGCGGCAAGACCTTACGCAACAGGATCGTGTTCGGAGCCCATACCGCGAACATGGCAGTAGAGGGACTGCCGACAGAACGGCATGTCGGCTATTATGCCGAACGCGCTATCGGCGGCGCGGGCATGATCGTCGTCGAGCCGATGCCGGTGCACCGGGCCGCGGTTCTTACCCGCGGCAACTTCCGTCCTTCCGACGACAGCGTGATCCCCCATTTCCGCAAAGTGACGGAAGCGATCCGCGGCAATGGCGCCGTCGCCATCCAGCAGCTCTATCATGTCGGTCAGCACGCGGACGCGGACAACTCGTTCCATGCCGGCTGGTCCCCTTCCGGACTGCCGAGTTATCACGACTCTGACGGTTCGCATCGAATGTCCGAAGCCGAGATCGAGGAAACGATCGACGGTTTCGTACAGGCGGCGCGCCGTTGCCGCGAGGCCGGTTTCGATGGCGTCGAGGTCTGGGCGGCGTATCATTCGATGCTGGACCAGTTCTGGACGCCCTGGTCGAATCGCCGCGACGACCGGTGGGGCGGCAGCCTTCAAAATCGCACCCGGATGAGCCGTGAGGTGATGAGCAGAATTCGCCGGGAATGCGGCGATGATTTCATCATCGGCCTTGCGGTCAACGACGAACCGGAAGTCGAAGTGGCGCTGAAGCGCGAAGCATTGGCCGAGATAATCGACCTCCACGACCGCCATTCTTTGATGGATTATGTGACTTGTGGAACGGGCTCCTACTTCGATTTCTCCAAAATCATCCCGACCTTTGTTTATCCGGAAAAGCTCGGCGCCGACCTGGCGTCCGTGCTCAAATCCACCGTGCGCCACGCGTTGGTCACCGCCGAGAGTCACATCCGTACCCCGCAGAATGCCGAAAGTGTGCTGAGCGAAGGCCACGCTGATCTGGTTTCCATCGTGCGGGGGCAGATCGCCGATCCGCACCTGGCCGCAAAGGCCGCCGCCGGACGGCCGGAAGACATTCGCGGGTGCCTGTCCTGCAACCAGATGTGTTGGGGCCGACGCAGCCGCGACTACTGGATCAGCTGCGTCATCAATCCCTCGGCGGGGCGGGAATGGGAATGGGGCGGAGATCGCTTCGCCCCGGCTAGCCAACCCAAGCGCGTACTGGTCGTCGGCGGCGGTCCCGCCGGCCTCGAAGCGGCGCGTGTAGCAGCCGAACGCGGTCACCGTGTCACGCTGGCCGAGGCTTCCGACCGTCTTGGGGGGCAGTTCCGCCTTGCGGGGCTGCAACCGCGCCGCGCCCAGATTCTGGATCTGATCGACTGGTACCAGCGCCAGCTCAGCCAGCTTCAGGTCGACGTCCAGTACGGACAATATGTCGAGGCGGAGGATGTCGAGCGCGAAGGCGCGGACCACGTCATCATCGCAACCGGCTCGATGCCGTCAGACGGCGCTTTCCAACGGGCATTGCCGCAGTGGGAAAGCATCCCGGGCGGCGGGCTGGTTCTCTCGGCCGAAGCCGTGATGGCCCGTGAGGCGAGACCAGGCAAAAATGTTATCTTGCTCGACGATGGCGGCAATTGGAAAGGGTGCGGCACCGCCTGGAAACTCGCCGAGGACGGTCACAATGTGACGCTTGTGACACCCGACGCCCTGGTTGGCAAAGAGCTTCAGCGAATGGCAGTCGACGCGCCGCTGCGCCGCGCACTCGCCAGGCTGCGGGTGCGGTTTTTGACCGAGAGCGCCATCGTTCATTGGGACGGGAAGGCCGCCAGGGTCGCTTCCCTGCTCGACGGAACCGAGCAGGACGTCGAAGCCGATGCGCTGGTCTTCGCCACGACGAATATGGCAGCCGACATGCTTTCCGTCGAACTCGACAGGCGCAAAATTGCCCACACGTCGATTGGTGATTGTACCGCCTCAAGGCAGGCGGCTTTTGCCATCCATGATGGCCGCAAGGTGGCGCTTGGTCTCTGATCGCAGTCTTGGCACGCACGACTGTCGGATGACCTGCATCGGCCGCGACGCGGCCGCGGGCTTCATGAGCCGCAAAAAAGCCGATATGCAGGATGCGTGCTACTGGATTGCGCCAAGCCATCAAAAGCCGGAGATTCTGCATGAGACTGACAGTGCTCCTTGCCGCCCTTGCGACGGCCTTTCCCGCTGTCGCCCTGGCCGGTCCGGCGTCGAACGCCGTGAAGTTCTTCTATGTTCCGGATGTCAAGTTCGAGGCCGACGCAAAATACCGGGATCGCTTCACCGAGCCGGTGACGAGACTGTTCGACCTCAACGATCAGGCAACGAGGAAGAATCCGGACCAGGTCGCCTGCATCGATTTCGATCCGGGCCTCGATGCGCAGGATTTCGACCAGAAGACCGTCTCCAAGACCCTGAAAGTGTCCGAGATGGTGGATGGCGATACTGCCCAGGTGGTGGCGAGCTTCAGCCTCTTTCCCGAAGGAGACGATGCACAACGCGAAATGCATTGGTCGCTGAAGAAGATCGACGGCAAGTGGAGGATATCGGACATCGCATCGAAGACCAGCGATTGGACGCTGAGCCAGCTCGAATGCCTGGCGGGCCAAGATCCGGAGTGATCCGATGGCCCGCCGCCGGTTCCTGGCACTGTCGGCCGTGTGCATTATGGCGGCGGACTTGAGTGGCGGCGCCGCGCAGGGGCTGCTCGGCGCGCCGCCGGCAAACGCTCCGGCGGCCACCGCGCCCGACGACAACGGGTCGCCGCCAGCGCCTGCACCTCGCGCAGCCGCCGAGCCGGCAACACCACCGGCTGCCTCGCCGAGCGAACCTGCCGCCCCAATTCAGCCGGGCTCGCCGACAGCGGTGGTCCGGCCATTCTACGACCAGGTCGGCTTGGAGGTCGATCCGTCGCAGCGCCGCCATTTCGTCGATCCGGCGAAAACGGTGCTCGACAAGAGCGATGCGCTGCGCAAATCCGGGCAGGGCGAGTGCCTCGACCCCAACATGGCGCTCGACAATGCCGACTATGATAAGGCCGAGATCGACAAGAGCCTGAAGACGCTCGAGGCGATCAATGGCGACCAGGCCAAGGTCATCGTCGCCTTCGTCGTCGCCGGCAACCCGCACCGCCTTGAGTGGAAGTTCAAAAGGGTCGACGGCGAATGGAAGATATCGGACCTGCTATCGGTGACCGGTGAATGGGCGCTCAGCCAGTACCAATGCGAATAATGGTTCGAGCTAGCCTCGCCCGCGATAGGGCGCCACTCCGGTCTCGGGCAGCCAGGCGCCTTCCGGCGGCGCGCCCGTCTGCCAGAACACATCGATCGGAATGCCGCCGCGTGGATACCAATAGCCGCCGATGCGCAACCATAGCGGGCTCGTTGCCGCCACGATGCGGCGGCCGATCATGACGGTGCAATCCTCATGGAAAGCACCATGATTACGGAACGAGGTCATGAACAGCTTGAGCGACTTCGATTCCACCAGAGCCGCGTCGGGTGCGTAGTCGATGACGATATGGGCGAAATCAGGCTGGCCGGTGACCGGGCACAGCGAGGTGAATTCCGGGCAGGTGAAGCGCACGATGGCCGGCGGGCCGTCGCCGCGCGAAAACGGCACGGTTTCCAGGACCGCCGCTTCCGGGCTCTGTGGCGTCTCGACATGCGCGCCGAGCTGGGTGAGGGTTTTGGTATCGATCATGGACGGCTCCTTGCCTGCCTGTCGCCGGAAGCACGCTTCCATGGCGGTCGGCGCGAACGAAGATTGGAATAAACGCCGCAATCCACTCAGGGGCGGCGCATCTGGCCGCTCAATAACACAATTTGAAACCGCAGGAAGACGATGACCAGCAACGATCCGCTTCTCCAGCCCTATCAGCTCAAGCATCTGACGTTGAAGAACCGGGTGATGTCGACCAGCCACGAGCCTGCCTATTCGGAAGACGGCATGCCCAAGGCGCGGTACCGGCTCTACCACACGGAGAAGGCCAAGGGCGGCATGGCGCTGACAATGACCGCCGGCTCGGCCATCGTTTCACGCGACAGCCCGGCCGCCTTCGGCAATTTGCATCTCTATGATGACGGGATCGTGCCATGGCTCGCGGAACTGACCGACGCCTGCCACGAGCATGAATGCAAGGTGATGATCCAGATCACCCATCTCGGCCGTCGAACCGGTTGGAACAAGGCCGACTGGCTGCCCGTCCTGTCGGCTTCGCCGGTGCGGGAGCCGGCGCATCGCGCCTTTCCCAAGACCATCGAGGATTGGGATATCGAACGCATCGTTTCCGACTATGCTTCCGCCGCCCAGCGCTGCCAGGCCGCCGGTCTCGACGGCATCGAATTCGAGGCTTACGGCCATCTGATGGACGGCTTCTGGTCTCCGTCCACCAACCATCGGGAGGACGAGTTCGGCGGCTCGCTCGACAACCGGCTGCGGTTCACCGACATGGTGCTCGACGCCGTGCGGGCGGCCGTCGGCGAAAAATTCGTCGTCGGCATACGCATGGTCGCCGACGAGGATTTTTCGCAAGGCCTGTCGAAAGAGGAGGGCGTCGAGATCGCCAGGCGGCTTGCCTCATCAGGCAAGGTCGATTTCCTCAACATCATCCGGGGCTCGATCGAGACCGACGCGGCACTGACCAAGGTCATTCCGGTGACCGGCATGCGCTCATCGCCGCATCTCGACTTCGCCGGCGAGGTGAGGGCGGCGACGAAATTCCCGACCTTCCACGCGGCGCGAATTTCCGACGTCGCAACTGCGCGCCACGCCATCGCCGCCGGCAAGCTCGACATGGTCGGCATGACCCGCGCCCACATCGCCGATCCGCACATCGTCCGCAAAGTGATGGAAGGGCGCGAGCACGAAATCCGCCCGTGTGTCGGAGCCACCTACTGCCTCGACCGCATCTACGAAGGCGGCGAGGCGCTCTGCGTCCACAATGCGGCGACCGGCCGCGAGGCGGACATTCCGCATATCATCACCAAGGCCGAGGGACCAAAGCGAAAAGTCGTCGTCATCGGCGCTGGTGCAGGCGGACTGGAAATAGCGCGCGTGGCCGCGGAGCGCGGCCATCAGGTGACGGTGCTGGAGGCATCGGGCCAGGCCGGCGGACAGGTCAGGCTGGCGACGCAGAACCCGCGCCGCAAGGAATTGATCGGCATCGTCGACTGGCGGTTGGCCGAACTCGACCGGCTCGGCGTCGAGATCCGCTACGACAGTTGGGCCGAGAAGGACGACGTTCTGGCGTTGTCGCCCGATGTCGTGGTGATCGCCACCGGCGGACTGCCGCAGAATCCGCCGCTGACGGCGGGCGACACTCTTGTCACATCGAGCTGGGACATCATGGCTGGCAGCGTCAAGCCGGCTGAAAACGTGCTGCTCTATGACGACAATGGAGGCCATCAGGGAATGGGCGCTGCGGAACTCGTCGCGGCTGCCGGTTCGAAGCTGGAACTGGTTTCGCCGGAGCGATTCTTCGCGCCGGAAATGGGCGGCATGAACCACGTACCCTACATGCGCGCCTTCCAGGAGAAGGGGGTCACCATCACTATCAACACAAGGCTGCGCTCGGTGCGCCGCGAGGGCAATCAACTGGTTGCCGAGCTTGCCTCCGATTTCGCCGACGGCTGGCGCGGCGAGCGGCGGGTCGACCAGGTGGTGGTCGAGCATGGCACGGCGCCGCTAGACGACCTTTATCTCTCGCTGAAGCCATTGGCGACGAACGGCGGCGCCATAGACTATGAGCGGCTGGTGAGTGGCGGCGACATTTTTCCCGAGCGCAATCCGCAAGGATCTTTCGTGCTGTTCCGCATCGGCGATGCCGTCGCCTCGCGCAACATCCACGCCGCCATCTATGACGGCATCCGGTTCGGGCTAAGGATTTGAAAGGCTGCTGTCGCTAACAATTTCGAGGAGGCGCGCAACGGAACCTCCGCAAGGAGAGCCATCTGCTGCCTTGGTTCGTTGCGCGCCGCGTACGCCGCCTGCTTGCGCCGGCACCGTACGATCCGTGATCAGAACATTCTGGCGGTGGCCATGCAGAGCACGGTGAGAACCAGCAGCCAGGCGGCGATTCGCTCGCCTTGGGCCATCTTCGCGCGCAGGGCAGGTTCGGTGGCCGCGTCGGCGCCAACAAGCTGCGTGCTGGTGCGGCGGACCATGGCGCTGAGCACTCCAGCCGCGGCGAAAGCGGCAACGATGCCGAGGGCCAGCACCATTTCCATCGAGCCGAAATAGGCACCATGGAAAAAATACCAGAGCAGCGCACCGGTGAGAAACACCATGCCGGCCGCTCCCATTTGCGGTCCAATGAAGCGTTCAGCCCGGATTTCGGGGTCGCGCGCCAGCGTGATGGTGGTGCCGGCCCAGAACACCCCCGCCATGACGTGAAGACCGATGGTGATGATGTAGACATATTGCATACCAGCTCTCCTCTCTTGCCCGCCGTCGCCTAAATAGTTAGATATCTAACTGTTAGATGCCAATGTATAAATGAGTGCCAGTTCCATCCGTGCAAAACACCGTCTAGTGTCTTGCCATGACGCCCTTTGAACGCCCGCCGGTTGGCATGAATCTCGGCCGCACCGCCAAGCTTGTTGCACAGGCCTTCGACACCGCGTTGGTTGAAGCGGGCGGCACGTTGCCCGTCTGGCTTACTCTGCTGTCGGTCAAATCGAGCGAGCTAGCCAACCAGCGCGAGCTCGCCGGAATGATCGGCATACAGGGAGCGACGCTCACCCATCATCTAAACGCGATGGAGGCGCAAGGATTGCTGACGCGCCGCCGCGATCCCGTCAACCGCCGGGTCCATCTGGTCGAATTGACAGAGGCCGGAGAAGCGATGTTCGAGACACTGCGCAAGGCGGCGCTTGCCTTCGACAAGCGGCTGCGCGTGGGCCTGTCAGACGACAGGCTGGCGGAGTTTGCGCAAGTGCTGGCGACCTTGCGGGCCAACGTGGAAAGCTGACGATGTCCAAGGCGCGCCGCGTGAATCTCTTCGACACTACGCGCTGTAGGAAAGCCGGATCACCGCCTCAGTCGTCATAACTCTGGATTGTCCCAAAGGCATAGCCGCGCTGCTTCAGCGCGGTAATCAGCATGGCCAGTTTCGTCTTGCCGTCGAAGCCGTCCTGGAACATCTCGTCATGCATGAGCAGGATCATCTTTCCGTGCTTGACGAAGCGGCCATAGCCGAACAGGTGATCGATCTCGCTGACCAGGTGGTCGACGCTCTGCACCGGCTTGCCTGTGTCGTCATGCACCCACTCATGGTCCCAGCCATAGAGATAGAAGCCGGAAGCGGCGACGAATTCGTAGTCCGGCTCCTCCCGGCCTTCCTGCGCAAGGCCGAGCGAGGTGTCGTTCTTCGACATTGAGGGCAGTCTGAACACGTCGCGCCCAGGCAGCCTCGCATGAACCTCCGGAGCGAGCCCGAGCACGGCGTTGGCCCGCAGCATGTCTGCCACCACGCCTTCCGTATCGGCATAGAAATGTTGGTAGCGGTTGTTGGCGTGGCTGTAGCTGTGATTGCCGACCGTCACCAGCGGCAGAGCTTTTGCGCGTCTGACTAATGCCTTGTTGCCCGCGCTCGCCTGCGCATGCATGCCGACCATGAACAACGTCGCCGGCACCTGCTGCGCTTCCAGCACGTCGAGGATGTTGCTGGTGCCGTTCAGCGGTCCGTCATCGAAAGTCAGATAGATGGTGCGATCCACTGCATAAGCGGGAAATGCGGCGAGCATGGTCAGCAAAGCAAGCAGAAGCGGCATCGGGACTACCCGTTTGCGATCGTCACAGGGCGCCATCTCGGTGATGAGTCGTCAAGCGCGGGTGAGGGCTGCCTACGCCAGGCTTCCCTGCAGCACCGTTAGCCTGGCCTTCTTCGGCATGCGGGCGCTCAGCCAGTCACGGGCTTTGTCCTGCGGCATCGGGAAGGCGATGGAGTAGCCCTGCACCTGGTCGCATCCGATGGCCATCAGTGAATCGAGTTCGGCTTCGGTCTCGGCGCCCTCCGCGACGATCGAGATACCAAGGCCGCGCGCGAGCTCGGTGATGGCGCGCACGATCTTGGAGTTGTCACCGTTCTCATGGATGTTCTGGACGAAGCGGCGATCGATCTTCAGCCGGTCGATCTCGTTGGGATTGACGTGGCTGAGCGATGCGTAACCGGTGCCGAAATCGTCGAGCTCAAGATGAACGCCGGCGGCCCTGATATGGCGTAGCTTTGCCGCGATGCCTGTCTTCTCGTCATCGAGAATGACGGATTCGACGATTTCCAGCGACAGTTTCTGCGGCGGCAGGCCGGCCTTCTCAAGCGTCTCGAACAGGAAAGCATCGAAGTCGTGCTCGCGCAATTCGGTTCCGGATACGTTGACCGCAAGTCGTCCGAAAGCAATGCCGTCGCGGTTCCATTCGGCGGCTTCGTTGATCGCCTTGCTGATGACGATGCGGCCGATATCAGGCATGAAACCGCATTTCTCGGCGACGGGAATGAATTCGCCAGGCGAGATCATGCCGCGCTCGGCATGGTTCCAGCGCACCAGCGCCTCGATGCCACTGATCGTGCCGTCGCTCAGTGAAACCTGCGGCTGGAAATAGACCTGGAATGCCTGCTGTGAAATGGCAACCTTGATGTCGTGCTCGAGTTGCTTGCGATAATCGAGTTCGCGACGCAATTCCTCGGAGAAGAACGAGAAATTGCCGCCGCCCATCTTCTTGGCGGAGTAAAGCGCCAGATCGGCGTGAACCAGCAGGTCCTGGGCGTTGTCGGCGTCGATCGGATAGACGGCGATGCCGCCGCTGGCGCCCGGTAGAATGGTCGTGCCCTGGAAGACGATCGGCTCGTTGATGTGCGCAAGAATGCGCCGTGCCAGCATGTTGATGTCTTCGCTGCCGCCGGCGCCGTTGAGGATCATCACGAACTCGTCGCCACCGAGGCGCACGCACAGATCCGACGCCCGACAGGAATCGCGCATGCGCTGGGCCGTGATGACCAGCACATAGTCGCCGGCGGCGTGGCCGAGCGTGTCGTTGATCTGCTTGAACCGGTCGAGATCAAGCTGCACCACCGCAAGACGTTCGCGCCGACGATGCGCGCTCTTGATCAGCGTGTCGAAATGGTCGGTCAGGAATGTGCGGTTGTGCAGACCTGTCAGCCCGTCATGAACGGCGATGAAGGCCATCGAATTGCGCGCATCGACGAGTTCGCGCGTCTTGCGCAGGATCGCGTTTGACATGGGCCGGAAGATGAACAGCGCCACCAGAACGATGACGCCGATCGTGGCGTAAAACAGCGTGCGGTGCAGATCGAGCATCTTTTCGGATCGTTCGTCGGCGAAAGCGCTGATGCGCTGGCCCAGCGCCGAATAGCCCGACAATGTTGCGTTGGCGACCGAGGCGTCGAGGGTGACGCGTTCGTAACCGCCCTTGTAGCCTCCATTGTCGCCGAGTGCGAGTTGGGACGAGAAGGCCGATACCAGGCGTTCGCCATTGGCGACCAGCCCGACGGAAAAATAGTCGAGATGAAAAGGCTTGCCGAAAAGGACGTTCTCGACCGTCTTCGGATCGAGCCTGGCCGGCGACTTTGGATCGGCGGCCGTCTGCTTGAGCAGCAGGTCATAGTTGGTTTCGAACTCCGCCGTCGCCTGCTTGAGCGCGTTGACGAGCGCCGGCTGCTTGTCGCGCGAAGCAGCACCGGTCGCACCGGCGAGGAAGACGATGCGCTGCGACAGCGTCTTTTGCGTGCTGACGATATCGAGCAGCGTATGGTTGTGCCGTTGGGTGGCCATCACCTGCTGCAGCAGGATGAAGGAAGCCACCACCATGGCGGCGATGATCAGCAGCGCCAGCCAATAACCAGCCTTGATCAGCAGTATGAGCTTGCCTGAAACGGTTTGCACCGGCTGCTGCGACATCTTGGGGGGCGGCCCTCTCGCCAACGGATTCCTATATGAGCATCATTGAACTGCAAACATTAACAGGACTGGAAATCGACAGCTGGCCGACAAGGGGAAAGGCTTAAAGGTCGCGAAATGGTTATCGGCCTCTTTCGCGGCCGGTCCGCATTTGAACATTCGCCGGCCCCATGTGATCCGGATCGTCCCTCGAGCCATGCCTGCGGCATCCGTTCGACATTACCCAGCCACCTGATCCGGTCGCTTTTGCGGTGGATTTTTTGTGCGTGCGGGACGACAGTCGGCCCACGTCAAACGAGGCACGATCATGACCGCAGCATTTCTCTCCCATATCGACGGCGAACTTGAGGGGCTCAGATCGGCCGGACTGTACAAGTCCGAGCGGGTGATTTCCTCCACGCAGTCGGCTGAGATCGATGTCGGCGGCGAGAAGGTGCTGAATTTCTGCGCCAACAACTATCTCGGCCTCGCCGACAGCCCCGACCTGCGCGAGGCGGCAAAGCACGCGCTCGACCGCTACGGCTACGGCATGGCTTCGGTGCGTTTCATCTGCGGCACGCAGGAGGAGCACAAGCAGTTGGAAGCGACGATATCGTCCTTCCTCGGGATGGACGACACTATCCTCTACGGCTCCTGCTTCGATGCCAATGGTGGACTGTTCGAGACGCTTCTGGGCGAGGAGGATGCCATCATCTCCGATGCGCTGAACCACGCTTCCATCATCGACGGGGTCAGGCTGTCCAAGACCAAGCGCTTCCGCTACGCCAACAACGATATGGCGGATCTCGAGGCGCGGCTGAAGGAGGCGAAGGATTGCCGGTTCCGGCTGATCGCCACCGACGGCGTGTTCTCGATGGATGGCATCATCGCCAATCTCGCGGGTGTGTGCGATCTGGCCGAAAAATACGATGCCATGGTCATGGTCGACGACAGTCACGCGGTCGGCTTCGTCGGCAGGAACGGCCGCGGCTCGGCTGAGCATTGCGGCGTCGAGGGCAGGGTCGACATCATCACCGGTACGCTCGGCAAGGCGCTGGGCGGCGCTTCCGGCGGCTACACGTCCGGCAAGAAACAGGTGGTCGACTGGCTGCGCCAGCGCTCGCGGCCCTATCTGTTTTCCAACACGCTGATGCCGGCGATCGCCGGCGCCTCGATCAGAGTGTTCGACATGATCCGCAATGGCGATGCCCTGCGCGAGCGCCTATATGCCAATGCGGAACGGTTTCGGACACAGATGGGGAAGCTCGGCTTCACGCTGGCAGGCGCCGGCCATCCGATCATCCCGGTCATGCTGGGCGATGCGAGCTTGGCGCAGGAGATGGCGGCGCGCATGCTGCAACGCGGCATCTATGTCATCGGCTTCTCCTTCCCGGTGGTGCCCAAGGGCCAGGCGCGCATCCGCACGCAGATGTCGGCTGCGCATTCCAGCGCCGACATTGATCGGGCGGTCGAGGCTTTCGGTGCGGTTGGCAAGGAACTAGGTGTGATTTCCTGAGCGACCGGCGCCGCAAACCGCTTCCGGATCAAGAGATTCAAGGGACAAAAGAATGTCGAACATGATGAAGGCGCTGGTGAAGGCCAAGGCCGAGCCGGGCATCTGGATGGAAGAGGTGCCGGTGCCGGAAATCGGCCCCAACGACGTCCTGATCAAGGTGAAGAAGACTGCGATCTGCGGCACCGACGTCCACATCTACAATTGGGACCAGTGGGCGCAGAAGACGGTGCCCGTGCCGATGGTGACCGGCCATGAATTCGTCGGCACCGTCGCGGATTTCGGCGCCGCGGTCACCGAATATAAGGTCGGCCAACGCGTGTCTGGCGAAGGCCACATCGTCTGCGGACATTGCCGCAACTGCCGCGCGGGCAGGGGGCATCTGTGCCGCAACACGCTCGGCGTCGGCGTCAATCGCCCGGGCGCCTTCGGCGAGTACCTGGCGATCCCACAGCACAATGTCGTGCCGATCCCCGACGATGTGCCGGACGAGATCGCCGCGATCTTCGATCCCCTGGGCAATGCGGTTCACACCGCATTGTCATTCGATCTGGTCGGCGAGGACGTGCTGGTCACCGGCGCCGGACCGATCGGCATCATGGGCGCGCTGGTGGCGCAATGCGTCGGCGCCAGGAAGGTCGTTATCACCGATATCAATCCGGTTCGGCTGGATCTTGCGCGCAAGCTTGGCGTCCAGCACGTCGTCGACGCCTCCAAGGAAAAACTGAGCGACGTGATGCCGGCGCTCGGCATGACGGAGGGTTTTGATGTCGGCCTGGAAATGTCGGGGGCAGCCCCCGCCTTCCGCGACATGATCGACACCATGAACAATGGCGGCAAGATCGCCATCCTCGGCATTGCGCCGACCGGGTTCGAGATCGACTGGAACAAGGTCATCTTCAAGATGCTGCATCTCAAGGGCATCTATGGCCGCGAGATGTTCGAGACCTGGTACAAGATGATCGCGCTGGTCCAGGGCCCGCTCGACGTCTCAGGCCTGATCACGCACCGCATCGGCATCGATGATTTCCAGGTTGGATTCGACGCGATGCGCAGCGGCAGTTCGGGCAAGGTGGTGATGGACTGGTAATCGATGCGCCGGGAGTCTCAGGCTTCGAGGCAGGCGATGCTAGGGTCGCCTGGTTTTCAGCCATCGCACCTGTCGCCAGGCGCGCCGCAACGCAGTTGCGGCGGCGCCGATGGCAATGGCGGCGAGCGCAAGCGTCAAGACTTCGTTGTGGCCATTCCAAAGGAATTCTCCGGTAGATAGCAGTGCCGCGACGGTTGCGACTGCCATGCGATGTGGCTTGGCCATCGGTCCGGTGAAATCACTCGGCGTCTCGTTGGCCCGCCCCAATTCCCGCACATAGGCGGTGAGAACCGAAAAACAGGCCGCTGCCCAGCCAAGGCCAGGCATGCCGATGCCGTAACCTATGCCGGCCATGATGGCGATATCGGCGAGCCTGTCCGGGAACTCGTTCCAGAACGGCCCGTCGGCCGACGCCTTGCCGCCCTCGACGGCGACCATGCCATCGAATAGATTGCACAGCAGCCGCAGTTGGCAAAACAGCGCCGCGCCCAGCAACAGCAGCAAACGAGAAGTGCCGCCGCTCTGCCCGCCAAGCCAGAAGGCCGTGCCTGCCAGCGCGCCGGCGAGGATACTGGCCTGCGAAATCTGGTTGGGGGTCACGGAGAGTGCGGCGAGACGTCTGGCCGTCGCTTGTGCCCAGCGCGTGTCGCGGCTTGCAAGTGGTCTGCGATCGCCCGTGTTCATCACTGCCTCATCCCGGTGACCAGAAATAACGAGTGAGATGGAAGAAGATCGGAGCGGAGAAAACCACCGAATCCAGCCGATCTATCAGGCCGCCATGGCCGTCGATCAGATGGCCCCAATCCTTCACGCCGCGGTCACGTTTGATGGCGGACATCACAAGGCCGCCGAAAAAACCCATCAGCGTGATCAGGAAGGCCATCGCGCCCGCCTGAAGCGGAGAGAACGGCGTGATCCACCACAGGCCAGCGCCGATGAGGCTGGCGCTTGCAACGCCGCCGAGGAAACCTTCAAGCGTCTTGGACGGCGAAAGCTTTGGTGCGATCTTCGTATGCCCGATCGCCTTTCCCCAGATGTATTGCAGTACGTCGCTCAATTGCACGACGATGACAAGGAAGGCTATCAGAAGCACATTGCGACCCTCGTAGCCGGGAATATGCAACGTCAGAAGAGCCGGGACGTGGGAGGCGCAGAAAACGCAGATCATCAACGCCCATTGCACCTCGGCAATTCGAACGAGGAAGTGCTGGGTGTCGCCCCGTGTGGCTGAGATGATTGGCATCAACAGGAAGGCGTAGACCGGGATGAAAACAGAAAAGATCCCGTAGTCCTCGATCCAGAGCAGCACATACTGCACCGGCAGCACGACGAAAAACGCCGTGGCCAGCGCCCAGTGGTCGGCACGCCGGGTATTGGTCAGCGTCACGAATTCGCGAAGTGCGGCGAAGGAACAGAAGCCGAAGAGAAGCAGGACGCCGATCCGCCCGGCGATGAATGCTATGGCGATGAGGATCGCCATTACCCACCACGCATTGATACGGGCGTTGAGGTTCTCGATGGCTGGGTTGGAGCCTTCCGGCGACAGCCGTCGCTCCAGGATATGCCCCACGAAAGAGGCCACGAGCAGGATCCCGCAGACGCCGAGCACGAGAACCATCATATCGAATTGGGTTGAGCTCATTCCGCTGCCTTTTTCGGTGCCAGCGCCAGCAGCGCCCCACGTGCCCGCTCGAGGAACATATCCTTGCTCTCGCCGTCAGCCAGGTGCATTGCCTCGCCGAACGTCACCGTGCAGATCAGCGGGATAGGCACGAATTCCCCTTTCGGCATCACCCGGTTGAGATTGGCGATCCATACCGGCACCAACTCGAAATCCGGGTGCGATGCCGCCAAATGGAACAGCCCGGACTTGAATGGCTGCAAGGACGCGTCGGATTGGTTGCGCGTGCCTTCCGGGAAGAGAATGAGCGAAGAGCCTTCTCTCATCGCCTCCCCCATGCTCTCGACGGGATCCATCGTGCGTCCATTGCGATTGCGCTCGATCAGGACGGCATTGAAAACGTCGCGGCCGATGAAGGCTCGGACTTTTGATTTCAGCCAGTAGTCGGCACCCGCTACGGGACGCACCCGCCGACGCAGGCGCGGCGGCAGAACAGCCCAGATCAGGATGAAATCGCCATGGCTGGAATGATTGGCAAAGAAGATCGAGCGACGCCGAGGCAATCTGCCTTCATGCCAAAACGGCCGCACAGCGGTGATGACTCTGGCAAACAGCAAGACGACCACGGCCACCGGCCTCGCGAGCAGCGACTTCATCCTTCCCCCCAATTCGCCCGTCGATGATCACCGGCTTACATACAGCGCTGAAAATCCGCCACCGAGCAAGCAGCGATCGAAAATGACCGCCAGACAGTCTCTGCTTCAAGGCGCTGTCGCGTCGAGCCACCGTCTCATATTCTATCTGCCGATAGCCGCTATCTCAGACCCAACGCGCTTTCCAATGACGCAACGCCTTTGACGATGGAGGCTTGCTGGTCGGCGCTCAGCTGGGCCAGCAGCTCCCGTTCGAAAGCCTTTGCCAGTGGCACCATCTCGCTATAGGCCGCAAGTCCGGCTCTGGTCAGCGCCAGGTGCTCGACGCGGCGATCGTTCTCGTCAGTGGTTCGGATGAGCCAGCGGCGACGCTCAAGCTCCGCCACGGCACGCGAAACCTTTGTCTTGTGCATCGCCGACTGCGCGCCGAGTTCCGTCGCGGTCATTGTGCCGCGCTGGCCAAGCCCCGAAAGCGTACGCCATTCCGGCCGTGTGAGGCCGTGACGCTCCTTGTAGATCCGAGAGAATTCGCGGCTCAGCGCATCGGCCAGCCGATACAGCCGGTAGGGCAGAAAGCTTTCGAGTTCCAGGATTTCGGATTCCATGACCAGCCATCGAGAAATGCCCGCGCACGGCATTGATAGTTACATTTTGGATGGTTACAAATGAAACCAATTTGGTCAAGCATTCGCGAGGAGGAAGCGATGGCCTTTTCCTACATGCCGGGTTTCGGTAACGATTTCGAAACCGAAAGCCTGCCGGGTTCGCTGCCGCACGGGCGTAATTCACCGCAGCGGCCGGCCTACGGCCTCTATGCCGAGCAGCTCTCCGGTTCGCCCTTCACCGCGCCGCGCGGCACCAATGAGCGCTCGTGGCTTTACCGCATCAGGCCGAGCGTCAGACATACCGGGCGCTTCAAGTCGGTGAGCTATCCCTTCTGGAAAAGTGCGCCCAATGTCGGCGATCATGAGCTGGCGCTCGGCCAGTATCGCTGGCGCCCGGTGCCGATGCCGAAGGAGCCGACCGACTTCATCGCCGGCATGCGCTCGATCACCACCGCCGGCGACGTGCTTGGGCAGACCGGCATGGCGGCGCATGTCTATGTCGCCAACAGGTCGATGGTCGACGACCATTTCTTCAACGCCGACGGCGAGTTGCTGGTGGTGCCGCAGGTGGGCGCCTTGCGCTTCGTCACCGAGATGGGAGTCATCGAGCTCAGGCCCGGCGAGATCGCGGTCCTGCCGCGCGGTCTCGTGTTCAAGGTCGAACTGGTCGATGCCGAAGTGCGCGGCTATGTCTGCGAGAACTACGGCGCCAAGCTGACGATGCCCGACCGCGGCCCGATCGGCGCCAACTGCCTGGCCAATCCGCGCGATTTCAAGACGCCCTGCGCCTGGTTTGAGGAGAAGGAGACGCCCTGCCGGCTGATCGTCAAATGGTGCGGACATTTTCATGTCACGGAAATCGGCCATTCGCCCCTCGATGTGGTGGCGTGGCACGGCAACTATGCACCCTATAAATATGATCTGGCGGCGTTTTCGCCGGTTGGTGCGATCCTCTTTGACCACCCCGATCCGTCGATTTTCACGGTGCTGACGGCGCCGAGCGGCGAGGAGGGCACCGCCAATATCGATTTCGTCATCTTTCCGCCGCGCTGGCTGGTGGCGGAGGATACGTTCCGCCCGCCCTGGTATCACCGCAACATCATGAGCGAGTTCATGGGGCTGATTCACGGCCAGTACGACGCCAAGGAAGAAGGGTTCGTTCCCGGCGGCATCAGTCTGCACAATCTGATGCTGGCCCATGGCCCGGATGCACCTGGCTTCGAAAAGGCCTCGCGCGCGGATCTGAAACCGGTCAAGCTCGACAACACCATGGCCTTCATGTTCGAGACCCGGTTCCCGCAGATGCTGACCCGCTACGCCGCCGAACTCGACACCAGGCAGGACAATTACATCGACTGCTGGGCCGATCTGAAGAAGCGCTTCAATGGCACGCCCGAGGGCGATTGGTCCTGAATGGATCGCTGCCGTCGGAAAACTGCCTTCAGGAAAGTTGAGCCGGCGGCTTGACGATTGCCCATAACAGCCTTGTTGTGGGCCAAGCGGCGCAAGGCCGCGTCAGGAGAGGAAACCGCATGAAGCTTGCCACATTGAAGAACGGGACGCGCGACGGAAAGCTCGTCGTCGTCTCGCGCGATCTTACACGCTTCACCGATGCCTCCTTCCTGGTGCCGACGCTGCAGGCGGCGCTCGACGATTGGCGGCGGATTTCGCCGCATCTGGCCGCAATGGCGGAGTCGCTCGAGAGCAATGCGGTGCCGTCGGCGCGCTTTCACGAACATAATGCCCATTCGCCGCTGCCGCGCGCCTATCAATGGGCTGACGGTTCGGCCTATGTGAATCATGTCGAGCTGGTGCGGAAGGCGCGCGGGGCCGAGATGCCGGCGAGCTTCTGGACCGACCCGCTGATCTATCAGGGCGGCTCCGACAGCTTCATCCCGCCGCGAGACCCGATCCGCATGGCCGACGAGGCCTTTGGCATCGACATGGAGGCGGAAGTCGCGGTCGTTGTCGATGATGTGCCGATGGGCGCTGGCCTTGAAAAAGCGCGGGAGGCGATTCGCCTGGTGATGCTGGTCAACGACGTGACGCTGCGTGCCATTACCGGACCGGAACTCGCCAAGGGGTTCGGCTTCTTTCAATCCAAGCCGTCCTCGGCCTTCTCGCCGGTCGCGGTGACGCCGGACGAGTTGGGCGAGGCCTGGGATGGCGGCAAGGTCAGCCTGCCGCTGCTTGCCGACCTCAACGGCAAACCTTTCGGCCGGGCGAATGCCGGCGTCGACATGACGTTCGATTTCCCCGCGCTCATCGTGCACGCGGCGAAAACACGGCCGCTGGCGGCGGGCACCATCATCGGCTCCGGCACCGTCTCCAACAAGCTCGGCGGTGAGCCTGGCAAGCCTGTCTCGGCCGGCGGCGCTGGCTATTCCTGCATCGCTGAACTGCGCATGATCGAGACCATCGAGAGCGGCGAGCCGAAGACGCCGTTTCTGCGTTTCGGCGACACGGTGCGCATAGAGATGAAGGACAAGGCCGGGCATTCGATCTTCGGCGCCATCGAGCAGACGGTCGAGAAATATGAAGGGTGAGAGCGCAAGAAGTTGAAGGATGAACCTGCTTGATCATCTGCGCCGAATGGCCCGCAACAACCGCTGGTCGAACGACCGGCTCTACCGCGCCGTGCTTATGCTGGGGCCTGGTGAATTCGAAGCCAATCGCATCAGCTTCTTCCCGTCGATAAGGGCGACGCTCAACCACATCCTTGCGGTCGATCTTCTCTATCTCGATTTTCTGGAGCAGGGCGGTATCGGCGCCGCGGTGTACGATGATTTCGTGCCGTTCGATAACGCAGCCGATTTGTCAGTGGCCCAGATCAAGTTCGACCGCAGGCTGATCACCTTCTGCGATGCCTTGTTGGAAGCCGACCTCGACCGCCATGTCATCACTGACCGGCGTGGAGACGGCATGATCCCGGAAAAGATCGGCGATATCCTTGCCCATGTTTTCCTGCATGACATCCACCATCGCGGCCAGGTGCACGCGATGCTGTCCGGCACGTCGGTCGCGCCGCCGCAACTCGACGAGTTCCTGCTCGATTATGATTTGAAGCTGAGGCAGGAGGAGGTTGGACGGCTGGGTTTGTGAGACCACTGCTTATGTCAGGGCGACGTCGTAGCGGGCGAAATGCGGGTCGGATGTCATGATGGTTAGTTTGTCCATTTGCGCCTGCGCAATCAGTAGTCTGTCGAATGGATCGCCATGGTGGTGGGGTAGGCCAGCGACAGCGTTCGCATGCTGGAAGGTGACGGCGAGCGGCTGAAATTGCATCCTTGGAAGCAGTGTTGGCAGATCATCCGGCGCATCGAGTTTTCTGATTGAGCGCTTGATGGCAATTTCCCAGACGCTTGCCGCGCTGGCGAACACCACCGCTTCCGAAGCCAGGATGGCGCGGTAGTGCTTGCTGAGACGTCGATCGTCCGAAATCGACCAAAGGATGATATGTGTATCGGCGAGAAACGGGCCGATCATCATTTGACGTACTCGTCCCATTCGGGGCCGAGTTCGTCAAAATCGTCCGCAATCCAGATCTTGCCTTTCAACGCGCCGATACGCGGCAAGGGTTCCGCCGCTGCCGGAGGCACGATACGCGCAGCCACCTTGCCGTGGCGCGTGAGTACAATCTCTTCACCGGCTTCCGCGCGGCTGACGAGTTCCGACAATTTGGCCTTGGCCTCGGCGATGGAAACATTCATGGCTCGATCCTTTGTGACCATAATTTAGGTCATAATTTATCGAACCGCAAGCCGCCGGTCGGGATCGATCTACTCCGCGGCCTGCACCTTGATCACGCCGCGCTTGATCTGGTCCTGCTCGATCGATTCGAACAGTGCGCGGAAATTGCCTTCGCCAAAGCCTTCGTCGCCCTTGCGCTGGATGAATTCGAAGAAGATTGGTCCGATCACGGTCTTGGAGAAGATCTGCAAGAGGATCTTCGTCGTGCCGCCGTCGACCACACCTTCGCCGTCGATCAAAATGCCATGCTTCTTCATGCGTTCGAGCGGCTCGTCATGGCCGCTCACGCGTGCATGCGACATCTCGTAATAGGTCTCCGGCGGGCCGGGCATGAATTTCAGCCCGTTGGCGGCAAGCTTGTCGGTGGCCTCGTAGATCGCGTCGGTGCCCACCGCTATGTGCTGGATGCCCTCGCCATTGTACTTCTTCAGATATTCGGCGATCTGGCTGGTGTCGTCCTTGGACTCGTTGAGCGGAATGCGGATCTTGCCGCAGGGCGAGGTGATCGCCCGGCTGACCAGCCCGGTGATCTTGCCGTCGATGTCGAAGAAATGGATCTGCTTGAAGCCAAACAGGTCGCGGTAGAAATCCCACCATTTGTCCATGTTGCCGCGGTAGACATTATGCGTGAGGTGGTCGAGGAAATAGAAGCCGACGCCTTCCGGCCTGGGGTCGCGTTTGCCCAGCCATTCGAATTCGGCATCATAGGCCGAACCCCTCTCGCCATAGGTTTCGATGAAGTAGAGCAGCGAGCCGCCGATGCCAACGATCGCCGGCACGTCAAGCGTCTTGTCGGCGCCTTCGTAAGGCGTGGCTCCTTTCGATACCGCGTGTTCTAAGGCATGCTTGGCGTCCACGACCCGCCACGCCATCGAGGAGGCGCATGGGCCATGCTTGTCGACGAACTTCATCGCATGCGAGCTGGGCTCGGCGTTGACGACATAGTTGATGTCGCCTTGCCGCCAGACGGTGATGTCCTTCGTGCGATGCCTGGCCACGGCTACGTAGCCCATGCGGGTGAACAACTCGGCCAGCTTCCGCGGCTCCGGATGCGCGAATTCGACGAACTCGAAACCGTCGGTGCCGGCAGGGTTCGCCTTGCTGATCTTGGCGGGCGGGGCGTCGTGCGGGAAGGGACCCATGATAATCCTCCGGAAGCTGGCTTGGCCTGGATAGGCCATCTCAACTCATCATAGCGCGGGCAGGTCGCACGGTGCTTGCATTCAAACGCTTGAAATGTTTATCTGATGCATGAAATGTGCATGGTTTTTGGAAGTATCATGAATGATACGCGTCTTGATCAGTTTGATCGCAAGATATTGGCGCTGTTGCAGTGTGACGCACGGCTCACCAACAACGACCTTTCGGAGCGGGTGAACCTCTCGGCCTCGCAATGCTCGCGCCGCCGCCAGCGGCTTGAGGAGGACGGCTATATCAAGGGCTATCGCGCCGTGCTTGACCGCGACCGGCTGGGCTTTTCGCTGGTCAACGTCATCTCGGTGACCTTGGCCACTCACAACCGCGACAATGCGCGGCGCTTCGGCGAACTGGTGGCGCGGCTGCCCGAAGTGCAGGAGGCGCACGCGCTGACCGGCGAAATGGATTATATCCTGAAGGTGGTTACGCCCGACCTGAAATCATTGTCGGAGTTCGTCAATGGCGTGCTCTTGCCCCACGAATCCGTGCAGCACGTCAAGACGGCGATTGTGCTCGAGACGCTCAAGGAGACGGGCGCGCTGCCAATCTAACCCTTCGACTGCTGAATCAGCCCATAGAGATTGGTGCAGCGGGCGCCGGAACGGCAGTAGGCGAACACCGGGCCTTCCAGCTCGTCGAGCGCTTGTCCCTGGTCCTCGACATTCTCCGCGGTGATCTGGCCGCTGATGACGGGAATGTAGCGGAAGGCAAGCCCGGCAGCCTCGACTGCGGCCTTGAGCGTGTCGGCCGAAGGCTGGCCGGGCTGCTCGTCGTCCGGCCGGTTGCAGATCACGCTCTTGAAGCCTGCTGCCTTGATGGCGGCGACGTCCTCGGGCTGGATCTGGCCCGAGACCGAATAGTCCTCGCTGATCTCGCGGTATTCCATTGTGGTGTCCTCGCAATCTGGTTGGGCAGTCTTGCCACTCCCCGGCACGGCCGGCAATCCACGCCGAGGGATTTCTCTGCCAAATAGCGAGTGCTGACCGGAAAATCCAACCGGGCCGCGAGGGCCCGGTTGGGTCGGAGCGGCTCAACTGCCGAGGATCGCGCCTTTGATCTGCGTGATGTTGTTGTGCATCATGTCGACATAGGTCGAGGCCGGGCCGTCGGGCTGCGACAGCGCGTCGGAATAGAGCGTGCCGCCGACCTTGATGCCGGTCTCGCTGGCGATCTGCTCGATCAGGCGCGGATTGGTGATGTTCTCGACGAAGATCGCCGCCGCTTTGTCCTGCTTGACCTGCTCGACCAGCTTGGCGACGTCGGCGGCCGACGGTTCGGAGTCCGTCGAGACGCCCTCCGGCGCTAGGAAGGTCAGGCCGTATTCGTGCTCGAAATAGCCGAACGCGTCATGCGAGGTGATGACAACGCGTTTTGCCTCGGGGATGGACTGGATCGCCGCCTTCACTTCACCTTCGAGCGCGTCGAGCTTCTTTGTGTAAGCCGCGGCGTTGGTCTGGTAGCTGACGCAGCCATCATTGTCGGCCGCGCAGAACGCTTCGGCAATGTTCTTCACATAGATCTTGGCGTTGGCGATCGACTGGAAGGCATGTGGGTCGGCGACCGTCTTGCCGCCGCCTGTACCCGCGCCCTCCGCCGCGTCCGCATCGGCGAATTCCGGTTTGAAGTCGATCGCCGCCACGCCCTTGGTCAGGGTGACGATCGAGGCCTTGGTGGCGCTGGCATCGACCAGCCGCTGTAGAAAGCCCTCGAAATGCAGGCCGTTGACCAGCACCAGATCGGCGCCCGCCATGGCTACCGCATCAGCCGGGCTCGGCTCGTAGACATGCGCATCGCCGTCGGGTCCCACGATGGTGGTGATGTTGACGCGGTCGCCGCCAACATTCCTGGCGAAATCGGCAATGACGGTAAAACTTGCGACCACTTTCAAGGGCGCCGCAAAGGCCGACGACGCGTCGAGAGCAGTTAATGTTATAACGCTCATCGTAAGGGCGGCGCGGATCGATTTCAACATGGGCGGTCTCCTTGGAGGCTGGGGTGGATCAGGCCGTCCGATGACGGTGATGGACGATGCGGGCGCGCAGCGCGCCGCGCGTGCCGAACAGGATCGAGGCGAAATAGACGACGCCTGCCGACAGGATGATCGCCGGGCCTGAGGGCAGCGAGGCGTGGTAGGACAGAAGCAGTCCGGCGATGCAGGAGGCAAAGCCGATCAGCACGGCCAGCACGCACATCGGTTCGACGCGCACGGTCCAGAAACGGGCCGCGGCGGCCGGCAGCATCATCAGCCCGACCGACAGAAGCGTGCCCAGCGCCTGGAAGCCGCCAACGAGGTTGAGCACGACGAGGCCGAGGAAAATGAAATGCACCGGACTGCCCCACCGGCTGACCGAGCGCAGGAATAGCGGGTCGAGGCATTCGGCGACCAAGGCCCGCCAGAAGACGGCAAGGCTGGCAAGCGTCACCAGCACGATGCCGCCGATCAGCGTCAGCGCTTCATCGTTGAGCGCCAGCACCGTACCGAACAGCACATGCATGAGGTCGACGCTGGAGCCGCGGACCGAAACCATCAGCACGCCGACGGCGAGCGAAATCAGATAGAAGGCGGCCATCGAGGCGTCTTCGCGCTGGATGGTGAATCGCGAGACGGCGCCCGCGCCGAGTGCAACGACGATGCCGGCGATCAGGCCGCCAATGGTCATCGGCAGGATTTCCAGCCCGTAAAGCAGGAAGCCGGCGGCGGCGCCCGGCAGGATCGCGTGCGCCATGGCGTCGCCCGAGAGGCTCATGCGCCGCAACATCAGGAACACGCCGACCGGACAGGCGCCGAGCGACAGCATCAGCGAGCCGAACAGCGCCCGCTGCATGAAGGCGAAATCGGCGAAAGGCGCGATGAAGAGTTCGTAGAAGACGTTCATCATGCAGCCCTTGGTCCGGCGCCATGATGGTGGTGACGATCCTGTGCATGGGCAGGCTCATCATGATCGTGACCATGTCCCTCATGGTCATGTCCGTCATGGTCATGATCGGGTCCGCCCGGCTCGCACCATGGCGCGTTCTCTTCCCACGCTTCATGGAAGCGCCTGGCCCGCAGGAGATTCTCAGGCCGCAGCGTCTCCTTCGTCTCGCCCCAGGCGACAGGCTGGCGGGCCAGCAGCAGCGTTTCGGGAAAATTCTGCCGGACAAGGTCGAGGTCGTGGACGACGACCATGATTGTGCGTTCCTCGCCATGCCAGCGCTTGATCAGCGCAATAAGATCGCCCATCGTCTTTGCATCGACGGCGTTGAACGGCTCGTCGAGCAGGATGAGATCCGCATCCTGCAACAGCACGCGGGCAAACAAGGTGCGCTGCAACTGGCCGCCCGACAGCGTGTCGATCGGGCGGGTCTCGAAGCCGCCAAGGCCGACCGCCATCAACGCCTCGCTGACGGATTGGCGATCCTCCTTGGTATGGCGGCCGAGCAGCCCGCGTTTCGGCCACAGGCCGAGCGAGACCAGATCGACGACCCGGGCCGGAAAGCTGCGGTCGAGTTCCGACTGCTGCGGCAGATAGGCGGCGCGCACGCCTGGCGCCCGCGTCACCGCGCCGACCATCGGCTTCAGCACGCCGACGATACCCTTCATCAACGTCGACTTGCCCGAGCCATTGGCGCCAACGACGGCGGTCAGCGAGCCTTTGCGTATGATGCCGTCCAGATGATGGATCGCCGGATGGCTGTTATAGCCAAGCGTCAGGTCACGGAATGTCAGGCAGGTTTCGGTCATTTGACGGTCCGTGGGGCGGTAGTGCAGCTGCCGGGCAGCGCCGATTGGATATGTGATGTTATTACATTAGTCAACAAGCCAATCGAGCGGAATTGTGGCTGCCGGCTCAACTTGCCGTGACCCTCCGGCGCTGCTGGTCCAAGGGGATTTGGAACGCTCGGCCTTGCCCGAAGCCGATGCCAACTCTAAAGAGGCGCGACCACAAAGGAAGGAAACCTCCCATGAGCATTCGTCGCATCGATGTTGGCCCGCGCATGAGCCAGATCGTCATTCACGGCAATACCGTCTATCTGGCCGGCCAGGTCGGAGAGCCGGGCGGCAACGTCGCCTCGCAGACCCGCGATATTCTGGCGACGATCGACGAATTGTTGGCCAAGGCCGGCACCGACAAGACCAAGATCGTCCAGGCGATCATCTGGCTGGCCGACATGGGCACCTTCGCCGAGATGAACTCGGAATGGGACAAGTGGGTGCCGCAGGGCCACACACCCGCACGCGCCACCGGCGAAGCCAAGCTCGCCGGTCCGGAATATCTGGTCGAGATCATTATCACCGCGGCGATCTGAGCTTTTTACCCTCTCCCTTGTGGGAGGGTCGCTGCGCAGCAGCGGGGTGGGAGCGGCGCTCACCCCACCCGTCTCGCCAACCTTGCTTCGCAACGTCGGCTCCGCGACCCTCCCGGAGAGGGGGAGGGTCAGGCCTGCGGCGTGAATCTTGCCACCAACGTGTGGCTCTCGGCTGCATAGGTGAAGCGCACATGGGTGACCGGGTGCTCGGCGCTCCATGTCCGGCGCTCGACCACAAGACAGGCCGCGCTCAGGTCGATGTCGAGGGCATCGGCAACACGCTCGTCGGCGGCAACAGCACGAATGCGATGCTCGGCCTCGCTCCATGGCACACGGCCGATCAGCCACGGGCCCGGTGCAATGTCGAGGAACTCTTCCTCGCCGGCTTCCGCGACGGCGGAGAGATTGATCAGCCGCTCTTCGAGCGCGAACGGCCGCTCTCCGGCGAAATGCAGGCATTCCAGCGATAGTACCCAACCCGAGGCAGAAAGCCCG
The DNA here is from genome assembly GCF_006443035.1 of Mesorhizobium sp. B1-1-6. Taxonomy (NCBI): domain Bacteria; kingdom Pseudomonadati; phylum Pseudomonadota; class Alphaproteobacteria; order Hyphomicrobiales; family Phyllobacteriaceae; genus Mesorhizobium; species Mesorhizobium sp. B1-1-6. The sequence goes on along the minus strand of NZ_VFWR01000011.1, from coordinate 155,372 downwards.
AGCAGCGACCGGTCTTGCGCGCTGCTGCGCCGCTTCAGGCGCGCCAGCCGCTCATAGCGATAGGGCAGCCCGAGCGCTTCGACCTCGATCCTGATGTCATGGATTTCCAGCACCGCCGCTTGCGATTGCGGCTGACGCACGAAGCTGCCTGAGCGCCGGCGGCGTTCGATCAGTCCTGACTTGGCAAGCTGCGACAGCGCCTTGTTCACCGTCATGCGCGAGCAATCATATTCGGCCGTCAGCTCGTGCTCGAACGGGATGCGATGCCCCGGCGCCCAGGCGCCGGACAGGATTTTCTCGCTTATGTCCGACAGGATGCGCTGATGCAGCGACACCGTCTCGCCGCCCTCCGTCTCCGCTGTCGTCACCATGCTCATGGGCTGTCTCTGATCAGCCTGCCGAAAGCGCGGTCATGACATTGCGGAAACACGCCGCGATGGCGTCGCGCCTGGCGTGCCTGCCGCCGCTGACTTGCTTTTGGCCGTGCACCCAGACGCAATCGACCTTGGTGCCGTTGGCGAAGATCCAGGCGTCGAGGATCGCGTCTCCGGTCTTGCCGGCAAGCGAAGCCTGGCTGTGGTCGAGCGATACGAGGTCGGCGGATGCGCCAATGGCGATCCGCGAGGCGCCGGCGCCAAGGGCGACGCTGCCGCCGTCAAGCGCTGCGTCGAACAGCGCGCGGCCGGTCGAGCCGCCGGCGACCGCCAGCACGTTGCGGGCGCGGTGGGCAAGACGCTGCGAATATTCGAGTTGCCGAAGTTCGTCCGGCAGCCCGATCAGCACGTTGGAATCGGAGCCGACGCCGAAGCGGCCGCCATGTTGCGCGAACAGCGGCGCCGCAAAAATGCCATCGCCGAGATTGGCTTCGGTGATCGGGCACAGCCCAGCGATCGCGCCGCTTTTTGCCATCGCCATGGTCTCGGCATCGGTCATATGGGTGGCATGGACCAGGCACCAGCGCCGGTCGACATTGGCATGGCCAAGCAGAAACTCGACCGGACGCGCCCCCGACCAGGCAATGCAGTCCTCGACCTCCTTCACTTGTTCCGCGACGTGGATGTGGATCGGTCCGTCCGGCGCCATCGCAGCGACTTGTCGCAACTCCTCGACCGTCGCGGCACGCAAGCTATGGGGGGCGACGCCGATGACCGCTTGATTCAAGGCGCGAACGCATTCGCGACTTTTCTCAACCAGGCGTGAGAACCGGTTAACATCATTGAGAAATCTGCGCTGACCTTCGTTGGGAGCCGCGCCGCCGAAAGAAGAGTGTGCATAGAAGACCGGCAGCAGCGTCAAGCCTATGCCGGTTTCTGCGGCGGCGGCCGCGATGCGCTCGGCCATTTCGGCAATGTTGGCGTAGGGCTTTCCGTCGCGGTCGTGATGCAGATAATGAAATTCGCCCACACGCGAAAAGCCGGCCTCCAGCATCTCGACATAGAGCTGGGCGGCTACCGCCTCGACCTGGTCGGGCGTCATCGACAGCGCGAAACGGTACATCACCTCGCGCCAACTCCAGAAACTGTCGGCCGACGGGCCGCGCAACTCGGCAAGTCCGGCCATGCCGCGCTGGAACGCGTGGCTATGCAGGTTGGGCATGCCCGGCAGGACGATGGCGTGGCGCTCGTCGCCGGTGTTCGGCGCAACCCCGGCGTCGATTGCCGCAACGCGGCCTCCGCCCAGGGCGATGCGCACATTGCTTCGCCAGCCTTCCGGCAGAAGCGCCTGTTCCGCAAAGATCGCCGTCACGTTGTTCTCCGAATCCTGGCTTATGATGACAATAGCACTTGCGGTGCTTTTTAATATGTATATACATAACCGCCATCCTTTCAAAGGGAAAATATGATGGCTGGAGAAAGCAGGAGCCGGGCGGCGGCGGTTCGCATATGGCGCAATGCGCGCCTGGCGACTTTTGCCGAAGGGGCAGGGCAGGGCGTCGTCGAAAAGGGCGCCGTCACCGCGCGTGACGGCATCATCGTCTATGCCGGCGCCGAAGCCGATATTCCGGCGGCGTTCGAGCAGCGTGCCGAGATCGTCGATTGCGAGGGCCGCTGGATCACGCCCGGCCTGATCGACTGCCACACCCATCTCGTCCATGCCGGCGACCGCGCCAACGAGTTCGAGATGCGGCTGGCCGGCGCCACCTATGAGGAGGTCGCCAGGGCCGGCGGCGGCATCGTCTCGTCGGTTAGGGCCTTGCGTGCCGCGGGTGAGGACGAACTGGTCGCTCAGACACTGCCGCGTCTCGATGCGCTGATCGCCGAGGGCGCCACCACCGTCGAGGTCAAGTCCGGCTATGGCCTTGACCTGGAAAACGAGAAAAAGTCGCTGCGCGCGGCGCGCCGCCTGGGCGCCGAGCGCCCGGTGACGATCCGCACGACCTTTCTCGGCGCCCATGCCTTGCCGCCGGAAGCCAAGGGCGACAAGGACGCCTTCATCGATCTCATCACCGCCACGATCCTGCCGGCCATTGCTGCCGACGGGCTTGCCGACGCCGTCGATGGTTTCTGCGAAGGCATCGCGTTTTCGGTCGAGCAGATGGCACGGGTCTTCGAAGCCGCAAAGGCGCTTGGCCTGCCGGTAAAGCTCCATGCCGACCAATTGTCGAACCTGCATGGCGCCGAACTCGCCGCGCGCTATGGCGCGTTGTCGGCCGATCATCTCGAATACACCGATGAGGCAGGCGCGGCGGCAATGGCTGCATCGGGCAGCGTGGCGACGATCCTGCCCGGCGCCTATTATTTTATTCGCGAAACGAAGAAACCTCCGATCGAATTATTCCGCAGGCATGACGTCAGGATGGCCGTCGCCACCGACAACAATCCCGGCACCTCGCCGCTGACGTCGTTGCTGCTGACCATGAACATGGCGGCGACCTTGTTCGGCATGACGGTCGATGAATGCCTCGCGGGCGTGACCCGCGAAGCCGCCCGCGCACTGGGTCTGCTCGGACAGACCGGCACGCTGGAGGCGGGCAAATCCGCCGATCTAGCGATCTGGAGCATCGAGCGCCCTGCCGAACTCGTCTACCGCATGGGCTTCAACCCCTTGCACGCGCGCATCTGGAGAGGACAATGACCGAACTCGTACTGAAACCCGGCAACGTGACCCTGGCCGACTGGCGCGCCATCTATCGCGGCGCCGTGCCCAGGCTCGACGATGCCTGCCGGCCAAAGATCAAGGCGAGTGCGGAGGCTGTCGCACGCATCGTCGCCAAGGGCGAGCCGGTCTATGGCATCAACACCGGTTTCGGCAAACTGGCCAGCGTCCGCATTCCTGCCCAGGATCTCGAAACGCTTCAGCGTAACATCGTGCTCTCGCACGCCGCCGGCGTCGGCGAGCCGATGCCGGTCGCTGTTTGCAGGCTGATGATGGCCTTGAAGCTTGCCAGCCTGGCGCAGGGCGCCTCCGGCGTGCGGTCGCGCACCATCGAGCTGCTGGAAGCGATGCTGGCCAACGATGTCATCCCGGTGGTGCCGGCGCAAGGTTCGGTCGGCGCCTCCGGCGACCTCGCGCCGCTGTCACACATGACGGCCGTGATGATCGGCGTCGGCGAATGCTTCACGCCGCATGGCCGCTTCCCGGCCAAGGTCGCCTTCGTCTCGCATGGGCTGGAGCCTGTCATCCTTGGCGCCAAGGAAGGGCTGGCGCTGCTTAACGGCACGCAATTCTCGACCGCCTACGCGCTGGCGGGCTTGTTCGAGGCCGAAGTTCTCTACCAGTCGGCACTGGTCGCGGGTGCACTGTCCACCGACGCCGCCAGGGGCTCGGACGCCCCCTTCGATCCGCGCATCCATCTCTTGAGGAAGCATCGCGGCCAGATCGAGACGGCGAATGCGCTGCGCAGTCTGATGGCCGGCAGCGCCATCCGCGAATCCCACCGCGTCGGCGACGAGCGCGTGCAGGATCCCTATTGCCTGCGCTGCCAGCCGCAGGTGATGGGGGCCGCCCTCGACGTGTTGCGCAAGGCGGCCGACACGCTCGGCACGGAAGCCAATGGCGTCACCGACAATCCCTTGATCTTCGCCGAGGACGACACGGCCTTGTCGGGCGGCAATTTCCATGCCGAGCCGGTGGCTTTCGCCGCCGACATGATTGCACTCGCCGTCTGCGAGATCGGCTCGCTGTCGGAGCGCCGCATCGCCATGCTGGTCGACCCTGCGCTGTCGGGCATGCCCGCCTTTTTGACGCCGAAGCCCGGCCTGAACTCCGGTTTCATGATCCCGCAGGTGACGGCGGCGGCACTGGTTTCCGAAAACAAGCAGAAGGCCTATCCAGCAAGCGTCGATTCGATCCCGACCTCGGCCAACCAGGAGGATCACGTCTCGATGGCCGCACATGGTGCGCGCCGGCTGATCGGCATGGTCGAGAACGCCACGGCCGTCATCGGCATCGAGTTGCTGGCCGCGACCCAGGGCTGCGATTTCCACGCGCCGCTTGCTTCCAGCGCCGCACTCGAAGCGGTGCGCAAATTGGTCAGGGCCGAGGTGCCGCATCTCGACAACGACCGGCATTTCCATCCCGACATGGAGAAAGCCATCGCCATGGTGCGAAGCGGTGCGGCGGTGAAGGCGGCGAGCGCGGTGGCGCTGCCGGGGATTGCCTCATGAGAGTGCTTGGCATGATAGGTCTCGTTCCTTCGCATCCCAGCCGTAGAGCTCCAACTTGCGGAGATCTCGCATGACACCTCCTTGGCTGACGGTAAATCAAGGCACCGCACCGCTGCTGGTTTCCATGCCGCACACCGGCATCGATCTCGCCGGTCTCGACAACCGGCTGGTCTCGAGCTGGCTTGGCCAGCGCGACTGCGACTGGTGGATCGACAAGCTCTATGATTTTGCCGCAGGTCTTGGCGCCACCGTCGTGCACACCGCCATCTCGCGCACCGTCATCGACGTCAATCGCGATCCGTCCGGGGCCTCGCTCTACCCTGGTCAGGCGACGACCGGGCTGTGCCCGACCGAAACCTTCGATGGCGATCCGCTCTACCGTACAGGCGAGGAACCGGGACCGTCGGAAATCGACGAGCGCCGCCGAAAATTCTTCATGCCCTATCATGCCGCGCTCCAGGCCGAGATCGACCGGCTGCGCGGATTGCATGGCAAAATCGTCCTCTATGACTGCCACTCGATCCGCTCTGTGCTGCCGCGCCTGTTCGATGGCACGCTGCCGGTCTTCAATCTCGGCACCAATGACGGCAAGAGCACGGATCCGGCGCTGCAGGAAAAGGTCGCCGGGATCCTGGCCGAGACCGGCGAGACCTTCGTGGTCAATGGCCGCTTCAAGGGCGGGTGGATCACGCGCCATTTCGGCCAGCCGCAAAACGGCGTCCATGCGCTGCAGATGGAACTGTCCAACCGCGGCTACATGCGAGAGCCCGAAGGCAAGGGCGCGCCCGACAACTGGCCGGTGCCTTACGACGCCGCCTTCGCCGCGCCGATCCGCGCCACGCTGACATCCATCCTCGAGACCGCGATTTCGTGGGTCGAGAGCTGACGCCTCGCCGCACTCATCTGAAAGGGAAGTGACGACATGACCGATCCTCGCCACAACATCCGCGAAGTGCGCAGCCCCCGCGGCGACAAGCTCAATGCCAGGTATTGGACGACCGAAGCGCCGCTGCGCATGCTGATGAACAATCTCGATCCCGATGTCGCCGAAAATCCCAACGAACTGGTCGTCTATGGCGGCATCGGCCGGGCCGCGCGCACCTGGAACGATTTCGACCGCATCGCCGCTTCGCTGAAGACGCTTGGCGAGGACGAGACGCTGCTGGTGCAGTCCGGCAAGCCGGTCGGCGTCTTCCGCACCCATCCGGACGCGCCGCGCGTTTTGATCGCCAACTCCAATCTGGTGCCGCATTGGGCGACCTGGGAGAAATTCAACGAGCTCGATAGGAAAGGCCTGATGATGTACGGCCAGATGACGGCCGGCTCGTGGATCTATATCGGCACGCAAGGCATCGTGCAGGGCACCTACGAGACCTTCGTCGAAGCCGGACGCCAGCACTATGGCGGCGATCTCAGGGGCAAATGGATCCTGACTGGCGGCCTCGGCGGCATGGGCGGCGCGCAGCCTCTCGCCGCCGTCATGGCCGGCGCCTGCTGCCTGGCCGCCGAATGCGATCCCGACCGCATCGATTTCCGGCTGCGCACCCGCTATGTCGACGAGCGGGCGGACACGCTTGACGAGGCGCTGGAGAAGATCGAGCGCTGGACCAGGGCGGGCGAGGCGAAATCGGTCGGCCTGGTCGGCAACACCGCCGATATCGTGCCGGAACTGGTGCGGCGCGGCGTGCGCCCCGACATGGTCACCGACCAGACTTCGGCGCACGATCCGTTGAACGGCTATCTGCCCAAGGGCTGGACGCTCACCGAGTGGCGCGAGAAGCGCACGTCCGACCCGAAAGCAGTCGAGAAAGCCGCCCGCGCCTCGATGCGCGAGCATGTCGAGGCGATGGTGGCCTTCTGGAACGCCGGCGTGCCGACGCTCGACTACGGCAACAACATCCGCCAGGTCGCCAAGGAAGAAGGCTTCGAGAACGCCTTTGCCTTTCCCGGTTTCGTGCCGGCCTATATCCGCCCGCTGTTCTGCCGCGGCATCGGCCCGTTCCGCTGGGCGGCCCTTTCCGGCGACCCGCAGGACATCTACAAGACCGACGCCAAGGTGCGCGAACTGACGCCCGGCAACACCCATTTGCACAACTGGCTGGACATGGCGCGCGAGCGCATCGCCTTCCAGGGCTTGCCGGCGCGCATCTGCTGGGTCGGCCTCGGCGACCGCCACCGGCTGGGCCTCGCCTTCAACGAGATGGTCGCCAAAGGCGAACTCAAGGCGCCTGTCGTCATCGGCCGCGACCATCTCGATTCCGGCTCGGTCGCCTCGCCGAACCGCGAGACAGAGGCGATGAAGGACGGCTCGGATGCTGTTTCCGACTGGCCGCTGCTCAACGCTCTGCTCAACACGGCATCGGGCGCTACCTGGGTGTCGCTGCACCATGGCGGCGGTGTCGGCATGGGCTTTTCCCAGCATGCAGGCATGGTCATCGTCGCGGACGGCACGCCTGAGGCAGCCAGGCGCCTGGAGCGGGTGCTGTGGAATGATCCGGCGACCGGCGTCATGAGGCACGCCGACGCCGGCTACGACATCGCCATCGACTGCGCCAGGGAACATCAGCTCAATTTGCCCGGCATTCTGGGATAACAGGCCGACCGATGCGCGTCCTGCGGGCAGCCGAATACAAATCGATGCCATGGAAGAACGGCGGCGGCGTGACGACGGAAATCGCCGTCTCGCCGGCCGATGCCGGGCTCGACGCCTTCGACTGGCGTGTCTCGATGGCGCGCGTCGAGAGCGGAGGGCCGTTCTCCAGCTTTGCCGGCATCGACCGCACGCTGTCGGTGCTGGAGGGCGAGGGGATCGTTCTTGATGTCGCCGGCCAGCCGCCGGCGCGCCTGACCGCCGCTTCAGCCCCGCTTTCCTTTCCGGCCGACCGGCCGACCGGTGCCGAACTGATCGCCGGCCCGATCACCGATCTCAACGTAATGACCCGTCGCGGCCGCATGAGGCATTCCGTCGAACGCCTCGTAATCTCGAACCCTTTGGAAATCGGAACTGAAAGCCGGGCGACCCTCGTCCTGTGTCTGGGTGGGGAAGTCGTGGTTGCCGCCGCTGAGCCTGTTCGCCTTGGCCACCTCGACGCGCTCCTGACTGCCTCAGCCACAACTGGCCTGCGCATCCAGCCGATCGACGACACGACAGTATTCGTGGTCCGGATCGATGGCATTCGAGCCAACGATTAACGCTTGTTTCCAAACATGATCGCGATGCCGGCGAAATATAGGGTAAGCTCCAGCCGGGATCACGAAAAAGCCTGAATCCTTTCCGTCGATCGGTCTCGGCGGGAGTGAGAGGCGTTTGTCTTTGAAACGGTCGAAAAGACGATGCCTTGTCGTGGTGCGGAAACAATTTTCGGCAAAAGCTGGGCATGCAACCAATTGCATTTGAATCGGTTTTAGGGCCATTGCCGTGGCGGTGACGCCGCTGAGTGCCCGCTTACGGAATTTTCAATGAATATTCAGACGAATCCAGCACAAATCGAAAAGACGAGCGCGAGCTTCCCGCCCATCACGGAAGAACCGATAAGATCCATTTTCCTGCCGGAGGAACGCCTTCGGCTGCTCGGTGAAAGCCTGGCCAAGGGCGATCTCGCGGATCTGTTCGGCCTGACGCCATTCGATTTCCAGGCCCGCATCCGCGACAGCGCCAAGAAGATCCTCGAAGTCTACCGTTCGACCAACGCCGCGCAGGCGAGGGGCGAGACCATCACGCCCGCGGCGCAATGGCTGCTCGACAACAACTATCTGGTCGAGGAAACCATTTTCCAGGTCAAGCGCGACCTGCCGCGCCGCTTCTATCGTCAACTGCCGACGCTGAAGTTGCCCGACGGCGGCGGCGTGCCGCGCGCGCTGGCGCTGGCCTGGACTTATGTGGCGCATTCCGACAGTTCCGTCTCCGCGACCATGTTCAAGGCCATCGTCCAGGGCTTCCAGTCGGTCGAGCCGCTGAAGATCGGCGAACTCTGGGCGCTGCCGTCGCTGTTGCGCTTCGTTCTGATCGAAAATCTTCGCCGCCTTGCGGTCAGGGTCAACCGCACCCGGCAGATGCGCCAGATCGCCAATGATGTCGCCGACAAGGTGCTGGCGACCGACGATACCCGCGACCGGCAAGCGATCCTGGCCAATTTCAGCGCGCACGCCCAGGACACCACCTTTGCCACGCAACTGCTCTACCGCTTGCGCGACGGCTCGCAGAATGCAGGCAAGGCGCTGGAGTGGCTGGAAGGCGAACTCGAGAAGACCGGCTCGGACGCCGAGGAAATCATCATTTCCGAGCATCATACGCTGTCCAGCGGCAATGTGACGACCGGCAACATCATACGCGGCCTGCGGCTCATCAACGATATCGACTGGACGGTGTGGTTCGAGGGCGTCAGCCGTATCGACACGGTGCTGCGCGAGCGCACCGACTTCGCCGCGCTCGATTTCTTCTCGCGTGACCAGTACCGGACCGCGATCGAAGAGCTGGCCCGCCGCTCGAATCTGTCGGAATATCGCGTCGCCGAAAAGGCGATCGAACTGGCCGGCCAGATCACCAACGAAATTGCATCCGCCGCCGACGGCGCAGATGGCCTTGCGGCTCCTTTAGCGCACACGGATGTCGGTTTTTTCCTTGTCGGGCCACGCCGGCTGGAGCTGGAAAAGGCGATCGGCTACCGACCGACCGTCAGTCAGACCGTCAAGCGCACCTTTGCCAAGACCGGATGGCTGGGCATCGTCCTGCCGGTCTTTGCGCTGACCGTGCTGCTGCTGGTGGTTTCCGGCAATGCCCTTGCCAATCTCGGCCTGTCTGTGCCTTCGATCGTCTTGATGCTGGCGCTGTTTGCCGTGCCGGCCAGCGAAGGCGCGCTCGCTTTCTTCAATACCGTTGTCTCGCTGTTCCTCAAGCCGACGCGCCTTATCGGCTATGACTACAGGCACGGCGTGCCGTCCGAGGCACGCACGCTGGTGGTGGTGCCGTCGCTGATCGGCTCGCGCGACGATGTCGAGGAAAACATCCGCAACATCGAGGTGCATTACCTCGCCAATCTGGCGGACGAGATCCACTTCGCCCTGCTGTCGGACTGGCCCGACAGCAAGACCGAGATCGACGCGGCCGACACCGAGATTCTCGAATTCGCCCGTGACGAGATCGCCCGCCTCAACGCCCGCTATCCCGCCGAAGGCGCGCCGCGCTTCTATCTCCTGCACCGGCGCCGGCTCTATAATGCCGCGCAGGGATGCTGGATGGGCTGGGAGCGCAAGCGCGGCAAGCTGCACGAGCTTGACCTGCTGCTGCGCGGCGACAGCGACACCACCTTCCTGCCGCTCGATGTGCCGCTGCCGGAAAAAGTCGTTCACGTAATGACGCTCGACGCCGACACGCGCACCACCCGCGATGCGGTCGCTACGCTTGTCGGCAAGCTTTGCCACCCGCTCAACCGACCGCATTTCGATGCCACCAGGCGCGTCGTCACCTCGGGCTACACGATCCTGCAGCCACGTATCACCGCTTCGCTGACCAGCGGCGACGAGGCGTCGTTCTTCCAACGGGTCTTCTCGGCCACTCGCGGCCTCGATCCTTATGTCTTTGCGGTGTCCGACCTGTACCAGGACGTCTTCGGCGACGGCTCCTTCACCGGCAAGGGCCTCTACCACGTCGATGCCTTCGAGGCCGCGTTACAGGGCCGCATCGAGGAAAACACCATCCTCAGCCACGATCTGCTCGAAGGCGCGCTGGCGCGTTCGGCGCTCGTCACCGACGTCGAACTGGTCGAGGATTACCCGACCCGCTACTCGGTCGATGCCTCGCGCCACCACCGCTGGGCACGCGGCGACTGGCAGCTCCTGGGCTTCATCCTCGATCCGCGCTCCGGCGTGCCGGCGCTGTCGCGTTGGAAGATGGTCGACAATCTGCGCCGCTCGCTGACGCCGATCTTCTGGGTGATGGCGGCGATCGCCGGCTGGACGCTGCTGCCCTTCACGCAGGCAGCACAATGGCAGGCATTGCTGATCCTCAGCCTGTTCATGGCGCCCACTTTCGACGTCGTCAACGCCATACTGCCCAAGAGCGGTGACCAGACGCCGCGCGGCCATTTCTCCGCGCTGGCGCGCGACGTGGCCTTCGGCACCGCCATGGTGGCATTGAAGATCGTGCTGATGGCGCATAACGCCTGGATGATGGGCGACGCCATCGTGCGCACGCTCTACCGGCTGTTCGTCTCCCGGCAGAACCTGCTGGAATGGCGCACCGCCTCGCAGGCGCACAAGGCCGGCGACAACGATGTCGGCTCCTACTACGGCATGATGTACGGCGCCGTGATCGTCGGCTTCGTCGGCCTCGCCATTCCGGTGCTGGCCGATTCCACCGGCGCCTTCGTCGCCTTTTTCTTCGCTCTGTTCTGGATCGGCTCCCCGGCGATCGCAAGCTGGATCAGCCGCTCGGCCGAGACCGAGGACCGGCTGCGCATCTCGCAGGCCGACATCCATGCGCTGCGCACCGTGGCGCGCCGCACCTGGCACTATTTCGAAACCTTCGTCACGGCGGAGCATCATCACCTGCCGCCGGACAATTTCCAGGAGAGCCCGGCGCCGGTGGTCGCGCCGCGCACCTCCCCGACCAATATCGGCGTCTATCTCCTGTCGGTCGTCTCGGCCCGCGATTTCGGCTGGATCAGCCTGTCCGACGCCATCACCCGCATCGATGCCACCATGACGACCATCGAGAGCATGCCGCGCAACCGCGGCCATCTCTTCAACTGGTACGACACCACCACACTGAAGCCGCTCTATCCGCTCTACATCTCGGCTGTCGACAGCGGCAATCTCGCCGGCCATCTGGTGGCGGTGGCGGCGGCCTGCGCCGAATGGGCCGAGGCGCCGTCCGTTCATCTCCAGGGCGATTTCGAGGGCATCCTCGACACAGTGACCATCCTCGGCGAGAGCCTGGATGAGCTGCCCGACGACCGCCGTCAGCTGCGGCCGCTGCGCCAGCGCCTTGCCGACCGCCTCGACGGCATGCGGCGCGCCGTCGACACCATCAAGGCGCAGCCGGAAATGGCCTCGATCCGCACCATCAATTTGGCTGTGCTGGCCGGCGAGATCCGCAAGCTCGCCACCGCCATCCACACCGAGGCGGCATCGCCACAGAGCGATGTCATCGTCGACTGGGCGGCCAGGCTCGAAGCCACCTGCGAGGCGCATGTCCACGACGCCCACAGCGACGACAACGCCGTAGAGGCGCTGCGTGCCAAGCTGCTCACCCTGCGCGAGCGCACGCGCCGCTTCGCCTTCGAGATGGAGTTCTCGTTCCTGATGCGGCCGGAGCGCAAGCTGCTGTCGATCGGCTACCGGGTCGAGGAGCACCAGCTCGACGAGAGCTGCTACGATCTTCTGGCCTCCGAGGCGCGGCTGACCAGCCTGTTCGCCATCGCAAAGGGCGACCTGCCGACTGAGCACTGGTTCCGGCTTGGCCGGCCGATCGTCGAGATAGGCTTCCAGGGCGCGCTGATGTCCTGGTCCGGCTCGATGTTCGAGTATCTGATGCCGCCGCTGGTGATGAAGGAACCGCAAGGTTCGATTCTCAACCAGACCAGCAAGCTGATCATCAAACGTCAGATCCAGTATGGCCGCCAGAAGAACGTGCCCTGGGGCATCTCGGAAGCGGCCTACAACGCCCGCGACCGCGAGCTGACCTACCAGTACACCAATTTCGGCGTGCCTGGTCTCGGGTTGAAGCGCGGCCTTGGCCAGAACACGGTGATCGCGCCTTACGCCACCGTGCTGGCCGCGCAGTTCAACCCGCGCGAAGCGGTGCAGAACCTAGCGCGACTGCGGGAGCTCGGCGCGCTTGGCCGCCATGGTTACTACGACGCGGTCGATTTCACGCCGCAGCGCGTGCCGGAAGGCACCGATCACGTCGTCGTGCAGAACTACATGGCCCACCATTCCGGTATGTCGATCGCGGCGGTCGCCGATGCCATTTTCGAGGGTCGCCTGCGCGACCGTTTTCACAGCGATCCGGTCATCGAGTCGGCCGAACTTCTGCTCCAGGAGAGGGCGCCGCGCGACATCCCGACTGCGACCGTCAGAACCGAGGCGGACGAACGGGCGAAGGACGAGACCGAAACCGAGAGTCCCGACACCCGCATCGTGCTCGATCCTGTGCGGGCACTGCGTTCGACCAATGTGATGTCGAACGGCCGCTATTCGGTGATGGTCACCGCGACAGGCTCCGGCTACAGCCGGTGGGGCGATCTGTCCGTCACGCGCTGGCAACCGGATCCGACCGAGGACCGGCTCGGCTCCTACATTTTCCTGCGCGACGCCGGCACTGGTGATTGGTGGTCGGCGACGGCGGAGCCCAAGCGCGCGGCCGAGGAGCGCACCCAGACGCTGTTCTCCGACGACAAGGCGAGCTTCGTCAAACTGGTCGGCACGCTGCGCTCCGAAGTCGAATGCATCGTCATCTCGGAAGGCAACGGCGAAGGCCGGCGCGTGACGTTGTTCAACGAGGGACCGACCGACCGCCACATCGAAGTGACCTCCTTCGCCGAGCTGGTGCTGGGCCTGGAGGTATCCGACAACGCCCATCCCGCCTTCTCGAAAATGTTCGTGGAGACCGAAATTGCCCCCAACAATGGGGCGATCTTCGCCACGCGGCGCAAGCGCGAGACCAGCGAGCCAGACGTGACGATGGTGCATTTCGTCACCGACCCGTCCGGTCCGGCGCGCGACGCCGAAGCCGAGACCGACAGGCGCGCCTTCATCGGCCGTGGCCGCACCATCGTCGACGCTGCCGCTTTCGATCCGGGCGCCCGGCTTGGCGGCCATTCCGGCTTTACCCTCGATCCGGTCGCTTCGCTGCGCCGCCAGGTGCGCGTGCCCGCCAACAAGAAGATATCGCTGACCTTCTGGACCGTCGTCGGTTCCAACCGCGCGGAGCTGGAGGAGGCCATTGCCCGGCTCGACCACCCGGAGAGCTTTGCCCGCCAGGCCATGCTCGCCTGGACGCGCAGCCAGGTGCAGACCCGGCATCTCGGCCTCAGCCTGGCCGACGCCGCCAACGTACAGAAGCTGGCGCGCTACCTGATCTATCCGGATCCATTCCTGCGCCTGCCGGCAGAATCCATCGCTTCGGGACTGGGCAAGCAGTCGAGCCTGTGGCCGACCAGCATCTCGGGCGATTTCCCGATCTTCCTGGTCAGGATCGGCGACGTCGCCGATCTCGAAATCGTCGCGCAGGCGCTGCGTTTCCAGGAGTACATGCGCACCCGTGGCATGATGATCGATTTCGTCGTCGTCAACGAGCAGGCCTCGTCCTATGTGCAGGACCTGCAGCGGGCGGTCGAATCCCTGTGCGAGAACAGCCGTTTGCGCGGCAAGGAACTCGGACCGCGCCAGCACATATTCGCCGTGCGTCGCGACCTGATGGACGAGACCACCTACAAGACGCTGCTTGCGGTTGCGCGCGTGGTTCTGCACACGCGCAACGGCACCATCTTCGATCAGATCGAGCGGGCCGAGGTGGCGGCCTTGCAGGCGCGCGATGCCCAGCAGCCGGCGGCATTGCCCGAATTGGCGTCTATGACGCATTCCTTTGGCTCGCAGGCCTTGGCGGCGGACGGGCACGGGCTCAGCCAATGGAACGGGTTCGGTGGTTTCGAGGGCGACGGGCGGCACTATGTCGTGCGCCTGGCCGGTCGCAGCACCACGCCCCAACCCTGGATCAATGTTATTTCCAACGCCTCGTTCGGCTTCCACGTCTCCGCCGAAGGCGCTGCCTTCACCTGGAGCCGCAACAGCCGCGACTACCAGCTGACGCCGTGGTCGAACGATCCGGTTTCGAACCGGCCCGGTGAGGGCATCTATATCTATGATCACGCCAGTGGCCGGGCATTCTCGCCGCTCGCCGCCATGGTGCGCGATCCGTCGATGACTTACGAGACGTGGCACGGCCAAGGGTTCTCCACCTTCCGGTCGAAGCGCGGCTCATTGTCGATGGACCTCACCCATGTCGTCGACCCGGTCGACCCGGTGAAGATTTCCCGCCTGCGCATCCAGAATGCCGGCCCGGCGCCGGCCAGGCTGCGCGTCTATGCCTATGCCGAATGGGTGCTGGGCGGACATCGCTCGCGCACGGCGGCGACCATCGTTCCGTCGCGCGATGCCGCCACCGGCGCCTTGCTGGCACAGAACCCCTACGGGCTCGATTTCGGGGAGCGCGTCGCCTTCCTCGCCGCCGATGACGGCGTGCATTCGGTGACAGCAGACCGGACTGAATTCCTGGGCCGGCACGGCACCAGCGAGTTTCCGCAGGCGGTGCTGAGCGGCGCGGGACTGTCAGGCCGCGTGGAGGCCGGCGACGATCCCTGCGCTGCAATCGCCCGCGACATCGATGTTCCGGCCGGCGGCGACGTCACGCTGTTCTGGCTGCTCGGGGACGCCGGCTCGGCCGCGGAAGCGAGCGCCCTGGTGCGCAAGCATCGGGGCAGGGATTTCGACCAGCGTCTGGCCGACAACGAGCGCGAGTGGCGCGGCTTCCTCGACACCATTCAGGTCGAAACGCCGGACAAGGCGCTCGACGCCATGGTCAACCACTGGCTGCCCTACCAGAGCCTCGCCTGCCGCGTCCGCGCCCGCTCTGCCTTCTATCAGGCCAGCGGCGCCTTCGGCTTCCGCGACCAGTTGCAGGACACGCTGGCTCTGCTGGCGCACGATCCCAAACTGGCGCGAGACCAGATCCTCAACGCGGCGCGTCGGCAGTTCCCTGAAGGCGACGTGCAGCATTGGTGGCTGCCGCGCACCGGGGCGGGTGTGCGTACGCTGATCTCCGACGACGTGGTCTGGCTGGCCCATGCCACCGCGCGCTACCTGCTGGTGACGGGTGACGCCACCATCCTGAAGGAGCAGCTGCCCTTCATCGATGGACAGCCGCTGGGCGAGGGCGAGCACGATGCTTTCTTCACGCCCGAAATTTCGAAAAAGACGGCGTCCCTTTACGAGCATTGCGCGCGTGCGCTCGATCTTGCCATTGCGCGCAGCAGTCCCGCCGGGCTGCCGCTGATCCTCGGCGGCGACTGGAATGACGGCATGAACCGCGTCGGCGAGCAAGGCAAGGGCGAGAGCGTCTGGCTCGGATGGTTCCTGCTGCGGACGCTGGGCGACTTCGCCGCCGTGGCCAAGACGGAGGGTGATGCCAAGCACGCGCAGGCCTGGGCAAAGCATGCCGACGCGCTGAAACGCGCGCTGGAGAGCACGGCGTGGGACGGCGAATGGTATCGGCGCGGGAGTTTTGACGATGGCACGCCGCTCGGTTCGCGCTCATCCCAGGAGTGCAGGATCGACTCCATCGCCCAGTCCTGGAGCGTGCTCTCGGGCGAGGGCGATCCGGCGCGTTCGACGACGGCGATGCAGCAGGCGACCAAGCTGCTCGTCGACGACGAACTCAAGATCCTCAAGCTGTTCACGCCGCCCTTTTCGAAGACGAAGAAGGACCCGGGCTACATCAAGAGCTACCCGCCGGGCGTTCGCGAGAATGGCGGCCAGTATACTCATGCCGCCACCTGGTTCGTCATCGCGCTGGCCGAAATGGGGCTGAACGACGAAGCCTATCGCTGCTTCTCGATGCTGAACCCGGTCAACCACGCATTGGACGAGGCCTCGGCAGAGCGCTACCGCGTCGAGCCCTACGTGGTTGCGGCCGATATCTACGCCGGCGACGGCAATGCCAGCGACAACAAGGGCGGCCGCGGTGGCTGGACGTGGTACACGGGCTCGGCGGGCTGGCTGTACCGGGCGGCGGTCGAAGGCATTCTCGGCATCGAGCGGCGTGGAAAGCAGATCACGTTTAGGCCGAAACTGCCCAGCCATTGGGATGGCTACGCCGCCACGCTCAAAATGCTGGGGGCCGAAGTCACGGTGCGTGTCGTCCGCGACAAAAAGACCAAGTCGATCTCGCTTGAAGTTGATGGTTCGAAGACGAAATCCGCGTCTTTCCAACCGAAGGCTGGTAGCAAGGTCGAAGTTGTCGTGAAGATACCTTCGTAAAATCAACAGCTTCAACCCTGTCCCGCGCATCCTCCGGAATGCGCGGGATAGTCTTTTGTCTATTTGCAGATATCCGCTTGGGCAGCCGGCGGATCCGGTCGGGCCATGCCGGGCAAGTTCCCCGTGATTAAAAATGTGGCAGCGCTCAGCGGCTGCCATGATTTTGCCGCAAGGCTGACATTTCACCTTTTATCTCAACCCGTTAGGTGATCACGTGAGATTTCGCATCGTCGTCATCTTTTGTTCGCTAAACGGGAACGGAAGGGATAGACGGGCATTGTTTTGCGACGCGTTAACCGATACGTGTCAAGAAATGGTGCGGTGCACAATAAATGTTTTGGCGGAGTAGCTGAAGTGTCCCTTCTGCAAATCTACTGGCGAGCGCTCGGTTATTTGGCAGCTGACAGGAAACGCGTAGCGCTGATCTGCTCAGCCAATGTCGCGCTGGCCATCATCGCCATCCTGGAGCCGATCATGTTCGGTCGCGTGATCGACGCGATTTCCGCACACGGCTCCGTCTTTTCGACCCTCGCCCTCTGGGCCGGCCTGGGCGCCTTTAACATCATCGCGTTCGTTCTTGTGGCGCGCGGCGCCGACCGCTTCGCCCACGCCCGGCGCAGCGAAGTGCTCTGCGACTCCTTCGAGCGCGTCATCACCATGCCGCTCGCCTGGCATCATCAGCGCGGCACGTCCAATTCCCTGCACACGCTGCTGCGTGCCGTGGAGACCTTGTTTAGTCTCTGGCTCGAATTCATGCGCCAGCATCTGTCCACGGCCGTCGCGTTGTTCCTGCTGATCCCGACCGCGCTCAGCATGGACGTGCGCATGTCGATGGTGCTGCTGGCTCTCGGCGTGCTCTATGTCGGCATCGGCCGGCTGGTGATGAAGCGGACCAAGGCAGGCCAGGCCGCCGTGGAGCGCCACTATCATACCGTATTCGCCCATGTGACGGACTCGGTCAGCAACGTCGCCGTTTTGCAGAGCTACAACCGCCTCGGCCATGAGGCCGATACGCTGCGCCGCTACGTCAAGAACCTGCTCGATGCGCAGAACCCTGTGCTCGACTGGTGGGCCATGGCCAATGCGCTGCATCGCCTGTCGTCGACGATTTCGATGATGGTGGTGCTTTTGATCGGCGCCTATCTGGTCACCCACGGCCAGCTGCGCATCGGCGACGTCATCGCCTTCACCGGTTTTGCAACGCTGCTGATCGCCCGTCTCGACCAGATGTCGGCATTCGCCAACCAGATTTCGGAGGCCCGCGCCAAGCTCGAGGATTTCTACCATCTCGAGGACTCGGCGGCCGACGCCGCCGAACCGGACGGGCTGCGCGATCTCACTAACGTCACCGGCCATGTCCGTTTCGAGAATGTCGGCTTCGAATTCGCCAATTCGGGGCAGGGCATCCACGACGTCTCCTTCGAGGTCCAGGCGGGCCAGACCGTAGCCATCGTTGGGCCGACCGGCGCCGGCAAGACCACGCTCATCAATCTGTTGCAGCGCGTCTTCTCGCCGTCCACCGGCCGTATCCTGATCGACGGCATCGACACCCGCACCGTGACCCGCAAGTCGCTGCGCCATTCGATCGCCACCGTGTTCCAGGATGCGGGCCTGCTCAACCGCTCGATCGAGGACAACATCCGCGTCGGCCGCTCCGATGCGACCAACGACGAGATCCATGCCGCCGCCGACGCGGCTGCCGCACAGGACTTCATCCTGGCCAAGAGCAATGGCTACGACACGGTGGTCGGCGAACGCGGCGGCCAGTTGTCCGGCGGCGAGCGCCAGCGCATCGCCATTGCCCGCGCCGTGTTGAAGGATGCTCCGATCCTGGTGCTGGATGAGGCGACCAGCGCGCTCGACGTCGAGACAGAAGACCGCGTCAAGGAAGCGATCGACGAATTGCGCCGCGACCGCACCACCTTCATCATCGCCCACCGCCTGACCACCGTCCGCGACGCCGATCTGGTCGTGTTCATGGACAAGGGCAGGGTGGTCGAAATGGGCGGCTTCGCCGAGCTGTCGCTGCGCAACGGCCGTTTCGCCAGCCTGCTGCGCGCCGGCGGCCTGCTCAACGACGAAGAGGTCCGCCGCCTCAGCCGCTCGATACAGGGCGAGGCCGCCTGAGCGGGTTCTTTTACCTCCCCCCGTGGGAGGTCGGACCGAAGGTCCGGTCGGGGAGCGCCGCCGTCCTCACCCCGCTGCTTCGCAGCAACCCCCCAAGGGGAGGTGACAAGGCCTGCGACACTCCCTCGATTGCCCCAGACGCATAGCCGGGCTATTTAAAGCGGCATGAGCGACAGCACTTCACGCCTGAGCGGCTGGACCGATCTTGCCAACCCGACACGGTTCGTGGCGCTTGCCGACCGGGTGGTGCCGTGGCTGGCGACGATTGCGGCGCTGACCCTTGCCGCCGGCCTCTATATGAGCTTCACCGCGCCCGAGGACTTCCAGCAAGGCATCACCGTCCGCATCATGTACATCCATGTGCCTTTCGCCTGGTTGGCCATGATGTGCTACACGCTGATGGCGCTCTCGGCGCTCGGCACATTGGTCTGGCGCCACCCGCTGGCCGATGTCGCACTGAAATCGGCGGCCCCCATAGGTGCCGTCTTCACCGCCCTGGCGCTGATCACCGGTTCGATCTGGGGCAAGCCGATGTGGGGCACCTGGTGGGTATGGGACGCGCGGCTGACTTCGGTTTTCGTGCTGTTCCTGATGTATCTCGGCATCATCGCGCTGACCCGCGCGCTCGATGATGCCGGCCGCGCCGCCTGGGCCGCCGCCATCATCACGCTGGTCGGCTTCATCAACATCCCGATCATAAAATTCTCGGTCGATTGGTGGAACACGCTGCATCAGCCGGCCTCGGTGTTCCGCATGGGCGGATCGACCATCGACCCCTCGATGCTCTGGCCGCTGCTGGTGATGGCCATCGGCTTCACGGTGCTGTTCTTCGCGCTGCACCTGATGGCGATGCGTACCGAAATCCACCGGCGGCGGGTGATTGCGATGCGCAGGGTCGCGGCCCGGCAGGCTGAGCGTCAGCCGGCTTGAATCACCCGCGCCTGGCCAAAGAAGTCATCCCATCCGCCCACGTGCGGCCACCGGCAGGGTTTCCAGCACCGTCTCGCCGTCGATCAAATTGACCTCATTGAACAGGTTGGTGACGACGCAGCAATGGTCGGGCACCACGCGCACGCGCTCGCCGATGCGAAGCTTGCCATCGCCTGAGAGCGTGACCGTGCCGTGTTCCTCGCTCAGGCCCGTCACCCGCGCTCCCGCAACGCCGAGCAGCTCGCCGAAATCGGCGAGCCCCAGCGTATCGCTCGACAGCGCCTTGCTGCCGGCGTCGAGGATGGCACGCGTCCGCGTCGGATGGCTGACCACGGTCGACAGCACGCTCAGCGCGCAATCGTCTAGGCTGCCGACGCCCTTGGCGACCTGGTAGCGGTCGAGATAGATGTAGGTGCCGGGGCGGTATTCCGTGACGACGCTGTCTTCGCCCGAGCGCCACATGTCGGGCGTGCCGCCGCTGGAGATGCGCGCGCAGGCGAGACCGCAGGCGGCCAGCGCCTGCCTGGCGCCGGCGAGCCAGGCCTCGGCCTCCCCCGCACGGCCCGCGGCCGGATAGGTCATCAGCCCGCCGAAGGCGAGGCCCTTTGCCGTCTCGATCTGTCTTGCCAGGCCAACCGCTTCACCGGCCGTCTGCACGCCGCAGCGCCCCATGCCAGTGTCGCATTCGACCAGCACCGGCAGGGGATGGCCGGCATCGGTGAAGGTGGCGGCCAAGCCTTCGATCGTCTCCACGCTGTCCGCCGTCACCGATAGGGTAACGCGCCCATGCAGCGCCTTCAGCCGCTCCAGCTTGGCCCGGCCAAGGATGTTGTAGGGGAGAAAAATGTCGGTCAGCCCGGCATCGGCCATCACCTCGGCCTCGCCGATCTTCTGGCAGGTGATGCCGACCGCGCCCGCCGCCACCTGCTTCTTCGCCCAATAGGGCAGCTTATGCGTCTTGATGTGGGGCCTGAGCTTCAACCCGTGACGGTCGGCATGCGCCTGCGCGCGGGCAATATTGGCTTCGGCGCGCGCGGCGTCGATCAGGATCGATGGCGTATCGAGGTCGTGAATGGTCGGCATCATCTGTCACCCTGTGGAATCCGCAGGGGTTATGGCCCTGAAAGTGCCTTGTGTCACCCGGCCAGCCGAGCGGATCCGTGATTCCATGCGGCCACGCCGCAAGCCGGGATCGGGCAATACGGATCGACACCGCATCGGCGTTCGGCTATGCGATTTGTCGGAGAAGTCGACACGAGGACCACGATCATGAAACGCTCCGCCATCAACGACATCATCCGCGAAGCCGACGCTTTCATCCGCTCGTTCGGTTACATCATGCCGCCCTTCGCCTATTGGTCGCCGGAAGAGATGAAGGCGCGCCAGGTCGATTCCTCTGCGATCTTCACCTCACGGCTCGGCTGGGACATCACCGACTACGGCCAGGAAAAGTTCAAGGAGCTCGGCCTGTTCCTGTTCACCGTGCGCAACGGCCGCTACGAGGACATGAAGAAGGGCATGGGCATGCTCTATGCCGAGAAGATCATGATCTCGCGCAAGGACCAGTTGTCGCCGATGCACCGCCACAACATCAAGGCCGAGGACATCATCAACCGTGGCGGCGGCAAGCTGGTGCTGGAACTGTTCATGCACGATCGCGACGGCGGCATCGATCCCAAGGCCGAGGTGTCGGTGCCTGTCGACGGCACCATCCACCGGTTGCCGGCGGGCGGGCTGCTGAAGCTCGATCCGGGCCAGAGCGTCACGCTGCTGCCCGGCGTCTGGCATGCCTTCTGGGCCGAAGGCAAGGACGTACTGATCGGCGAGGTGTCGACCGTCAATGACGATCTCACCGACAATGTGTTTCGCGAGCCGATCGGTCGCTTCTCCAACATCGACGAGGACGTCGCCCCGCTGCACCTGCTGGTGTCCGACTATGAGAAGTGGCTGGGGTAACTTCGCAGTAAACTGAGGCGCCGGCCGGCTAACGGCCAAGGCCGGCAGCGCCTCAATGGCAGCAGCCAAGTGAAAGTGAGTCCCCCGGTTGCCTCTACGGCGATCCCTGGTCGATTGATCCCACCGCTTCGCCGGTGAAGATGACCTTCGTGCCCTCGTGCACTTCGGAGGCGAGATCTTCGGCGTCCCAATTGGTCAGCCTGATGCAGCCATGCGAGAAGGTTTTCCCGATCTTGCTCGGGTCCGGAGTCCCGTGAATGCCGTAACTTTCGATGGACAAATCAATCCACACCGATCCCACCGGATTGTTTGGCCCGGCGGCGATCGTGAAGGGGCGCTTGGTCCTGACCCCCTTGAAGGCGAAGTCGGGATCGTAGTGATAGGTCGGGTTGTGCACCACGCGTTTGACCTCTGCCTGGCCGCTCGGCGCCGGCTTCTCCTGGCTGCCGATCGAGGCGGGGTACACCGCAAGCACTTTGCCGGACGGGTCGAGCACGCGAAGCTGGCGCGCGCCCTTGTCGACCTCGACCTCAGCAACACCCGCGGGCGGATCGCCTCGGGTGACGGCAGGCACCAGCACCTTTTGCCCGGCCTTCCTGAAGCCGACGCCAGGGTTGAGCCGTTGAAGCAACTGTTGGCTGACGTGGAAGCGCTCCGCTATTTTTTCCGCCGCGTTGTGGTAGCCGAGCCTGCGCAGGCGGGCCATTTTCTCCATGCGCGCCGGAATTCGCCTGGTAAACGGTCCGCGCACATCCTTGCGCGTCAGCTCGTACGTCTCGAGCGCCGGGCTCGGGGAGGTCGCGACCAGCTTGTCCCAGGTCTGGCGGGTGAGCTTACCATCGGCGGGCAGCCCGTTGGCCGCCTGAAACGCCCGGACCGCCTTGGCGAAGTTCTCTGCTGCGCGGCCGTCGATCAGGGCCGGCGAGAAGCGCGCGCGATCCAGAAGGATCTGTGCCTTCAGCACGGTCGCACTGACGCCTTTTGCTTCGCTGTCGTCGAATTGCGCGTTGTTGACGGCTGCGACGTCCAGCTTTGCCGCCGCCGATACGTCACATGCCATGGCGAGCACGACAGCCGCGACGAGAAGGAGCCTGGTCATCGACGTCACACTCCTGCATGAGCACCTGCTTCTATGACGTTGCAGGGCCGATCTGGTTCCATTCCCCCCTGCATTTGAGCCGCGATCACCGACCGCCAGTATGAGGAATACGGATCGGGACGTCCGGCGGTCGCGCGGATGCATGTGATGATAGACTTAACGGCAAGAACTCGGCGCCGGCTGCACGCTCGTCCTGCACAGGCATGACGAGCTGATTGGTACATCCGTCTTGGCCAACCTTGCTTGCAGCGCCGGCAACGCCTCGCTTCGCCGCGCCGTGTCAGGCATTCCACCAGCCCGTGCAGCGCCTATGGCAACGCCGGGCTCACCCGCACCGGTGTCGAACGCCATTAACTGCCAGACCTGCCCTTGTTTTGTTTGCGGGCATAGACGACGCATGCGTCGACGGCGCTGACACACAGCCCATCGCGGCGGTTTGGAAGGTTGTTGTCGCCCGCATAGGCGACCTCAGCCACACGGCCATCGACGATGCGAACCTGTGTGTTGCAATAACCTCCCGGAGCGACATTCAACGACCCGCCGACGGAAGGGATGGGGCCTACCGCGAAGGTAGGAAGCACGACATTGACATTGCCCCGCTGCACCGCACGCTCGTAGCTCCAGATTTGCCCCGATGCTCCTTCGTCGGCGGTGGCGGTGGGGAATCCCGCACACATTCGCAGATCCGCTTCGCTGAGGCCGACCATTTCCTTTTGGGCGGCAGCCGTTGTGGGATCCTCTTTCGCAAGCTTGGACGTATCGTCGGGAACGACGCAGGACCAGAGCGCGCCCGTGCCGGTGAGAAGAAACAGGATAGCCGGTAGTCGAATCCCGCGAGACGCCAAAACCGCTCTCCGATCTGCTGGATTGTTCGCCCGCCCTTTACCGAGGTAAGAGGCCGTCCCGATATTTCAACCCGCGATCGGGCTGCCTGTTCGATCGCGAGACGGCGGATCAGGCTGGTTGGTCTGGTGCGGACGATGGGAGTGAAGCTGGCTGGGGAACCTGGATTCGAACCAGGACTAACGGAGTCAGAGTCCGTGGGTCTACCGTTAACCTATTCCCCAGCAGGCGTGACTATCACGACAAACGTGAAAACCGCGCGGGCCGAGCGGCTGAGCCGCTTGAGCGCTGCCTTGTAGCCGCCAGCAGAAAATAGTCAAGCCTGCCGGTGTTTCAATTGTGATGTTTCGGCGCGGCGCCTCAGCTCCCTGTCCGCCCGAACTGCGAGCGCTCGAAGTAGAGCACGATGCCCAGGCCCAGAAACAGCGGGACGATGAGATAAAACAGCCGGAATACCAGCAGGGCCGCTAGCACGCCCACGGGGTCCATGTCGGAGAGCCCGGCCAGGAACACCACCTCGAACACGCCCAGCCCACCCGGCGCGTGCGAGATCTGCGCGATCGAGAAGGAGACGAGGAACACGCCGAGCACCACGAAATAGCCGGGGTTATGGGGCCCGGGTAGGGCAAAGAAGATGATCGCGGCCGCCGCCAGGAGTTCGATCGGGCCGATCAGCAATTGCCGCGCCACGATCGGCAGGGCCGGATAGTGAATCTGAAAGCTGCCGATCTTCAGCGGCCGCAGATGCAGCCAGCTGCCGAAGATGTAGGCGGCGACGACGGCAAGCATGACGATGCCCGCAGCCCGCGACAGGCCGTGATGGGCAATGCCGGAGAAGCGGTCGATGATCTGCGGTTCGAGCACCAGAACGAGGCCGGAGGCAAGTACCGTCGACAGCACGAAGGTAATCCAGCAGATCGCCACCAGCACGCCGACGTCCTGTCCGCTCAATCCCCTCGTGCCATAGGCGCGATAACGGATGACGGCGCCCGAAAACACCGAGCCGCCGATATTGTGCGACAGCGCGTAGGTGGTGAAGGAGCACAGCGTGACGAACAGCCACGACACGCGTTTGCCGATATGCAGGAGCGCGATGTGGTCGTAGCCGGCGAGCGAGGCATAGGCGACAACCGAGCTCAGCCCCGCGAGGATCCAGCCGCGCGCCGGGATCGCCGCAATGCCGTCCCAGACATCATCCAGCGAAATGCCGCGCAATTCGTGCCAGAGCAGCAGGAGCGAGAAAATCACCGCCCCGATGCCGACGACCGGCCAGAAATAGCGTCTCCAGTTCATTGCCTGACTGCCATGCGTTGCGGGCCCGTTGTCTTCGCTGTCATTGCGGGAAAGCGGTCGGCGATTCCGATCGCTTTGCCCCCTCTATTTCAGAGATGCCTCATCGAAGCCGGCTATTCAACCGCCGGCCCTTGCCGCCATGGCAAGCCGCAATCGTTATCGTCGTCGAGAGGCGGAAAATCGACAGCCGAGCGGGAATATCGGCCCGGCCATGCGACCGTCCCCACACGCATTTGTGCTGAAAGTCGCTGTTTACCCCCACTTTGCGTAAGACGCGGCAGCGGGCGGTTTGCGGACAGCCCGGCAAAATTCGTGCCACGCGGCACTTGGTGATCCGGGCCGGCGCTGTTAGTCTGGCGGCAACTTGAAACAAAGAAGCGCCTGCTGCGTCCGTTCGCCGGTTCGCGCGGCGCCGGAAGGAACGACAGTGGAAGACCGCGACACCGGCGCCGGCGCGCCGGAGGTGGGCGCGTCCAGCGCTTCCCCGGGGCCGGCAGGCCCGGGGACCGCCAAATGGCAGCAACGCCGCCCGACGGAGCCACGCTCCGCCGACGGGCAGGCGAGCGACGCGAACCACCATCAAAAGGGCAAGGCCAAGAAAAGGCGCAAACGCCGGCGCGGGCGCAAGGTTTTTGCGCGCGACGATATCCGTCCCGCGGCGAACGGGGCGCCGACGGCACGCGCCGCCGCGGCTGGCGCGGCGCTTGCAGGCATAGCCACACCGCCCATCGCGGTGGCTCGGCCCGAATCGGGGGCTCATCGGCCGCCGATGCCAGAATTGCCGGTCTTCGCCGCGCTCGATCTCGGCACCAACAATTGCCGGCTGCTGGTCGCCGTGCCGGCGCGTCATGGCCAGTTTCGTGTCATCGACGCCTTTTCGCGCATCGTGCGACTGGGCGAGGGGCTCACGGCCAGCGGCCGCCTCGGCCAACCGGCGATGGACCGCGCGGTCGAGGCCCTGAAGGTCTGCGGCGAGAAACTGCGCAACCGCAAGATCAGGAAGGCGCGGCTGATCGCCACCGAGGCCTGCCGCTCGGCGGCGAACGGCGTCGAGTTCCTGGAGCGCGTCGAGCGCGAGGCTGGCCTCAAGCTCGAAATCATCGACCGACAGACCGAAGCGCGGCTGGCGGTGTCCGGCTGCGGTTCGCTGGTCGAGCGCGACACGCAGGGCGTCGTGCTGTTCGACATCGGCGGCGGCTCCTCCGAAATCGCGCTGATCGATCTCACCGGCCGCCGCTCGCCGCGACTCGCCAACCATATCGTGTCGTGGACGTCGCTGCCGGTCGGCGTCGTCTCGCTGGCCGAGCGTTTCGGCGGCCGCACGGTGACGCGCGAGATTTTTGGCGCCATGGTCGACGACGTCGCCGCCCGGCTCGCCGCCTTCGATGGCCGCGATCGGCTTAGCCACCTCAAGGCCAGCCCGAAATTTCATCTGCTGGGCACTTCCGGAACGGTGACGACGCTGGCTGGCGTCCATCTCGATCTCGAGCGCTACGACCGCCGCCGCGTCGACGGCCTGTGGATGGACAGGGACAGCGTCGACCGCATGGTCGAAAAGCTGGTCGGCTGGGATTTCCAGCAGCGTGTCGCCAATCCCTGCATCGGCGCGGACCGCGCCGACCTGGTGCTGGCCGGCTGCGCCATTCTGGAAGCGATCCGCGCCGTGTGGCCGTCGGAGCGGCTGCGCGTTGCCGACCGTGGCTTGCGCGAGGGCATATTGAGCGAGCTGATGGCCGATGACGGCGTCTGGCGCAACGATGGGCGCGGCAGAACATGATCCCGAACCGCAGGACCGCGTCAGCGAAAAGTGGCGACCGGTTTTCGCGGACAAACGGTTCCGTTTGTCCGGAAGTCACGCTCGGGCAAGCTGGCGCAAGCGTTGCTCCGGTGAGCAGTCGACCCCCACTCCGTCGAGCTTCGCTCGACACCTCTCCCCCGATCGACGGGGGAGAGGATTGGCGCGAGCTAGCCAATCTTGGCGCCCTTCCTCTCCCTCCGGAGGGGGGAGAGGTGGCGCTGCGAAGCAGCGACGGAGTGGGGGAAGCCGTTTGCCAAACGCGCTGCCGCCGAAAAACGGCCACAACCCGGCAAGCGAGAAAACTTGGACAAGAAGTCAACCAATGACCAAGAAACCGGAAAAGCCGGGCTCGGCCGGCATTCGCGTGCTGAAGACGCGGATCAAGAAGAAAAGCGGGCTGAAGGAATCGTCGCGCCGCTGGCTGCAGCGTCACATCAACGATCCCTACGTCCAGCGCTCCAAGGCTGACGGCTACCGCTCGCGCGCGGCCTACAAGCTGATCGAGATCGACGACAAGCACCATCTGCTGAAACCCGGCATGAAGGTGATCGACCTTGGTGCGGCCCCCGGCGGCTGGTGCCAGGTCGCGGCCGCGCGGACCAAATCGACCGCGGAAAATCCGCATGTCGTAGGCATCGACTATCTCGAGATGGACGCGGTGCCCGGCGCGCCGGTGCTGTTGATGGATTTCCTCGATCCCGAGGCGCCGCGGAAGCTGGCCGAGGCGCTTGGCGGCGATCCCGATGTCGTGCTGTCCGACATGGCGGCGCCCACCACCGGCCACAAGCGGACCGACCACATCCGCACCATGCATCTGTGCGAGGTGGCCGCCGATTTCGCGCTGTCGGTGCTGAGGCCGGGCGGCCACTTCCTGGCCAAGACGTTCCAGGGCGGCGCCGAAAACGAGCTGCTCTCGATGCTGAAGAAGAATTTCCGGTCCGTCCACCACGTCAAGCCGCCTGCGTCGCGCGATGAGTCGGTGGAGCTGTATCTACTGGCGAAGGATTTCAAAGGGCGAGAATCCGGTCCGCCATCAGGCGGATCGGAACGTCCAGTGGATGTCTCGAAGAACTTGAGCGCACGGAGCCATGGCGAAGGGCCGGCGGACGGCGACGGCTGAACCGTCTCACTCCCCCGGCGACCTCACCGGTTCCAGCGGCTTGGGCATGGTCAGGCGGCCGTGGCCCGATACGGCGTTGCCGGCATCGGGCGCCAGCCGCATGAACGACAGCGATGCGGCGGCGGAAATTGCCGCGACGATGAAGAAGGCGGTATGGAAGTCCGGCAATGTCAACGGGCCGCCGTGGATACCCGTCGATACTTCCAGGATGCCGCCGGCAACCGCCACGCCCAGCGCGATCGACAGTTGCTGGAACACGGCGGCGATCGGTGTTGCCTTGCTCGTGTCCTCGGCTGAAACCTCGGCGTAGGCGAGGGCGTTGATGCCGGTAAAGAACATCGAGCGGATGAAGCCGCCCACCAGCAGCATGGCCAGCATCAAGAGATAGGGCGTATCGGGCGTGAACAGGCCGTTGACGGCGATCGACGCGGCGGCCACCAGCGAGCCGACGATCAGCACGCGACGAAAGCCGACGACGCGGAAGATCAGCGCTGTGACGAATTTCATGCCGATGGCGCCGATCGCGGAGACGAAGGTAATCATGCCGGACTGGAACGGCGTCAGCCCGAAACCGATCTGGAACATCAGCGGCAGCAGGAACGGCACGGCGCCGATGCCGATGCGGAAAAGTCCGCCGCCAAGCACGGAGGAGCGGAATACCTGGTTGCGGAACAAGTCGAGCGCCAGCAGGGGGTTCCTGGCACGGCGCGCATGCATGAGGTAGAGAGCGCCCGACACCAGCCCGACGCCCACGGTGATGAAGCCGGTCGCCGGCGGCAGATAGGGCAAGCTGATCACTGACAGGCCGAACACGACGCCGGACGCCGCCAGCCCGCTCAGCACGAAGCCGACGAAATCGAGCGGCGGCGTCTCCATCGATTCGGTTTCCGGCAGGAAGCGGGTGGCCAGCCAGATGCCGATCAGGCCGATCGGCACATTGATCAGGAAGATCCAGTGCCAGGTGAAGTAGGTGGTGATGAAGCCGCCGATCGGCGGTCCGACCAGCGGGCCCACCAATGCCGGCACGGTCAGCCAGGACATCGCCGCGACAAGTTCGCTCTTGGGCGTGGCGCGCACCAGCACCAGGCGCCCGACCGGCGTCATCATGGCGCCGCCTATGCCTTGCAGGAAGCGCGACACCACGAAGGCCGGCAGCGAGCCCGAAACGGCGCAGGCGACCGAACCGACGATGAACACCGCGATCGCGGCGCGGAAAACGTTCTTGGCGCCGAAGCGATCCGCCATCCAGCCGCTGATGGGAATGAAGATCGCCAGCGACACAAGATAGGAGGTCAACGCCAGCTTGAGCGCGATCGGGCTGGTGTGGATGTCGAGGGCGATCGCCGGCAGCGATGTGGCGATGACGGTCGAATCCATGTTTTCCATGAAAAGAGCGACCGCCAATATGAGCGGAATGGTTCGGTTCAAAGGAACGCGTCCGGGCTTGATTCCAGATGTTGCCGACCGGGAGTTTGCCGGCAGGCAGGGCGGTTATCACGGCTGGACACCAATGTCGTGTTAAATTGCTGTCACTTTTATGCGACCGCAACCTCCGATGGCGGCTGCGATACACGATTGCTTGCAAAAAGCGGACACTATCCCTATTGTAGTGAAAATAACTACAGGACGTTATGATCATGGAAGAGGCCGTTTCGGCAGCCGATGCCAATCGCAGATTTTCTCGCATCCTGCGTGAGGTACGCGAGGGCCAGAGCTACGTCGTGACAAGCCATGGTCGGCCGGTGGCACGGATCGTGCCTGCGGAGAGGCACGAGGGTGTGGCCTCCCGCTCGCGCGCGGCATTGCTGTCGCGACTCGAACGGCAGCCGGTTGCCGATGCAGGACGCTGGACCCGCGATGAGCTCTACGAGGATGACCTGTGAGGGTCGCGCTCGACACCAACATTCTTGCCTACGCAGAGGGCGTTAACAACGTAGACAAACGCGACCACGTTCTCGAACTGCTGCGCAAGGTTCCACAAGACGCTGCCATTGTTCCGGTTCAGGTGCTGGGTGAACTGTTCAATGTCCTCGTCCGCAAAGCCGGAAGGTCGCGCCAGGAGGCTCGGGATGCGCTGCTTAGCTGGCGCGACGCGTTCCCGGTTGCTGGGACGACGCCGGAGGTGATGACGATGGCTGTCGATCTTGCGGCGGACCATCGCTTCGGCATCTGGGATGCCGTCATTCTTTCGGCTGCATCCCAAACGGGTTGCCGGCTGCTTCTGTCGGAAGACCTGCAGGACGGCTTCACCTGGGGCGGTGTAACCGTCGTCAACCCCTTTGCATCGCCGCGTCACGCTTTGCTGGATGCTTTCCTTGGTTCGCAATAGAAGCTGAAGCGTCCGCAACGATCGGCTTTTCTTCCGTGCCGGGACGTGGTACCAGCCACCGCCAATCCTGAAAGGGAAGAAGAGAGTCGCGCTGTCCATCCCGGTCCAGCGCTTTTCCCGCATTCAAAGGGCTGGCCATGGCAAAAATCATCGAAACGTCCACCGGCGCGCTGGCGCTGACCTTTGACGACGTGCTTTTGCAGCCCGGCCATTCCGAAGTCATGCCCGGCCAGACCGACATCCGCACCCGGATTGCCGGCGACATCGACCTCAACGTGCCGATCCTGTCGGCGGCCATGGATACCGTCACGGAGGCAAGGCTTGCCATCGCCATGGCGCAGGCCGGCGGCATCGGCGTCATCCACCGCAATTTCTCGCCGGCCGAGCAGGCCGAGCAGGTGCGGCAGGTGAAGAAATTCGAATCCGGCATGGTGGTCAACCCGGTCACCATCGGTCCCGACGCGACGCTGGCCGACGCGTTGTCGCTGATGCGCACCTACTCGATCTCGGGTATTCCGGTGGTCGAGAATGGCGGCTCCGGCGGCCACAAGAGCGGCCGGCTGGTCGGCATCCTGACCAATCGCGACGTGCGCTTCGCCTCCGATCCGGCGCAGAAGGTCTACGAATTGATGACCCGTGAGAACCTGATCACCGTCAAGGAGAATGTCGACCAGGACGAGGCCAAGCGGCTTCTGCATCAGCACCGCATCGAAAAGCTCGTCGTCGTCGACAAGCAGGGCAATTGCGTGGGGCTGATCACCGTCAAGGACATCGAGAAATCGCAGCTCAACCCGCACGCCACCAAGGACGCGCAGGGGCGTCTGCGCGCCGCGGCCGCCACCAGCGTCGGCGACGACGGTTTCGAGCGCGCTGAGCGGCTGATCGAGGCAGGCGTCGACCTTCTGGTCATCGACACCGCGCATGGCCATTCGCAGCGCGTTCTTGATGCCGTCACGCGGGCGAAAAAACTGTCCAACTCGGTGCGCATCCTGGCCGGCAACGTCGCCACCGCCGAGGGCACCCAGGCGCTGATCGATGCCGGCGCCGATGCCGTCAAGGTCGGCATCGGCCCCGGCTCCATCTGCACCACCCGCATCGTCGCCGGCGTCGGCGTGCCGCAGCTGTCGGCCATCATGTCGGCGGTGGAAACTGCGCACAAATCGGGCGCCTCGGTGATCGCCGATGGCGGCATCAAATATTCCGGCGATCTGGCCAAGGCGCTTGCCGCCGGCGCCAGTGCCGCCATGATCGGCTCGCTGCTTGCCGGCACCGACGAAAGCCCGGGCGAGGTCTATCTGCACCAGGGCCGCTCGTTCAAGGCCTATCGCGGCATGGGTTCGGTCGGCGCCATGGCGCGCGGCTCGGCCGACCGATACTTCCAGGCGGAGGTTCGCGACACGCTGAAACTGGTGCCGGAAGGCATCGAGGGGCAGGTTCCCTACAAAGGACCTGTGTCTGGCGTGCTGCACCAGCTTGCAGGCGGCCTGAAAGCCGCTATGGGTTATGTTGGTGGCCGCGACCTTGCCGATTTCCGCGAACGCGCCACCTTTGTGCGCATATCCAACGCCGGACTTCGTGAAAGCCACGCCCATGACGTCACGATCACCCGCGAAAGCCCCAACTATCCCGGCGGAGCCTGATCGGCCCGACCAGTACACGTTCTGGCGCAATTTGGCCGCGACCATCTTGCGGCTATCGCGCCACGCTGCCGCCCTTTGCACCGCATCGGTGGCGGTTTTCATCGCCATGACGCTCATGGAGTTCTTCTATTTCCGCCAGTTGAGCGGCGGTTTGCCGTCGCTCGACATGCGCGTTTTTGGCTTCACGCCGGACGAAGGCATGGCCTGGCTGACGGCGCTCGGCCGGCGCGGCGGCGAGATCATCCTGGTCTGGCACTATCTGACCTTCGATCTCCTGTTCCCCGCGCTGTTGTCGGTGACGCTGGTCAGCCTGATCCTGGCAACGGGAAGGCGGTTGAGGAATTTCCGCGTGCTCCCGGGCCAGATGCAATCGATCTTCGCACTGATCCTGGTGCTGCCCTACACGATCGCCAACTACGCCCAGAACATCGCCGTGGCCCGCCTTCTGTCGGATTTCCTGTCGGCCAATCCCGATTCCCTGGGTCTCGCCTCGGCGCTGATCGTCACCAAATTCGCGCTGCTCGCAATTCCGGTGATCGTCATCGCCGTCTTCTGGCTGGCGGGTCAGAAACAGAATTGATCTGACCCGGCACCGGGCGGGGAGGGTTCATGAACCAGACATCGATTTTCTGGCCTGTTCTGGCGCACGTGTTGCTGGTCTACATCGTCTATGGCGCCATGGCCCGGCGCAGGTATGTCGCCATCCAATCGGGCGAAGCCAAAGTCAGCCAGTACAAGGCGCGCTCGACCGAGCCGGCCTCCTGCGTGACAGTTGCCAGCAACCTCAGCAACCAGTTCGAACTGCCGGTGCTTTTCTATGTGCTGTGCCTGATGTTGCACTTGACCAACGGCGTCAACTATCTGACCTTGGCCCTGATGTGGATCTTTGTCGCGACCCGCTATTTTCATGCCTGGGTTCACCTGACCAGCAACAATCTGCTCCTGCGCAGCCGGTCTTTTTCCCCTGGGGGCAGTGATTCTTTTGCTGGGCTGGATCTGGCTCGCGCTGCACCTGCTCCGGGTGGTTTGAGCAGTACTCCCCTTCGTTGGGGCGCTCCGCCTACAAATCGAACACCGCTATTTTGCGCTTGTCGAACTTGATGCCGATCTCGCCGCGCACCAGCTTCAGCGCCGCCTCGCCGAAAACGGCGCGGCGCCAGCCCTGCAGCGCCGGCACGTCGGCGGCTTCGCCTTCGGCAGCGATGCGGTCGATGTCGTCGCTGGAAGCCAGGACCTTCGATGCGACGCCTTGCTTTTCGGCCACGATCCTGAGCAGCACCTTCAACAGCTCCGCGGCGGCGCTCGATCCCTCGGGCGGCTGAAAACTCTTTGGCAGCTTCGGCAATTGCTCCTTGGGCAGAGCTAGTGCGGTGTTGACCGCGCCAAGCAGCGCCGCCGCGGTCGAGGAGCGCTCCCAGCCCTTCGGTATCGTGCGCAGCTTGGCCAGCGCGGCCGCGTCGCGCGGCGCCTGCTGCGCCACCTCGTAGATGGCGTCGTCCTTGAGCACGCGGCCGCGGGGTACGTCGCGTTCGCGCGCCTCGCGCTCGCGCCATGCCGCCACGGCCTGCACGATCGCCAGCTCCTGCGGCTTGCGCAGCCGCATCTTCAGCCGCTTCCAGGCATCCTCGGGGTGCGGATCGTAGGTTTCGCGCGAGGTCAGGACGTCCATCTCCTCGTTCAGCCAGTGGGCGCGGTTCTCCCGCTCCAGTTCGGCGCTGAGATGCTGGTAGACCTCGATAAGATGGGTGACGTCGGCAAGCGCATAGTCGAGCTGCTTTTCGGACAGCGGCCGGTGGCGCCAGTCGGTGAAGCGCGAGGACTTGTCGAGCCGCGCGCCGGTGACGCGCTGCACGAGCTGATCGTAGGAAACGCTGTCGCCGAACCCGCAGACCATCGCCGCAACCTGGGTATCGAACACCGGATGGGGAACGAGATCGCCCAGATGGACGATGATTTCGATGTCCTGCCGCGCGGCATGGAAGACTTTGACGACAGATTCATTGGCCATCAGCCTGAAAAACGGCTTCAGGTCGATGTCTGGCGACAGCGGATCGATCAGCGCCGTTATTCCGGGCGCCGCCATCTGGATCAGGCACAGGATCGGCCAGAAGGTCGTTTCCCGGATGAATTCGGTGTCGACGGTGACGAAATCCGATTTTTCGAAAGCGGCGAGAACGGTCTCGAGTTCTTTTTGGGTGGTGATGACGTGCATCAAATCGCTTTTGGCAGGAGTAGGGTCTTCCTAGATTTCAGCCGGGAAGGCTTTCGTCAAGCGTTGGCGCTCGCATCACGGCCCGTCCGGCCCGTCCGGATCGCCGTTTCTTCTCGCCAGCCGGGCGAAAACCGTCGAGGTGCGCAACAGCGCGGTGAAGCGGCTGCGCTTGCCAGCCGGCACGCCCGATCGTGCCCGCATCCGATAGAGGATGACGGCGATGAAGATTGCATAGACCAGCGCGCTGAACACGAACAGCGCGCTTGGGCCAAAATACTGCATCGCCGTCGATGCGGCGAAAGGGCCGCCAATGGCGCCGAAGGAATAAAACAGCATCAAGGCGGCGTTGATCAGAACGAACTCGCCCGCGCCGGCGCGGTCGTTGGAGTGCGCCGCCGACAGCGAGTAGAGCGGCATGGCGAAACAGCCGAAGATGAAAATGATGAGGAAGTTGAGAAACGGGTCGGCTCCCGCCACGAACGCAAGCGCCAGCGCTGCCAGCATGGCGCAGCATGTCGTCGCCAGCAGCACCGAGCGCCGGTCCCAGCGATCGGAGAGATAGCCTAGCGGGTATTGGATGAGTGCGCCGCCGAAGATACCGACGCTGACGAAGGTTACGACATCGGCGACAGACATGCCGATCTGCTCGGCATAGACCGGCGACAGCGTGCGGAACGCGCTGTTGGTGACGCCGACGGCGATGCAGCCGAAACAGCCGAGCGGCGAGATGCGCCAGACCCGCGCCAGGTCGAGCTTGACGTCTTCCGGCGGCGTCGGGTTGGAGCGATCGCCCAGCGATACCGGCACCAGCGACAGCGTGATCATCATCGACATGATGGCGAATATGGCGAAGCCGCCTGCTCCGAAGATCGGGATGAGGAACTGCGCGCCGGTGACCGAGCCGATGTCGACCATGCGGTAGATGGCAAGCACGCGGGCGCGGTCCTTGTTGCTGACCCCGGAGTTGAGCCAGGCCTCCATCACCGTGAACAGGCCGGCGAAGCAGAAACCGCCGGCAAAACGCACCGCGCACCACATCACCGGGTCGATGACCAGAACCAGGAGCAATGTGCCGGCCGAGGCGGCCGCGGCCAGCGCCGAGAAGGTCCTGACATGGCCGACCGCCTTCAGGATGCGGGTGACGGCCAGGCAGCCGAGCAGGAAGCCGGCGAAATAGAACGTGCCCATCAGGCCGATGTCGGAAGCCGAAAAACCTTCCTGCGCGCCGCGCAGCGCGATCAGCGTGCTTTGCAGCCCATTGCCGCCGAGCAGGATGCCTGCGGCGATGAGGAGCGGGATCAGCGGACGGATGGAGGACATTAAGAGGCGATCACATGTCTGTGATCCCTACTTGAACCATCGCTTCCGTCAATACCAGCGGCAATTCCCCGCGCCAACAGGATGTGTCCGCCTTTCTGTTCAAGGAAGTCGGCGCCTGCCTCCTCGACGTCCCACGGCGAACCGCCCGGCTGCTCCCGACGCGATGGCTATTCCCGCGAGGACAGCGATGAGCCCGACAATTAGGTTTGCATTGATTTGCTCACCGAGAAAGACGGCGCCGAAGATCGATGCCGTCACGGGGTTCACGGCAACTGAAACGGCAACCAGCGTTGGCGGCGCACGTTCAAGCGCGAACGCCCAGAGGAAGAAGATCAGGGCGCCGCAAATTACGGCCAGGTATCCGCTGGCAACCCATTGCGACGCCTCAAGCGCGGCAAGTCGCGTCAGGCCTCCAGTCAAAGTCGACAGCGCCAACAGGCAGGCCGTGCCGACGGCCATGCCAAACGCGGCGAATGATGTCGGCGCGCAGC
This sequence comes from Mesorhizobium sp. B1-1-6, assembly GCF_006443035.1. Lineage (NCBI taxonomy): Bacteria > Pseudomonadati > Pseudomonadota > Alphaproteobacteria > Hyphomicrobiales > Phyllobacteriaceae > Mesorhizobium > Mesorhizobium sp. B1-1-6. The sequence goes on along the minus strand of NZ_VFWR01000011.1, from coordinate 119,571 downwards.
GGGTGAGAAAAGGTCGCGACCAGACATTGTAGAGCGCCATGCAGAATGCCGCCGCGATCATCAGGAGGTCTCCGCGCCAGGCGCCCTGGGGAGCTGTCGTCAGGCTGCTGCCAAGCGCGACAGCCACTCCGGCCATCGCGACCAGGACGCCGACGATCTTGCGCGTCGTCGGCGGTTCGATCCCTAGAACCGCGCCTGCGAGCATTGTGAGCACAGGCAGCGTCGAAAGCGCCAGAGCTCCTCGCGCCGCCGTCGTGTAGACAAGGGCTCCGTTGAAGAGCACCGGGAATAGGCCGAAGAACAGCAGGCCCAATGCGGCGGCGCCCGGCCAATCGCTTTTCGCAGGCCACTTGTCCCGCCGCAGAAGCGCTACGGCGGCGAGCACTAGAAAACCACCCCCGAACCGGATCGCGCCGATGGTGAGCGGATCCAGCGAACGCGCGAGATAGCGCGTTGCACCGACAGCGGTGCCGCCAAAGGCGCTGGAGAGAATCGCCGCGAGCACGCCTCCAGTTTCCATCGCTTCCCCTCTGCCAGTTCGGAGTCCAGCGGTATCGGGCAAACCGGGTAAAAGGAATCGAATAAATGCAATGAGCTTGATAAGCTTGCGCAATGAGCAGTCGGAGTCTCGATCCGGAATTGTTGCGGACTTTCGTCGTCGTTGCCGAGCGGCTCTCTTTCACGCGAGCCGCCGAGCAGCTCAATCGAACGCAAGCCACCGTCAGCTTGCAGGTGAAGCGCCTTGAAGAGCGCCTCGACATTTCGCTGTTCCGTCGATCGACGGCCCATGTCGAGCTTACGGCCGCCGGCGAGGGGTTTCTGATCGACGCACGCCGCATTCTTGCACTTAACGAGCAGGCGATTGCCCGTGTCTCCAACCAACGGGTAGCGGGACGCATCCGGATAGGCGTCATGGAGGACTACGGCACCAAGATCCTGCCACGCCTCCTCGCCGATATCGCCGTGCGATTTCCGCTCATGCAGGTCGAAATGGAGATCGGCCTCACGGCGCGGCTGCTGAAACGGCTCGGCTCATCATTTGACGCGGTCATCGCCATGCATCCGGAAGGTGTGGCCGAGGGCGATCTGATACGCCGCGAAAGAGCGATATGGGCGGCGGCGAGGACCCACTCTGTCGAAGAACTCGATCCGCTGCCCGTCGCGTTGTCGGACCCCGATTGCTTGTTTCGCGCATGGGCGATTGACGCGCTCGACAGAGCGGGCCGGCCGTGGCGACTGGCCTATGTCAGCCCGAGCCTTGCCGCGACGGAGGCGATCGTCGAGCAGGGCCTTGCGGTTACCGTGGTCAAGGGCAGCATGCTCGCGCCCGGCCTGCGCGATGTCCATCCTGGCCCTTATGTGCCGCCGCTGCCCGGGGCGGAGATCCGCCTTCATCGGGCCACAACGTCTTCCGCAAGCGCCGTATTGGTCGTCGATCACCTCGCGCATCGCCTGCGGCTGTCAAGCCTTGGTTCATAGGGCGACCTGCGCGCCGGCGAATGCTCCGAAAGAACCCGTCAACCCGGGTTCGTTGCCCTGGCCCTCCGCCCACTCGCCTTGACAAACCGGGCCTCCCATGCGCTTTTCGCGCAAATTTTTCAGGCCGGGCCGCGATGCTTCGGCCGGCAACCCAACATCCCGGACTTTTGCCCATGACAATGCACCGTTACCGCAGCCATACCTGTGCCCAGTTGAGAAAGAGCGACGTCGGCGCTTCCGTTCGCCTGTCGGGCTGGGTGCATCGCGTGCGCGACCATGGCGGCCTGCTGTTCATCGACCTGCGCGACCACTATGGCCTGACCCAAATCGTCGCCGATCCCGATTCGCCGGCCTTCAAGATCGCCGAAACAGTGCGCGGCGAATGGGTGATCCGCGTCGACGGCGAGGTCAAGGCGCGCCTGCCTGAAACCACCAATGCCAACCTGCCGACCGGCGAGATCGAGATTTTCGCGCGCGAGATCGAAGTGCTTTCGGCGGCCAAGGAATTGCCGCTGCCGGTCTTCGGCGAGCCGGACTATCCCGAGGACATCAGGCTGAAATACCGCTTCCTCGACCTGCGCCGCGAGACGCTGCACAGGAACATCGTGGCGCGCACGAAGATCATCGCCGAGATGCGCAAGCGCATGGGCGAGGTCGGCTTCACCGAATTCTCGACGCCGATCCTCACCGCATCGTCGCCCGAAGGCGCGCGCGACTTCCTGGTGCCGTCGCGCATTCACCCCGGCACTTTCTATGCGCTGCCGCAGGCGCCGCAGCAATACAAGCAGCTGATCATGGTCTCGGGTTTCGATCGTTATTTCCAGATCGCGCCCTGCTTCCGCGACGAGGATCCGCGCGCCGACCGCCTGCCCGGCGAATTCTACCAGCTCGACCTCGAAATGAGCTTTGTCGAGCAGGATGACGTGCTTTCCACCATGGCGCCGGTGATGACATCGGTCTTCGAGGCCTTTGCCAACGGCAAGCCCGTCACGAAGGACTGGCCGCGCATTCCCTATGATGTTGCGATGCGCAAATACGGTACCGACAAGCCGGATCTGCGCAACCCGATCGAGATGCAGGCGGTCTCCGACCATTTTCGTGATTCCGGCTTCAAGGTCTTCGCCAACATCCTGGCCAACGATCCCAAGGCCGAGGTCTGGGCCATTCCGGCCAAGACCGGGGGCAGCCGTGCCTTCTGCGACCGCATGAACAGCTGGGCGCAAGGCGAGGGGCAGCCCGGATTGGGCTACATCTTCTGGCGCAAGGAAGGCGAGAAACTCGAAGGCGCGGGTCCGCTTGCCAAGAACATCGGCGAGGAGCGCACCGAGGCGATCCGCCTTCAGCTGGGCCTTGCCGATGGCGATGCCGCCTTCTTCGTCGCCGGCGATCCCAAGAAATTCGTCTCCTTCGCGGGTGCTGCGCGCACCCGCGCCGGCGAGGAACTGAACCTGGTCGACCGCGACCGTTTCGAGCTGTGCTGGATCGTCGACTTTCCGTTCTTCGAGTGGAACGAGGACGAGAAGAAGATCGATTTCGCCCACAATCCGTTTTCGATGCCGCAGGGCGGCATCGACGCCCTCAACAACCAGGAGCCGCTCGGCATCAAGGCATTCCAGTACGACGCCGTGTGCAACGGCTTCGAGATTGCCTCGGGCGGCATCCGCAACCATTTGCCCGAAACCATGGTCAGGGCCTTCGAGATGGTCGGACTGGATCGCCAGACCGTCGAGGAGCGCTTTGGCGGCCTTTACCGTGCGTTTCAGTACGGCGCCCCGCCGCACGGCGGAGCGGCATTCGGTATCGACCGCGTCGTGATGTTGCTGGTGGGCGCCAAGAACCTGCGCGAGATCACCATGTTCCCGATGAACCAGCAGGCTTACGACCTGTTGATGAATGCGCCGTCGGAAGCCACGCCGCAGCAGCTTCGCGACTTGTCGCTGCGTGTCGCACCGATCAAGAAAGAGGCATGATGGCGCTTCGGACGGCGCTTTAAAGAAGCCTCCGAAGTGACTCGTTCGATTGAGAATCGCAGACAAAAGCCCGGCATCGCTGCCGGGCTTTTCGTATCTTGAAGCAAGTCGAGGTCGCTTCGATCAGTCTTCGTTGGCCTTGACGGTGACGCCGAGCGTCTTCGGCAGGTCGGTCGGATTGGACATGGCGCCCGCCATGATCAGTGCGAACGGCACCGACGCTGGCGGCTTAGCCGAGATTTCGAGGCTCTTCGGATCGTCGAGATATTTGCCGACCGCCGCCGTTACCTGCGCCGTCAGCTCGGGATTGTTGAGCTGCGCCATGCCGAACGGCACGATCGCCTTGGCCTGGTTGGCGATATCCTTGCCCGACATGCCTTGCTGCTTGCCGACATAGTCCAGCACCTTGCCCGTCAGCGAATCGTCGTCGAAACGGATCGAGGCGCTGTTGAAGGAAAGCTGCTGCAACAGGCCGAGCATGGCCATGCCTTGCGCCGAGTTGTCGGCCCCTTCGGGCTGCGCGGCCATCTTCTTCTGCATTTCCTGCAGCGACTTGATGAAGTCGAGCGTGTAGCCGCCGAGATCGAAGGTCATGCCGAGCGTGCCGGCATTCTCGACCGAAATGTTGTATTTCGACAGCTCCATCTTGCCGTCAGTGGGCTGCCAGGTGCCGGCCATCTCGAAATTGCCCGCAATGTTCTGGTAGCCGAGTGCGTTGATGACTTCCTTCGACTTGGGATCCTCGACCAGCGTCAGGTCGGCATTGAACTTCTCGGTGGTGCCGGTGAATTTCATCGCTTGGCCGTCGGCCGGCGGCGTGATTTCGATGGCAAGCCCGTCCATCGAGAAAGCGGTCTTGTCGGCGATCTTGACCCTCATGTTCGAGAGTTCGGCGGACTTGTACATCATCAGCGAGCCCAGCGGGCCGCTGGCGCCGCTGGCCGGAACCATCATGTCGTGGATGACGAGGGGGCTTAAATTGAGGGTGACGCCGTCCGTGCTATGTTCGAATGCCGAGGTCGACACGGTTGCGATATCATAGCCGCCATTGGCTTCGGTCACGCCTTCGAGTTTGACGTCGCCGATCGCAAGGGCTTCTTTTTCCGCGCCCGGTTTGATGGATACGCCCTGCAACACCATGCTGGCGTTGTCGCCGGTCACGCCGGTCCAGGAGATGTTGACGCCCTGCGCGGCAAGTGCCGCCTTCAGCCGGTCGGCGACCGCGGTGTCCTGGGCGAGCGCCGCGTTCAGCGGCAGTGTGAGCAAGAAGGTCGAAAAGGCGAATTTCCTGAGAGTCGAGCGTTTGATTGTCATCGCGAATGCCCCTGCGAGTGTCCTGAAAATTATTTTTCAATTTTTGGCGCCATCACCCTTCAGTGACGAACTGGACGGGAAAAAGGCGCATCCCGCCACAATGGTCAAAAATCGCGGCGAAAGGCAAACTCGATCCGAACATGCTGGAGACCGGGCCGCCCGGCGTCGTCGCGCTTCGCAATAGAGACGGCATGTAACGGATTGATGTTGGCTGGCGGGCTTGCCTGCGGCTTCGTGTTGCAGGGCAGGGCATGCACCCACTTCAAGGCTTGCCCTCTTGCCGCGAATCACCCGCTCGGCTAGTTCCAGCCCATGGGAAAAAGGCTTTTGCCGCCTGACAATGGTGGCGGCGATCACATCGAACCGGTCGATCTGAAGAAGGCGCTCGAAGAGCGCTATCTTGCCTATGCGCTGTCGACCATCATGCACCGGGCGCTGCCCGATGTCCGCGACGGGCTGAAGCCCGTCCATCGCCGCATCATGCACGCCATGCGCCTGCTGCGCCTCAACCCCGACCAAGGCTTCGCCAAATGCGCTCGTATCGTCGGCGAGGTGATGGGCAAGTTCCACCCGCATGGCGACCAGTCGATCTACGATGCGCTGGTGCGGCTGGCGCAGGATTTCTCGATGCGCTACCCCTTGGTCGACGGCCAGGGCAATTTCGGCAACATTGACGGCGATAACGCCGCCGCCATGCGCTACACCGAAGCGCGCATGACCGATGTGGCGACCGAGCTGCTCGCGGGCATCACCGAGGATGCCGTCGACTACCGGCCGACCTACAATGAGGAGGACGAGGAGCCGGTGGTGCTCCCGGGCGCCTTCCCCAATCTGCTGGCCAATGGCTCGTCCGGCATCGCTGTCGGCATGGCGACATCGATCCCGCCGCACAACGCGGCCGAACTTTGCGACGCCGCCCTTCACCTGATCGAGCATCGGGACGCGCCGGTGGCCAAGCTGATGGATTTCGTCCAGGGCCCGGATTTCCCGACCGGCGGCATCATCGTCGATAGCCGAGCCTCCATCCTCGAATCCTATGAAATCGGCCGTGGCGGCTTTCGCGTGCGGGCAAAATGGAGCCAGGAAGACCAGGGCAGGGGCACCTGGAGCATCGTCGTCACCGAAATCCCCTATGGCGTGCAGAAGGCGCGGCTGATCGAGAAGATCGCCGAGCTCCTGATGGCGCGCAAATTGCCGCTGCTCGAGGACATCAGGGACGAGAGCGCCGAGGACATCCGCGTCGTGCTGGTGCCCAAGAGCCGTTCCGTCGATCCCGGCATCCTGATGGAATCGCTGTTCAAGCTCACCGAGCTTGAAAGCCGTTTCCCGCTCAACATGAACGTGCTGTCGCGCGGCAAGGTGCCCAATGTCCTGTCGCTGAAGGGCGTGCTGCAGGAATGGCTCGAGCATCGCCGCGACGTGCTGATCCGCCGCTCGAAACATCGCCTCGGCGAGATCGAAAGACGGCTGGAGATCCTTGCCGGCTACCTGATCGCCTATCTCAATATCGACGAGGTGATCAAGATCATCCGCGAGGAGGATGAGCCCAAGCAGGTCATGATGGCCCGCTGGTCGCTCACCGACACCCAGGCCGAAGCCATTCTCAACATGCGCCTGCGCGCCCTGCGCAAGCTGGAAGAATTCGAGATCCGCAAGGAATTCGACGGCCTCACTGCCGAAAAGAAGCAGATCGAGGCGCTGCTTGCGTCCGAAGCCAAGCAATGGGGGACGATCAAGTGGGAGGTTGCGAGCCTGCGGGACAAATTCGGCCCCGAGACCGAGCTCGGTAAGCGCCGCACCCAGTTCGCCGACGCGCCCGAGCATGACCTGACTGACATCGCACATGCTATGATCGAGCGCGAGCCGGTCACCGTGGTGGTTTCGGAAAAGGGCTGGCTGCGGGCGATGAAGGGTCATCTGACCGATCATTCGCAGCTTGCGTTCAAGGAAGGCGACAGCCTTAAACTCGCCTTCCATGCGCAGACGACCGACAAGATCCTGGTGTTCACCACCGGCGGCAAATTCTACACGATCGGCGCCGATCGGCTGCCAGGCGGGCGCGGCCATGGCGAGCCGATCCGCATCATCGTCGACATGGACAATGACCAGGACATCGTCACCGCCTTCGTCCACGATCCGAAGCGCAAGCTGCTGCTGGTCTCGCATGACGCCAACGGTTTCATCGTGCCGGAGGAAGAGGTCGTCGCCAACACCCGCAAGGGCAAGCAGGTGATGAACGTCAAGGCGCCCGACGAAGCCAAGCGCTGCGTGCCGGTCGGCGGCGATCATCTGGCTATCGTCGGCGAGAACCGAAAGATGCTGGTGTTTCCGCTGTCCGACATTCCGGAAATGAGCCGCGGCAAGGGCGTGCGGCTGCAGAAATACAAGGATGGCGGGCTTCTCGATCTCAAGCCGTTTACGCTGGAGACCGGCCTTTCCTGGCAGGATTCGGCCGACCGCACCTTTATAAGGTCGCGCGAGGAATTGGCCGAATGGATCGGCGCCCGCGCGTCGGCTGGCCGCATGGTGCCGAAGGGTTTCCCGAGGACCGGGAAATTTGGGTAATCTCCCCCCTCGAGGGGGAGATGCCGCCGAAGGCGACAGAGGGGGTCGGTTCGACTGGACGCAACCTCATCGCTTTGAACAAAGAATGCTAGCGCCTTACGCGCGGCTACCCCCTCTGGCCTGCCGGCCATCTCCCCCTCGAGGGGGGAGATCCGCAGCTTCACCATCACCTTTTGAACTATCGTCACGATTGCTGCACTATATCAGAGCATAAGCTGCGGGATGGCCGGGGAGAGACGAGCGTTTGAAGGAAGCGAAAATCCAGAAACCGGGGCAGCGCCTGTTCGGTCTGTCGACGCCGCTCAGAGCCGCCGTCATCCCACCGCTCTCGGCGGCGCGCTGGCTGCTGGTGCTGATCGTTGCCGCCGGCGTCTATTTCTTCCACGGCTTCCTGTTCCCGGTGCTGGCCGCGCTGGTCATCGCCTTCGCAAGCTGGCCGCTTTACCGGCGGCTTTTGGCCGGTGTCGGCGGCAACCGCACCATCGCCGCCACCTTCGCCATATTGTTCATCCTTGCCTTCCTGGTCATACCGATCGCGCTCGCGGGCACCTACGCCATCAACGAGGTGCGCGAATGGGTCGGCTGGGCGATCGAGACCAACCGGCACGGCGCCCCGACACCGCACTGGATCGCCACGCTGCCTATCATAGGAGAATGGCTGAACCAGCAATGGACGACCAATCTCGGCCATCCCGGCGGCATCGGCGAACTGATCCAACTGGTCAGCGGCGCCAATATCGGCAGCATCTATCGCGGCGTCCTTGCCGCTGGCGGCAGCGCCTTCGGCCTGCTTTTGACGCTTTTGTTCATGATGATCGCGCTGTTCTTCGCCTATCGCGACGGCGAGCATTTCGCGGGCCAGGTCGATCGCCTGGGCGAGCGCATCCTGCCGACGAGGTGGGAGCGCATCTCGCGGGTCGTGCCGGCGACCATTTCCTCGACCGTGACCGGCATGACCGTCATCGCCATCGGCGAGGGATTGGTGCTCGGCATCGCCTACTGGCTGGCCGGCGTGCCGTCGCCCGTGACGCTTGGCGCGCTCACCGGGGTCATGGCGCTGATTCCCGGCGGGGCACCGCTGTCCTTCACGCTGGTTTCGATCTATCTCGCTGCCAGCGGCTCACCGGTGGCCGGCCTGGCTTTGTTCATCTGGGGGACGGTCGAACTGTTCATCGTCGACAAGACCTTGCGACCGAAGCTCGTCGGCGGGCCGATAAAACTGCCCTTCCTGCCGACCTTTTTCGGCCTGATCGGCGGCGTCAAGACGATGGGCTTTCTCGGCCTGTTCATCGGCCCGGTGCTGATGGCACTGCTGGTGGCGATCTGGCGCGAATGGCTGCGCGAGGTGGAAATGATGGACGAGATGCCTGCTTCCCCTGAACAGGAAGGCTCGCCGTCGCTGATCGAGATCGACGGCGAGGCGAAGAAGATTCAGGCCGGATGACGCACCGCAAGTGCGGCGCGGCGCCTGCGTCCGTCATGCAACTGCCACACCGAATGGACCACCAATGTGACGATCAGGATCGCGCCGCCGATCAGGCTGTTGCGTGACGGCGTTTCGGAAAAGATCAGCCATACCCACACCGGTGCCAGCACGGTCTCCAGAAGGTAGAACATCGCCACTTCCGGTCCGGAGATGTATTTGGGGCCGGCCGCCAGGCAGAAGAACGAAATCGGCATGATCACGGCGCCATTAAAGATGATCCACCAGGGCGCGCTCACATGGATGCCTTCACCTGACACCATGAAGGCCGCCAGCACGAGCGACGGAACCACCCCGACGAGCGCCGTGAAGCCCATGTCCTTGCCGCTGGCCCGCGAAATGGTGATGGCCACGGAAATGAAGAAGGCCGAACACAGCGCCATGAAATTGCCGAACAGGTGTCCGGTGCCGACAGATCCGCCGACGATTACCAGCACGCCGAGGATCATGACCTGCATCGCCGCGAGCGTCACCGCCCGCGGCTTTTCCTGGAGAAACAACCAGGACAAGAGCGCAGCGAACACCGTGTTGAAGGCCAGGATGAACACCAGGTCGGCGGTCGAGGTGTAGAAGACGGCGGTGACGAACGTGATCGAGGTCAGCCCGTAGCATATCGCGGCCGCAAGTCCCGACCAGCCTGGAATGAGCTCGGGCGCGTTTCGGCTCAGCGCCCGCCAGACAGCCCATGTGATCATTGCGGCGATGAAGGTGGCGGCCCCGCGCAAGAGCAGGATCGTCCATGCGCCGCCATCGGCGAGGCGGATCAGCGGAATGTCGAGGGTCAGCGTTAGGCCGCCAATGGCGGTTATCAGAAGGCCCTTCTGGTGGTCGCTGTGGGACGTCATTTGCAAACTTTCGTAATGAAATACAGATGGGACAGCCGATCGGCGCAATGACGCACTCTCCCGCCAAGCGGCTGAAAGACCAGCATCCCCTGCGTTGAAACAGTTAAACGTGGATCTTGGAAAAACTCAGCGTGAGACCGCTTCGTTGGTGTAGCGCTCCCAGCCCTTCGGGCCGAGATGCTCCTGCGGCATGAAGCGCATCTTATAATTCATCTTGCGCGAGCCGTTGACCCAGTATCCCAGGTAGACATGGGGCAGCCCCATCGCCCTGGCGCGAGCGATGTGATCGAGGATCATGAACGTGCCGAGAGACCGCTCCTCGAAGTCGGGATTGAAGTAGGAATACACCATCGACAGGCCGTCGGCCATCTTGTCGGTGAGCGCCACCGCGATCAGCTCGCCCTGTCCCTTGCCGGTGATGAAAGTATCGGGCCCGCGCCGGCGATATTCGATGACCTTGGTGTCGACATGGGTGTCCTCGACCATCATGGCGTAGTCCAGAACCGTCATGTCCGACATGCCGCCGCGGCGGTGGCGGGCATCGAGATAGCTGCGGAACAGCGAATATTGTTCGGTCGAGGGCTCGGCATTGTGCATGGCGCCGACGAGATCGGAATTGTGCTGCAGCACGCGCTTCATGTTGCGGCTGGCGACGAATTCCTGCGCCAGGATGCGCACGGAGACGCAGGCGCGGCAGGTTTCGCAGGCCGGCCTGTAGGCGATGTTCTGGGAGCGGCGGAACCCGCCTTGGGTCAGGAGATCATTCATCTCTGACGCCTTGTCGCCGACCAGATGCGTGAACACCTTGCGCTCGAACTGGCCGTCGAGATAGGGGCACGGCGACGGCGCGGTCAGGAAGAACTGCGGCGACTGGGTCGGGTGCTGCGTCATCGAGTCTCGGAAACACTCCTTCGAATCGCTCTACCTTTGGCGCGGAAAGCGAAAAATTCAACAGGATTGTGAAGGCGTGGCCATGCGGACGCCTTCACATTTGTGCCGACGCCGCGGCGATGCTTGCGAAAATGCGCCTCAGCGGCCGGTGCGGCTGACCACCGTGCCGAGCAGCAGGTCGTGCAGCGTGCGCTTGCGATCGGAAAACAGCGTCACCAGCAGCACCAGCGGCGACAGGATGACGTTGCCGGCCCAGAACAGCACCGAATGGACCACTGCCGTGAGCCCGTCGATCGGCCTGCCGTCGAGCCGATCGAGCCGGATGCCCATCATCTTCATGCCCGTGGTCGCCTGGTCGGCGCTGCCAAGCGTGTTCCAGATGTAGAGAATCGCGACGGCCGGGACCAGGACGCCAAACAGCATCCAGCCAAGGCCGAGGGTCAAAAGCCCGAGGAAGAACACCAGGATGGCGACAGGGATGGTGAGCAGCGCGACAATGACATAGTCGATCATGACCGCCAGGACACGCCGCGTGCGTACCCCTTCATAGGCCCTCACGTCGTCGAGCCTGGTATTGATGATTTCACCGTCGAGAACGCGAGCGTTCATGTCATTTCCTCGTAACAGGGGCCTGCTTAGCCTGCGCCCCACCTGCTGGGAAAATGGTAAAGGCTGATGGCGGAATCAAGATCGAGCCTTTCCCGGTGCGCAAGGCGGGGGAAGCGGCCGGCGGGCCGGTTGAATTCGCGCCTGACATGGCGTTAGCTTGTTGCGGCGCACCAAAAGCGCCAAGGGGCAGGGACGGGCAGGATGGATTACGACATGCTGGTCATTGGCAGCGGCCCTTCCGGCCGTCGTGCCGCTGTACAATCGGCCAAACTCGGCAAATCGGTACTGGTCGTCGACAGGGGGCGGCGCCTGGGCGGCGTTTCCGTGCACACGGGCACCATTCCGTCGAAGACGCTGCGCGAAACCGTGCTCAATCTCTCGGGCTGGCGTGAGCGCGGCTTCTATGGGCGCGGCTATCGGGTTAAGCAGGACATCTCGGTCGGAGACTTGGTCGAGCGCCTGCACAAGACGCTCGACCACGAGGTCGAGGTGCTGCAGCACCAGTTCATGCGCAACACGGTCAAGAGCTCCCGCGCCGCGGTGAAATTTCTCGGGCCCAACAGGGTCAGCCTGACATCGGACAATGGCGACTACAGCGAGGTCGGCTTCGCCAATGCGCTGATCGCCGTCGGCACCAGGCCGCACCGGCCGGGCGACGTGCCGTTCGACAAGAGCCGCGTGTTCGACAGTGACGAAATGCTCGAGCTCGACCGCTTGCCGCGCACGCTGACGGTCATCGGCGCCGGGGTCATCGGCGTCGAATACGCGACGATCTTTTCGGCACTCGACGTGCCGGTGACGCTGGTCGAGCCGCGCAACACGATCCTCGATTTCGTCGACCGCGAGATCGTCGACGACTTCATCCACCAGATGCGCGACCGCGGCATGACCATCCGGCTGGGAAGCGCCGTGAAGGAGATTGCCTCCAGGCCCGACCATGCAGAGGTCACGCTGGCCGACGGGCGCACCATACGTTCCGAGATCGTGCTCTACGCCGCGGGCCGCACCGGCAATGTCGGTAGCCTCGGCCTCGATGCGGTCGGCATCGAGGCTGACTCCAGGGGACGCATCAAGGTCGATCCGCACACCTTCCAGACCAGCGTGCCCAACATTTACGCCGCCGGCGACGTGATCGGCTTTCCGAGCCTGGCCTCCACCTCGATGGAGCAGGGCCGGGTAGCCGCGTGCCATGCTTTCGGCGTGACCTTGCCGCCGCCGCCGGAAACCTTTCCTTATGGCATTTACGCGGTGCCCGAGATCTCCACCGTCGGCCAATCCGAGGAACAGGTGCGCGAGAGCGGCGCCGCCTACGAGGTTGGCGTGGCCCGTTTCCGCGAGACCTCGCGGGGCCACATCATGGGCGTCAACACCGGCTTCCTGAAGCTTCTGTTCTCGATCGAGACACGCCGCTTGCTCGGCGCGCATATCGTCGGCGAGGGCGCCACCGAACTGATTCACATCGGCCAGGCGGTGATCAATCTGGGTGGCACGGTCGACTTCTTTGTCAATAATACATTCAACTATCCCACGCTGGCCGAGGCCTATAAGATCGCCGGGCTGGACGCCTGGAACAGGATGGGGCAGGGATAACCCTGTCGCCAGCCACTATTATCCTCACTCCGCCGCCTCCCGTTTGGCCGTGGGCGATCCGGTTGCGAGCAGCAGGGGCAGGCAGAGGACATAGAGGGTCGCGCCCGCGACCCACACCATGCCTGGGAAGACCATTCGAGTGCGAAAATAGAGCATGGCGATCACGAGTGGTCCGAACACCGAGACCAGGCTCGTCATGCTGGTGAGCACACCTTGCAATCGCCCCTGGTGATTTGCCGCGACACGTGACGTCAGCAACGATTGCAGCGCCGGGGCTCCGATGCCGCCGAGACAGAAAAGCGGCAACAGCGCGAACGCCATCCAGCCTCGCCAGGCCAGCGCGATCGATACATAGGCCGTGCTGTCGGCAAGGATGGCGACCATGAGCGCTCGCCTTTCGCCCCAGCGCTCGGCGATCGGTCCGGCGACGAAACCCTGGGCGCCGGCATGGAAGAGGCCGAACAATGCCAGCGATATGCCCACGGTGAAAAGGCTCCAGCCGAACTTGTCCTGTACGTAGAGAACCCAGACCGTGCCGCCGACTTCGCCGACAAGGCCGAGCACGGTAAAGGCGCCGAGCAGCGGCAGGAGGGCCGGAAAAGTCAGGGCCCAACGCAGCGGCGCCAGCGGGTTGAACGACAGCGGCTCGCCTGTGCCGCCGACCCGCTCCGGCTCCGGCAGCAGAAGGAAGGCCAGCGCCAGATTGATGCCGGTGAACCCTGCCGCCGCCAGGAACGGCGCGCGCAGCCATACATCGCCGAGCAGGCCGCCGAGCGCCGGACCGGCGATGAACCCGACGCCAAAAGCGGCGCTCAGATGGCCGAAGGCGCGGGCGCGCCGCTCTTCGCTGCTGATGTCGACCATATAGGCGGAGGCCACCGCCATGCTGGCGCCCGTTATGCCGGCGATCAGTCGGCCGACGAACAGCAGCGGCAGCGACGGCGCGAAGGTCATGAACAGATAATCGAGCATCGACCCGGCAAGCGACAGAAGCAGCACCGGCCGGCGGCCGTAGCGGTCGGACAACGCGCCGAGCAGGGGCGAAAACAGCACCTGCATCGCGGCATAGGCGGCGAGGAACGCGCCGAAAATCCAGCCAATGTCCTCGACATGGCCAACCTCGCGCAACAGCCCCGGCAGCACCGGCATGATCAGCCCGATGCCGGCCGCGTCCAGCGCCATTGCCGTCAGCACGACAAGATAGGCCCTTTTTATCGAGATGCTTCTTTCCTAAAATTTATCGGTGATAAGGTGGCGTTTATCACCGATAAATTGGCTGGGCAAGCGAGGTGCATATGAAGCTGGACAAGGCGCTGATCGTCGCGCAGGCGCTCGAGCTGTTGAACGACGTCGGCATCGATGCGCTCTCGACCCGGCTGCTGGCGCAGCGGCTCAAGGTCCAGCAGCCGGCACTCTACTGGCATTTCAGGACCAAGCGCGCCCTGCTCGACGCAATGAACGAGGAGATCCTGCGGCGCGGCCATGGACATCAGGTACCGCTGCCGGGCGAGAGCTGGCAGGAATTCGTACGCAACAACGCCCGCAGCTTCCGCGGCGCCTTGATGGCCTATCGCGACGGTGCGCGCGTCCATGCCGGTACCGAGGCCGATCCGGGCGATCTCGAACATGTCGAACGGTTGCTCACTTTTCTGCGCGAGGCCGGCATGCCTTCCGTCATGGCCATGCGGTTGCTGATGATCGTCGGGCGCTACACGGTGGGCTGCGTCCTCGAGGAACAGGCAGAATATCCGGCCGGCCCGGGTCGAGGTGCGGCGCTCGATGCCAAGGCAAGCGGTTACCCGCTGCTCAGCCAGGCCCTGGCCGATTATCGTGCGGGCGGTCACGAGGCGCTGTTCGAAAGCGGCCTCGACTTGCTGATTGCCGGGGCGCAGGCCGGCATCGCTGAAGGAGGCTGAGCGCGGCGATCCGCGTCTTGCCCGTCAGGCGGCAGGAGCGGGCGGGGCAAGCCATTGCCGCACGATCGTGGCATCGGGGTCGCCGATTTCATGGCCCGAAGCGACGATACGCGCGTCGACCTCGGCGCCGCGCTGGCTGAGCAGCGTTACCAGGGCCGGCGCGAAGGGTCCGTAGGTCAGGTCGGCGGCGCCGGCGACAATCAGCGCCTTGATGCCGGTCAGATCGGTTGCCGGCGTCTCGTCCAGCACCGGCATCGGCCGCAGCAGTGCCGCCCGTCCGACAAGGCCGGGATGGAGCAGCATCAGGCTGGAAACCAGATTGGCGCCGTTGGAATAGCCGAGGAAAGCCGCGCGCTTCGGATCGATCCGGTGCCGCTTCATGGCCTCGGCCATGAAGCGTGCGAAAGCGGCCGTCTCGCGGCGGATGCTGGCCTGCTCGAAGCTGGTCGGCGTGATCCGCTCGAACCAGCGGAAGCCGTCCTCCTGGACGATGCGGCCACGCACGGCGACCAGGCAGGCATGCGGTGCGATCTGCCTCGCCAGCGGCACCAGGGTCGTCTCGTCGACACCTGATCCATGCAGCAGGAACAGGCATTCGTCGCTGGCCCCGCCGGATCCGAAGAAGCGATAGGGAAAGGCCAGATCCAGCCGCGGCAGGCTGTTTTCGACGCTTGTATCGCTCATGCCGTATCCTTTTGATTACATTTCGTTTCACTCAATTTGCCGGCTTCAAAACGCAATATTTTCATGCTCCGCGAAAGTTGATTGAACCGGGCGCATTTCAGTCCGTTTCTGCGCCGATATACTCCATCGCGGAGGAATCGAAGCGGTGCGCCGGGGGTCGCATTGCTGGGCATGAACAACCAGCTTTGAGGCCTTTTGTCGATGACCACCCCAGTTCCAACCGAGCGCGATACGCGCATCGATGTGCTGCGTGCGCTCGCGCTGCTGACGATCTTCGTCGACCATGTGCCGGGCACGGCTTTCGACACCCTGACCTACAAGAATTTCGGCTTTTCGGATGCGGCCGAGGCTTTCGTGCTGATATCGGGCATTTCGGTCGCGCTTGCCTATGGCACGAAGTTCCGCCCGGGAGGCCGGCTGCTCGCGACGCTGAAAATGTGGCGGCGGGCAGGCGTGCTCTATATCGCCCATATCGTCACCACGATGGCGGTAATGGCATTGTTCTGTGCCGCGGCGGTGTTCGGCCGGCGGCCGGAACTGCTGAAGCTGATCAACATCGAACCGCTGATGAAGGACACGCCCGAGGTGCTGGTCGGCATCGTCACGCTCGGCCACCAACTCGGCTACAACAACATCCTGCCGGTCTACGCGGTGCTGCTTTTGCTGGCGCCGGCCTTCTTGCTGTTCATCAGCTACAGGCCGCTTGCAGCGCTGACCGTGTCCGGCCTGCTGTGGCTTGTAGCCGGCATCTGGCAGATCGCCCCGCCGAACTATCCCGAGCCCGGCCTGTGGTTCCTCAATCCGCTGTCCTGGCAGTTCCTGTTCAACATCGGCCTTGCCGCCATGCTGCATGTCAGGCGCGGCGGCGTCATTCCAGCCAACCGCTGGCTGATCGGTGCCGCCGCGGCCTATGTGCTGGCCGCGTTGGCATGGGTGCATAGTCCGCTTTGGGGCCAGGTGACCTGGTTCGACCTGCCGGTGGTGCTGACCGGCTTCGACAAGACATTCCTGTCGCTCCCGCGGCTGCTGCACATCCTGGCGGTCAGCTATCTGGTGGTGGCACTGCCTGCGGTCTCGAACCTGTTCCGCACCGGCCCCGACCATCCGCTGGCGATACTCGGCAAGCGTTCGCTTCCGGTGTTCATCGCCGGCACGCTGATCGCCATGGTTGCCCAGGTGATGAAGCTGATCAATCCCGGCGGCCTCGCCTATGACAGCCTGTTGCTCGCCGCCGGCATTGCCATGCAGTTCGCGCTCGCTTTCTATCTCGAATGGTTGTCGACCATCGGCGGTTCGGGGAAAGCCAGGACGACGCAAAAGGAAGCCAAGCCCGTCCAGCCGTCTTTCGGTATCTCGGCCGTGGCTAGAGCCAACCACTGAGGGTCAGCGAGCCCGGTTTCAGCGGCGCGGTGGAGCCGAGGAGGCGCGCACGATCAGTTCGACCGGCAGCAACTGCCGGCTGACCTTGCCGTCGCTTTCCAGGATTGCCTTGACGGCAAGCCGGCCCATCTCGGCGATCGGCTGTGCGACCGTGGTCAACGGTGGCTCGGACAACTCTGCTTCGGGAACGCCGTCGAAACCGATGACCGAAACATCATCGGGGACATTCAGCCCGCGCGCGCTCAGCCATTCAAGCGTTGCCAAGGCCATCCTGTCCGACATCGCCAGGATGGCCGTGGGTGGTTCGCCGGAAGCAAAGATCGTTTCCAGCCCCGCCTTTGTGGTGGCGGCATCGTTGGCGGTTTCGTAGACGGGCACTTTGGATGTATCGATGCCAACCCGCGAAAGCTCCCGGAAGTAGCCGGTGAGGCGATCGCGTGTCCCCGCATAGGCCGCGGCGCGAAGCTCTTCGGGCGAAATGATGCCTGTCCTGCCGTCGGCGAAAGGCAGCGCCAGCACGGCAAAGCGGCGATGCCCGAGTTCCGTCAGATGGCGCGCCGCCAGGCTGGCGCCGGCGATGTTGTCGACGCCGATCGCCGCGACGGATCCATCCTCCGAATCCAGGTCCAGCGCCACGAAGGGCAGTTTGCGCTCACGCGCCAATTCGACAAGGCGCGAGCCGCCTTCGATACAGAAGACGATGAAGCCGTCGACAAGGGCGCTCTGGATATTCCAGGCAAGCTGTTCGGTGTTGGCCGCCGAGACCAATGAGATCCCGGCCCCGGTCGCATCGCAGGCCTGCGAGATACCCGCCATCATCACGCGCGCGAAGGGATCCTCGAAGAAATAGGAGAGGGGCTCCGCGGTGGCCACGCCAATGGCGTTGACCTTGCCGGCCCGCAGCAGGCGGCCCTTGGGGTCGGGGCCGGCATAGCCCATCGCCTCGGCTGTCGCGCGAACGCGTTCGCGGACCTCTTCGCGCACGATCTCGGGGCGGCTGAAAACATTGGAGGCAGTGCCGTGCGAAACACCGGCGGCCTTGGCGATGTCGGCCAGCCGGACGGGTCGTCGATTGCCTGCGGTGAGTGACGCCATTTGCGCGTGCCTCCTGACATGCATTTAGCACGTTCCCGATTTGCATCTAGCACTTTCGTTGGATCGATTCAAATTTTGCTTGACCGGCGGCTTCCATAGGCCTATCTTTGAATCGATCCAACTAAGATCTGCCTGCTGGATTAAACCTAGATGGGAGGTGCGCCATGCATCCTGTTAACTATCTGTTCGAAGACATCTACCGCAACGACTGGAGCATCGGGTCGGTCGCCAACAAGTCCAAGCGCCGCGGCGGAACAAGCCCGTGGATTCGCGATCTGCGCTTCCTGGTGGCGCGCAAGCGGAGCTGACTGGCGTGAATTTTTTGCGTCGGTCTATTGGATCGATTCAATTCAAATCAAGAGGAGAAGAGCCATGCATCCCATGAAGCATCTGTTCGACGACATTTATCGCAATTATTGGGGCATCGGCACGGCCGCGGAGCGGCCAGAGGCGCCGCGCCGCGCGACGCTCTCAGCGCGCAACCGCGATCTTTGGATCCGACTTGAACGTCGCCGGGATTGAAACCGGCCGCGCATCTCAGGGTCGCCGACGCACCACGGCGGAGACAGCTATGGTCAGCCAGCCTGCGATGAGCAGGGTGCCTCCGATCGGCGCCGACATCGGAAACAGCCTCGATCCGAGAAAATCGCGGGCGAGAAGATCGCCCGTGAAAAGCACGAGCCCGACGAGCAGCACCAGGCTGGCTAACCGCAGCGGGTGATTCGCGTCGAGGAGACCGACGGCGAGAAACACCGGTGCGTGCATCAGCAGGAACGATGCCGCCGTACCGGTGAAGGCGCCGCCGAGATGTGCGGCGGCCGCCGACAGCGCCACGCCGGCCGCGCCCACGATGCCGGCGGCGAGCACAAGCAGACGGCTGCCGGTCGTTTCGGTCAGGTTCATGTCGACGCTCCTTCGGTTGATCGGCTGGGCAGTTCGTCAGGGCTTGCCCGCTTCCATCAACATATTCCGCGTCCGCCGCGCCTGGACAATCCAGTTGTAGACCGCGCCGAGCGCCATCAGCACCGACGTGCCGAGAAACACCGCCCGCATGCCGAAATGGCCGCCGACGAAACCGCCGGCAAGCGGTCCGGCGACCTGGCCGACATATTGGGCCGAGATCGAAAGACCGAGCACGTTGCCGCCGACGCCGTCGGGAATGTTGTGGCGGATGACGCTGGTGATGCAAGGCAGCAAACCGCCGAGCGCCAGGCCCATCAGGAAGCGCAGCCCGATCAGTTGCCAGCCGTCGGTGACGAAGGCCTGCGGAATGAGCAGCAGCGCCGACACGGCCAGCGCGCCGACGACGACGTTCCAGTGACCGACGCGGTCGGCGAGCCTGCCAAGCCATGACGCCGACAGGATTGCGCCAAGGGCGGCCGCCGACATCACCACGCCGGCAACGAGCGTCACCCGGCTCTGGTCCTCGATCAGCTGCTGCACATAGACGGTGATGATCGGCTCGATCGACATGGTGGCGAAGGCCAGCAGCATGCCGGTCGTCAGCATGGCCACGACCGGACGCTTGTCGGCAATTTGCGACCAGCCGCTCTTCGGCTTTGCCGCCGTCGCGGCTTTGCTTGCTTGCGGGCGCTGGTTCTCCTTGATCAGGAATGTCGTCGCCAGAAAGGCAAGGAAGATGACGCCGCCGGACAACAGAAAGGTCGCGCGGATGCCGATTACCGGCGGCAGCGCGCCGCCGAGCAAGGGGCCGACCAGCGAACCTGCCGTGATGCCAGCGGACAAGACACCGAGCGCCCAGCCGGAGCGGTCCTTCGGCGTCTGCATGGCCACCAATATGGTCGAGCCGGAGGAATAGCCGCCGGCAAAGCCGATCAGCAGGCGCAGCAGCACCAATTGCCAGACCGTCTCGACCATTCCGGTCAGCGACATGCAGATCGCCATGCCGAAGGAGGCGCGCACCAGCATCAGCTTGCGGCCGTAGCGGTCGCCGAGCCGTCCCCATAACGGCGCAACGAGCGCCGCCGCGAAGAAGGTCGCCCCATAGGCGACGCCCGACCATTGCACGATCGCCGCATGGCCCTCGACGCCCAGTTGCTCGACATAGAGCGGCAGGAACGGCAAGAGCAGGGTCATGGCGATGAGCGTGCTGAACGAACCCGCGAAGCAGACGGCGAGATTGCGCCGCCAGTGGATATTGTAGCCGCCCTGTTCCGTATCGTTCTGCGTCATGCCGTGCCTGCGTGTGCCAGGGATTGTTGTGGATACCATTTTGGGATACCAAGTCGGTATCCGTCATGGACCCACAGCCCGACCGCTGTCAATGCGGGCACGTGAAAAGGCAACAACGATGTCGCAGATGCACAACGTCGAACGGCAGCTCCGCGAGATGATCCTTGGACTTGAGATCGGCCCGGGTGAGAAACTCACCGAGCGCTGGATCGAAAGCCGCTTCGGCGCCTCGCGCACGCCGGTCAGGGCTGCGCTGCTGCGGCTCGAAACCGAAGGGCTGGTCGGCAGGGACGGGCGCGGCTGGACGGTCTCGCCCATCAACCTGGCCGAACTCGAGCAGATCGCGGTCTACCGCGAAGCGGTCGAGGTCGCGGCCTTGCGGCTGACATGCGGGCTTGCCGACAGAAGTGCCGTCGATGTCATCGAGGCTATGCTCGTCTCCTGCGACGACGACACTCCGCGCGAGGAATGGCATCGCGTCGGCATGGATTTCCACATCGAGCTGGCGCGACTGTCCGGCAATGAATTCCTGTTTCGGGCCGTCCGCGACGCGATGACCAGGCTTTCGCGCGCCCGTTGGCTGGAGGTACGCGATGGAGCGGCCCTTGGCCGCGCCTGGGCCGAACATCATGCCATCCTGGCCGCCGTGCGGAGCGGCGATGCACAGGAAGCCGCGCGCTTGCTCTCGCAGCATATCGTGGGCAGTCGCGACCGTCTGTTGACGTCGCTGGCCAATGATCGCCGCGGCCTTCGCGCCAGGGGATTTGCCGTCGTGGCGGCATAATGCGGCCTGCAGGGCAGGCCACTCGCCGCCGAAAAAAGGACCACCGGCCCCGAGCCCCACTTTCGGCCTCGCTTCGCGGACGCCGATGGCGTAGGACCGGGCGATGGAAAACAACCGATTTGAAGTACCCGTGACCGTCAAATCAGTCACGGCGGGAAGTACACAGCTCTTACGCTCGGCCCGCGAGGCTTCCGACTATCTCATGAACAGCTGGCCCGGCAAGCGCACCCCCAAGCATCGCGCGGCGCTGCAGGCCTGCCACGATGCGCTGGCCGGCGACAAGCCGGCCATGAACGCAAGGCGCGCCTTTATCGCGGCGGCGCGTGAAGTGGACGTCTTCGTCAGCGACAAGGCGCCGGCCTGATCCAGGCCGGATTGCCGCCGCGCGCCGTCATTCCTCTGTTTCAATCTCGGCGTCAGTCTCGGGTTTCTGACGCTCCCGCGCCGCAGCCTTGGCCGCCAGCTTTTCGGCCTTCTTGGCCGCCTTCTGGCGATCGCGTTCCTTGCGTTCCTGATCGTAATTTGGTGCTCGTGCCATAGCGGCTCCTTTTTTGCTGTTCTTGTGGGCTGACTACGCGTCGTTCGCCTTCCGACGTCTCGGAGCCGGCACCAGGGTTCCTATAAGCTGCTTCGGTCGATCACAAGGTCGGCGGCGCCGAAACGCTCCTTTGCCGTCAACTGCTGATGCCAATAGGGATAGAGCAGGGGCGGGCGGCTGACCGCGTCGAGGCGATCACGTTCCTCGCCGGTCAGCGTCAGGCTGGCCGCCGCGATATTGTCCCTGAACTGGGCCTCGTTGCGCCCGCCGATCACCAGGGAGCTGATAGCCGGCCGGCCAAGCAGCCAGGCAAGCGCCACCTGTGCGGCGGACACACCGCGGGCCTTGCCGATTTCGACCAGCACATCGACGATCCGCCACAACCGGTCCTCGTCGCGGATCGGCGGTTCGGACCAGCCGGCGACCTTGCGCGCGGTCGGGCTGTCACGGTGATACTTGCCCGACAGCAGGCCGCCCGCCAGCGGGCTCCACACCAGCACGCCCAATCCCTGGTCGACCGAGATCGGCAGCAGCTCGTATTCGGCTTCGCGTGCTTCGAGCGTGTAGTGGATCTGCTGGGTGACGAAGCGCGGCTGATGGCGGGTGTCGCTGATGGAGAGCGCCTTCATCACCTGCCAGCCGGAATAGTTGGAGCAGCCGATATAGCGGATCTTGCCCTGGCCGACCAGCGTGTCGAGCGCGGCGATGGTCTCTTCGAGTGGCGTCACGCCGTCCCATTCGTGCAGGAAATAGATGTCGATGACGTCGGTCTTGAGCCGCTTCAGGCTCTTCTCGCATTCGCGGATCAAATGATGGCGCGACAGGCCTTCGTCATTGGGACCGTCGCCGATGCGCATGCGCGCCTTGGAGGCGATCAGCACGTCGTTCCTGCGCTTGCCGCCGAGTGCCTCGCCGATGATCTCCTCCGACAGGCCGTCCGAATAGACATTGGCCGTGTCGATGAGATTGATGCCGGCATCGATGCACAGATCGATCATGCGCTTCGCCTCGGCGAGATCGCTGTTGCCCACAGCCGCGAACGGGCCGGCGCCGCCAAAGGTCATGGTGCCCATCGTCAGCGCCGAAACCTTCAGGCCGGAACGGCCGAGAGTGCGGTATTCCATGTCAGTCCTCGCGATTGAGAAGAATGGCCCGATCAGGTTGCTGGATTTGTAGGACAATCCGTGCGGCTTGTCGCCCTCCGGCCCCAGCACACCGATGAGCGGCCGTGGCGTGCCCCTGCAATAAAACCGTCATTGCCGGCCTATACTCAGTCGATCAGGGCGTTGCGCGCCGCCGTCAGGACGCGACCAGTGCGCCCGGTCGTTGCCGGAGGCGGCAGCTTGCAGATGGAGGAACACCAGATGAATGAATCCATACCCAAGTCCGGCGCCCGGGACTGGCTGGAAGCCGAACTCGCCGACACGCTCGACGAGGACTATGAACTGGAGATGTCGGAACCAGCGCTGTCGCTGGAGTTCGCCAGGATCTACAAGAACGCGCATCCGCCTTCTATCGACCGCATGCAGTATTTTCGCGACCTGATCGGGCTGCAATCCGAGCTGATCAAGCTGCAATCCTGGGTCGCCTACCACAAGAAGAAGCTTGTGGTGATCTTCGAAGGCCGCGATTCGGCTGGCAAGGGCGGCGTCATCAAGCGCATCACCCAGCGGCTCAACCCGCGCATCTGCCGCGTCGTGGCGCTTCCGGCACCGACCGAGCGAGAGACGTCGCAATGGTATTTCCAGCGTTATGTGCCGCACCTGCCGGCCGGCGGCGAGATCGTTCTGTTCGACCGCTCCTGGTACAACCGCTCCGGCGTCGAGCGGGTGATGGGTTTCGCCGGGGCCGATCAGGTGGAGGAATTCTTCCGTGACGTGCCGGAGTTCGAGCGCATGCTGGTCCGTTCGGGCATCACGCTGGTCAAATACTGGTTCTCGATCACCGACGAGGAACAACAGATGCGCTTCCTGATGCGCATCCACGATCCGATGAAGCAGTGGAAGCTGTCGCCGATGGACCTGCAGTCGCGGGTGCGCTGGGAACAGTACACCAAGGCCAAGGAAGAGACCTTCGCCCGTACCAACATTCCGGAGGCGCCCTGGTTCATCGTCGAGGGCAACGACAAGAAGCGCGCCCGGCTGAACTGCATCGACCACCTCTTGCAGCAGGTTCCCTACGAAGAGGTGCCGCACGAGGAGATCAAGCTGCCCGAGCGCGTCTTCAATCCCGAATACGAGCGCCAGGTGCTGCCGAGCGAGCTCTACGTGCCCGAGAAGTATTGAACGAGAGTTTGTCCTTCTCCCCGTATAGTGACGGGGAGAAAGGATCTGCACCAAGGGTTGCCAATTCCCACTGTCGCAGACAACTAATTCCTAAGTCCGCTTGATGACGACATGCGTGGCAAGCGGCGTCGCTACTTGTTCGCTGCACGCGTAGCCGAGCTTCGGCATATCAATCCCGGCGAAGAGGTGCTCGCCGGAGCCGAGCAGCACCGGCGAGATCGCCAGATGCATCTCGTCGATGAGCCTCTCCTGAATATATTGCCGGACGGTGGCGACGCCGCCGCCGACCCGCACATCGCTGCCATTAGCCGCTGCCCTTGCCTGCTCGAGCGCCAAATGGATGCCATCCGTAACAAAGTAAAAGGTCGTGCCGCCTTCCATGACGATGGGCTCGCGCGCATGGTGGGTCAGCACGAAGACCGGCACATGATAGGGCGGGTTGTCGCCCCACCAGCCCTTCCAGTTTTCGTCGGCCCATTCGCCGCGGATCGGCCCGAACATGTTGCGGCCGAGGATCCAGGCGCCGACATTCTCGAAGCTGCGCGCCGCGAACGCCTCGTTGATATCGGTTGTGCCGCCATCGTCTCCGAGCACCATTTTGCGGAAGGTGCGGGTACCGATCATCCATTTGTGCAGGGCTTCCCCACCGACGCCGAGCGGGTTTTTCAAATCCTGGTCGGGACCGGCGCCGTAACCGTCGAGCGACAAGGTGAATGCGTTGACGCGAAGTCTGGACATGGAAAGCCTCCTCAGACCAGTTGTATTTTGCAAGCAGTTACTTTCTAGCAAACCGATTGCAAATTGCAAGTAGTATTTTCCGCGATCGAAAAGATGCATATCCGTACTTCGCCTATGCGATGTCCAGAGTGTTGCCTGATGGTTGGTTCGGATGCCAAAATGGCGGCTGCCGAGACAGCCGCTATACCGGCTCATTTGCCGGTGGGTCCATGAAGAGCATATGGTTTGAAGGCGCTGGGGAAACTATGCTCTCAGCATCTCCGCCACCTCAGGGGCGAAATAGGTCAAAATGCCGTCGCAGCCGGCGCGTTTGAAGGCAAGAAGCGATTCCAGCATGACCTTTTCGCCGTCGATCCAGCCATTGGCGCCCGCCGCCTTGATCATCGAATATTCGCCCGACACCTGGTAGGCGAAGGTCGGCATCGCAAATTCGTCCTTCAGCCTGCGGATGATATCGAGATAGGGCAGGCCGGGCTTGACCATCAGCATGTCCGCGCCTTCGGCCAGGTCCTGCTCGGCTTCGCGCACCGCTTCGTCGGAATTGGCGTGGTCGATGTAATAGGTCTTCTTGTCGCCCTTGAGCAGGCCGGCCGTGCCGACCGCCTCGCGGTACGGCCCGTAGAAGGCGGAGGCGAATTTCGTCGCATAGGACATGATCGCCACGTCCTGAAAACCGTTTGCGTCGAGCGCGTCGCGGATCGCTCCGATGCGGCCGTCCATCATGTCGGACGGCGCGATGATGTCGGCGCCGGCCGCTGCTTGTATGACGGCCGCCGCGGTCACCTGTTCCACCGTCTCGTCATTGACGATGAGACCGTCGCGCAGAATGCCGTCATGACCATGGCTGGTGAACGGGTCGAGCGCGGCGTCGGTGATGACGCCGATCTCAGGCACCGCGTCCTTGATCGCGCGCGTGGCGCGGTTGATGACGTTGTCGGGATCGAGGATATGCGAGCCGGTCTCGTCGCGCAGCGAAATGTCCACATTGGGAAAGGTGGCAAGCGCGGGGATGCCGAGCTTCGCCGCGCGTTCGGCCTCCTTGACGGCAAGGTCGATCGACAGGCGGAAGACGCCCGGCATGGCGGCGATCGGCTCGCGCACTTGTCTGCCGTCGACGACGAAGATCGGCCAGATCAGGTCGTCGACGGAAAGCTTGTTCTCCTGCACCAGGCGCCGCGACCAGTCGGCCTTGCGCATGCGTCGCAAGCGGCGGCTGCCGGTGATGTCGTCGACGCTGCGCGCGCCGGCAGGTTTTGCGGGGGTGAATCTGTTCATCGCCAAAACTCTCGTTTGGCCGGCTTTTATCACGCACCCGTGGTGCTGACCAATGCGACACGTTTGTGCCAGCAATCCGGTCGGGTCCTTATTCGGGTTTCCCGTTGCCCGAAAGGATCTGCGCCGCACCGCGCATGCCGACACGGAACGCCTCGTCGAAGCCGACGCCGCGCACTTGCCAGGCGTAGGTCTTGCCGGCCTTCGCCAGCCGCCAGTCGGCGATCCAGCCCAACTCCTTGTCGCTCCAGACGATGCTGCCGGAAAGCGCCTGGTCGGCGCCGGCCGTTTTCGCAACCCTGTCCAGCTTCGCCATGTCGGCGTCGCGCATGATCCTGTCGTCCAGCCCCGCCTTCGACAGCAGCGCTGCCGTTGGGAAGGTTACCTGCATGGCGATCGGCGCGGCGGCATTGCCGAACGACTCGCGCATCAGCACGCCGCGCTCGTCATCGGCATCGAGCGCGAAATGCCTGACGCCGCGCTCGGTCGACAAGAACACCGCCAGCCGTGGCCTTTCGGTCAGCCATGGCCTGCTGCCGAGCGAAGCCAGCACCGGATCGATCATCGCCGGGCTGTACTGGCAGTAAAGATTGTGAGGCCGATCATACGTGCCCTGATCGTCATGGTTTGGAATGCCTTCCATGCGATCGCGGTAGCGAAAGCCCGCCACGAAGCTGCCGGCCTTGTCGCGCAGCGCCGCCATCTCCGGTTTCGCCGGCAGACGCTGGTCGCCGGAAACCCGGACCAGAACCGCGTCGAGGCAACGTTTGAAGCCGGCCTGACGGTTCTTCTCGTACCGACCGTTGACGATGGTCTGTGACTGATAAAGATCAGCGAGGCTTGCCGCCAGGGTCGGTTGCAAAGCCAGGCAAATGATGATCAGCCCGATCGTCATCGGCACGAGGCGCGCAAATCCAGCCATGAGCAACACCCCGTTGGAAACCCGCTACAGCTGCGCAGTCGCCGTGCGGTTCCCGGCGTTGCGGCCACAACGGCTCTTTTAGCACTAGGCTCCGGCACGAGCCAAGACGCGCTGCCGGCATGCCGGCCAAGACGCGCTGCCGGCATGCCGGCATTGACGCGGCCATGGGCCACGCTTTAGCACTTCAGTCCCGGCGGAGCGGGGGAGGGATTCTTTCACGATGGATTTTGGCGGAGGCGACGAGATCCGCTTCGAACATCTGGGCCGGGCCGGCATCGTCACGTTGACGCGGCCGCGGGCACTCAATGCGGTCACGCACGGGATGGTCAACGCGCTCGCCAAGGCATTGCACGCTTGGGAGCGGGACTGGAGCGTCGATGTCGTCGTCGTCAAGGCCGAGGGCAGGGCGTTTTCGGCCGGCGGCGACATTCTCCACATCTACGAGGCCGGCCGGGCCGGCAAGCCGCCCGTCGAGTTCTTCACCGACGAGTATCGGCTGAATGCCCAAATCGCGCGTTTCAAAAAACCTTATGTGGCGCTGATCGACGGCATCGTCATGGGTGGCGGCGTCGGCATCTCCTTTCATGGATCGCATCGGGTGATGACGGAAAATGCGCAGTTCGCCATGCCGGAGGTGGGAATCGGCTTTTTCCCGGATGTCGGCGCCAGCCATCTGCTGCCCGATCTTGGCGGTTCCTTCGGCATGTACCTGGCGCTGACCGGCAATCGTATCCGCTATGGCGACGCGTTGTGGTCCGGGCTGGCCACGCATACGATCAAGGCGCAGGACCAGGCTGGCTTTCTCGACCA
Organism: Mesorhizobium sp. B1-1-6; assembly: GCF_006443035.1. NCBI lineage: Bacteria > Pseudomonadati > Pseudomonadota > Alphaproteobacteria > Hyphomicrobiales > Phyllobacteriaceae > Mesorhizobium > Mesorhizobium sp. B1-1-6. Next base: position 92,208 of record NZ_VFWR01000011.1, on the reverse strand, counting down.
GCTCGCCGCCACCGGCGATCCCGAATCGGTGCTGCGCGGCTTCTTCATCCCGGCGAAGCGCGAGACGGACAGGCAGGTGCTGGAGGCGATCGCCCACCACTTCGCGCAGGCGTCGCTTGCCGATATCATCGGCAGCCTGGAGCAGGCGGCAGGGAGCGATGAGTTTGCGGCAAGGACGCTGGCGACGATCCTGACGCGCTCGCCGACCAGCCTTCGTGTCGCCTGGCGCCAGATCACTGCCGGCCTGACGCTGCCGATGGATCAATGCATGAAGATGGAGTTCCGCATCCTCAACCGGATGCTCGCGGGCCACGATTTCTACGAAGGCATACGCGCCACCATCATCGAAAAGGGTTCCAAGCCGCAATGGCTGCCGGCAACCCTCGATGCGGTCGACGACGCGGATGTCGATGCCTATTTTGCCTCGCTCGGTGAACGGGAACTCGCGCTATGAGTGAGGTGACGTCCAGACGCGTCGTGCTTCAGCCTTCAGGGGTGGAGGTTATCTTCGCCTGGTTCCAGCGAATCATATCAGGATACTGCCTGCTGTTCGGTATCCTGTACTGGATCAGGCTTATCGGCTTCTATCCCGGCTCGCTGTGGCGCTTCGACCTGATGCCGGTCCACTGGCAGGTGACAGCGGTGATGCTCGCCGTGTTTTTTCCCTTTGCCGCAGCCGGCCTATGGATGCTGGCTTCCTGGGGGCCGGTGATCTGGTTCATCTGCGCCGCGACGGAGATCGTCATGTATGCCGGCTTTCCCGAACTCTTCGGCCGCCGCCCGCTCATCGTCGTCTCGCATGCGGGGGTGGCGCTGCTCTATGTCGTTTTCCGCCTCGTCATCTATCTGCAGAAGCGGACGCCCCGGACCTGAAGCCGGCACGCGCCGCCGGCGATCCGGCGGATCGGATTTCGCCCTGAAATCATTGGCTAAATCTTTAGGTTAATTATCCTTGCTCGAGTGACCGTTCGTTAAGCGTCTTGCGAAACCTATTACCGGTAAGCTCTTGTTAGCCTTGGCGTTTAAGTCGAATTTTATGAGTATTCGATAGTGTCGCGATCAAGGTGAAAAACAAAAAATCACCAGGGCGACAAACGAGAGGCAAAGACAATGATCAATTCGCGTCCGGCGGCAAAGACCGCCAACGTTTCCGACGATCGCCGCGAGGCAATCCGTTCCCTTTACATGGAATCGCTCCAACTGGTCGAGCGCCTGCACCGCCGTCTGCTCGACGTGATCAAGGACGAGTTCGACCGCAATGGCCGTTCCGACATCAACGCCATCCAGGCGCTGCTGCTCTTCAACATCGGCAATTCGGAGCTGACTGCCGGCGAGTTGCGCTCGCGGGGCTACTATCTCGGCTCGAACGTCTCCTACAATCTCAAGAAGCTTGTCGATCTCGGCTTCATCAACCACCAGCGCTCGCGCATCGACCGTCGTTCGGTCCGCGTCTCGCTGACGCCGAAGGGCAACGAGGTGGCGGACGTGGTCGCCGGTCTCTATGAGCGCCATGTCGGCTCGATCGAGCAGGTCGGCGGCATCAACACCGACGAATTCAAGCAGATGAACCGCGCCCTCCAGCGCCTCGACCGCTTCTGGAACGACACCATCGCTTACCGGATGTAAGCCACATCCCCAATCAGAAGCCGCGCCACAGAAGCGCGGCCGCAACAGCGACCTCCAGTCAGGGCCGGTGCCGAAAAGCATCGGTCTTTTCTTTTCGTTGCGCTGGCCGAAGCAAATTGCGGGCCAAGGCCACGTTGCCGCCATATTCCAATGGAACCGAAGATGGCAGTGATGCTGTGGTGAAGACCATGAGTTCACCAGCAGCCGCGTAGCCTTGCGCGTTTTCACACCGAGGTGATGCGGACCATGGTTGGCTAATTGTTAAGATTGCCAATTTTAGAGTGCGGGCGAGATCGCCCGATGATCAACGCAGCAAGTGTTCGAACTGCTACAAATGTCTGGAACGTCCATGAGAACCAGCCGCCGTTTCTTCCTTTCCGGAGCCTCCGCGCTCGCAGCCGCCGTTGTTGCCGGCCGCGCCAGCGCGCAGGATGTGATCGGGGACATCCTGAAGTCCTCGGCGCGCGGCAACTGGGACGATCAGTTCGACGCCCGCGCCAGCGCAGGCGGCAAGGTGGCCTCGACGCTGCCGATCTTCAGCCCGCAGACCGTCGCCTTCACCGAGCAGGCTGTGGCGCAGTACCAGAACATTGTCGGGCAGGGCGGCTGGGTCGAGGTTCCCGCGACCAAGAAACTGCAGCTCGGCGTCGACGATCCCGATGTCGTGCCGCTGCGCAAGCGCCTGATGGTCGCCGGCGACCTGTCGCAGAGCGCCGGCATCTCGACGGCCTTCGATTCCTATGTCGACTCGGCGGTCAAGCGCTTCCAATTGCGCCACGGCCTGCCGGCCGACGGAGCGCTGGGCAAATATACCTACGCGGCGATGAACGTTTCGGCGCAGATCCGGCTCGGCCAGTTGCAAACCAATCTCCAGCGATTGAAGGAGAAGGCGGGCACGCTTGGCAGCCGTTATGTGCTGGTCGATATTCCGGCAGCGCAGGTTGAGGCGGTCGAGAACGATCGCGTCGTGCTTCGCCATACCGCGATCGTCGGCAAGATCGATCGCCAGACACCGATCGTCAATTCCAAGATCAACGAGATCATCGTCAATCCATATTGGAACGCGCCGGTGTCGATCGTGCGCAAGGACATCATCCCATTGATGCGCAAGGACCCCGATTATCTCAAGAACAGCCATATTCGCCTGTTTGCGCCAGATGGCAGCGAAGTCGATCCGATGAATGTGGACTGGTCGACCGACGACGCGGCCAAGTACCGTTTCCGCCAGGATCCCGGTTCGGACAACGCCATGGCGTCGGTGAAGATCAATTTCCCGAGCCCGGACGGCGTCTACATGCACGATACGCCGCAGCAGAGCCTGTTCGGCAAGATGATGCGCTTCGATTCCTCGGGTTGCGTACGCGTGCAAAACGTGCGCGACCTCGTCACTTGGATCCTGCGCGACACGCCCGGCTGGGACCGCCAGCATTTCGAGGCTGCGATCAAGACCGGCGAAAACACGCCGGTCCAGGTCACCAACCCGGTGCCGGTGCATTTCCTCTATCTCTCGGCTTGGTCGACGGGCCCCGGCGTCGTCCAGTTCCGCGACGACATATATGGCCTCGACGGAAACAACGAGCTGCAGATCACTTCGTCGCTTTAAGCGATTGATTATTCAGAAAAAGGCTGCTCTTGAGCGGCCTTTTTCTGTCGCCGTCGCCAAGCCGTTCACACCGCCGCTGACCTCCAACTCTGCGTAGGCGCGCTCCGGCTGGACGAAGCGCGGGCGATTGCGCATGGTCGGCAAAACTGCCGGAAATCGGACCATGCAAGTTGCCGTCTTCATCCTCGTAGTGCTCGTCCTGGTGGCGCTTTCCGGTGCATTGGTGCGGCTGGTGCGGCTGCCGCTGCCGGTGCTGCAGATCGCCATGGGTGCTGCGCTGGCCTGGCCGGCGCGCGGGCTGCATGTCGAGATCGATCCGGAACTGTTCCTGCTCGTATTCATTCCGCCGCTTCTGTTCGCCGATGCCTTTGCTGCGCCCAAGCGCGAGCTTGTCGCCTTGCGTGGCCCCATCCTCGACCTTGCCATCGGACTGGTCTTCTTCACCATCGTCGGATTTGGCTACGCCTTGCATTGGCTGGTGCCCAGCATCCCGCTCGTCGTCGCTTTCGCGCTCGCCGCGGTGCTGTCGCCGACTGACGCGGTGGCGGTGTCTTCCATAGTCGACAGGAACATCGTTCCGGCGCGGCTGATGCATATATTGGAAGGCGAGTCGCTGCTCAACGACGCCTCGGGCCTAGTCATGTTCCGCTTTGCCGTGGCGGCGGCATTGACCGGCAGCTTTTCCTTCGCCGCGGCCTCGCTGAGCTTTCTCTATGCCGTGGCTGCCGGCATCCTCGCCGGCATGGCGGCGCTGTTCGTTGCCGCCAAGGCGCTGCAACTGCTCAACCGCATCGGCGGCGTGCCGGCGGAGGCGCAGGTTCTGGTCATGATCCTGGTGCCTTTCGTCTCCTATCTCGGCGCCGAGCATATCGGCGCCTCGGGCATCCTGGCGGCGGTCACCGCCGGCCTGTTGACCGGAGTTTCCGGCATGTTCCGCTTTCTCGGTGTCTCGGCGCGCATGCAGACGATGTCGCTGTGGTCGACGCTGTCCTTCGTCTTCAACGGCGCGCTCTTCATCCTGCTTGGCCTGCAATTTCCCGATATCATCCGTAAGGTGCCGCCGGAGTTGTCCAGCCGGCACTGGATCATCGAGCCGGTGCTGACAGTCCTGCTGCTGACCCTTTGCCTGATCGGCCTGCGTTTCCTGTGGATATGGATCGGCGACATGGCGGGCGCCATGGCGGCGCGGCTCGGCAAGCGAAAGGCCGAGCCGTTCGGCCTGCGCGTGCGGCTCGCCGGATCGGTCGCCGGCGTGCGCGGAGCGATCACGTTGGCCGGTATCCTGTCGCTGCCGCTCACCTTGCAGGACGGCTCGCCGTTCCCGGCCCGCGACGTGGTGATCTTCCTCGCCGCCGGGGTCATCATCTGCTCGCTGGCCATCGCCAGCCTCGCGCTGCCGAAGATCGCTCGCGGGCTGGTCGAACCGGGCGAGGACCTGGCAGCGGCCGAGGAGCGCCGGGCGCGGGTCGGCGCAGCCAATGCGGCGATCGCCAGGATCGAGAGCATCGCCAATGAGGCAGGCGAGGGCGGGGCCGTCGAGGCACGGCTCGCCGTTGCCGACAGCATCGTCGCCGGCTACCGGCGCCGCATCGCCGCCTCCGACGAGGCCGACGAAGCGCGTGCCGAGGCGCGCGAGGCGAGCCGTCTGGAGCTTGAACTCAGGGCGGCCGGCATAGAAGCCGAGCGCGCCGCGCTACGCGCCATGTTTCTCAGCCGCGAGATCAATGACCATACGATGCGGGCGCTGTTTTCCGAGATCACCTTGACCGAGGCTCTTCTGAAGCAGCGGCGCGACAGGAAATAACGGTTCGCCGCTCTGCTTGCCGCAATCCGGCCAGCAAATTTCGCGCCGCAAACGTGGCGAGGCGAAAACAACTGTGTTAATGGCGCGGCGAACCCAATCCTGTCACACAAAAATGTGCAGGGGTTTGGGACAACGGCATGCGCAAGACAAAACCGACCTCCGGACCTAAGGAATTCAGGCCATGGCAACAGCAGCGGCAGCGTCGAACAAATTCGAATCCTTCTTCGAAACCACGCTGGAAGATGCCGATCCGGAAATTTTCGGCGCGATCCGCAACGAACTCGGACGCCAGCGCCACGAGATCGAACTGATCGCGTCTGAGAACATCGTCTCGCGCGCCGTGCTCGAAGCGCAGGGTTCGATCATGACCAACAAATACGCCGAGGGTTATCCGGGCAAGCGCTACTATGGCGGCTGCCAGTTCGTGGATGTCGCCGAGGAGCTGGCGATCGAGCGCGCGAAAAAACTGTTCGGCTGCAACTTCGCCAATGTGCAGCCCAATTCCGGCAGCCAGATGAACCAGGCGGTGTTCCTGGCTCTCTTGCAGCCGGGGGACACCTTCATGGGCCTCGACCTCAATTCCGGCGGGCATTTGACGCACGGCTCGCCAGTCAACATGAGCGGCAAATGGTTCAAGGTCGTGTCCTACGGCGTGCGCAAGGACGACCACCTGCTCGACATGGACGCCATCGAGAAGACGGCGCATGAGACGAAGCCGAAGCTGATCCTGGCCGGCGGCACCGCCTATTCGCGCATCTGGGACTGGAAGCGCTTTCGCGAGATCGCCGATGCGGTCGGCGCCTACCTCATGGTTGATATGGCCCACATCGCCGGCCTCGTCGCCGGCGGCGTGCATCCCTCGCCGCTGCCGCATGCCCATGTGGTGACGACCACCACGCACAAGTCGCTGCGCGGCCCGCGCGGCGGCATGATCCTGTGCAACGACGAGGAGATCGCCAAGAAGATGAACTCGGCGGTGTTCCCCGGCCTGCAGGGCGGACCGCTGATGCATGTCATCGCCGCCAAGGCGGTTGCCTTCGGCGAGGCGCTGAAGCCGAGCTTCAAGCTCTATGCCGAGAGCGTCGCCGCCAACGCCAAGGCGCTGGCGTCCAGCCTACAGGAGACTGGCCTCGACATCGTGTCGGGCGGCACCGACAACCACCTGATGCTGGTCGACCTGCGCCCCAAGAATGCCACCGGCAAGCGCGCCGAGGCAGCGCTTGGGCGCGCCAACATCACTTGCAACAAGAACGGCATCCCCTTCGACCCGGAAAAGCCCTTCGTCACCTCCGGCGTGCGGCTCGGCACGCCCGCCGGCACAACGCGCGGCTTCGGCCAGGCCGAGTTCCGCGAAATAGGCAAGCTGATCGCCGAGGTGCTGGATGGCCTCAAGGCCGCCAATTCCGATGAGGGCAATGCCTCGGTCGAGGCCGCGGTCAAGGCCAAGGTCGTGGCGCTGACCGATCGATTCCCGCTCTACCCTTATCTCGGTTGACCTCGCGCCACGCGTCATCTCTTATCCGCCAGCGGCGCGCCGACCCCCGATCGGTCGACGCGCCGAACTGGAGACCAGACGATGCGTAATTTCCGTCCCGCCATCCTTGGCGCCCATGGCTTGCTGGCCGTTTCCCTGACATTGCCCGGGACTGCCCTTGCGCAGACCGCCCCTGAAGTGCCCGCCACCGCTACCTTCGGCAGATGGACAACCATCGTCGATACGCTCGACACCGGGCAGGATGCGCGCAAGACCTGCGCCGCTTCGACTGCCTTTTTCGATGCCAGCGGCAATTCGGGCACGCTGACGCTGTCGATCTCGAACGGCGACGCCATGCCGCCGGACGCCTACCCGGCCATCATGCTTATTGTCGACAACCGGAACCTGCCCACTGGCAAGAAGATCGCCGCGACTTTTGGTGATCCTGGCGTCAAGGTTTCCGCCACCGTCTATTCGAACGATGCCGTGAACGGCCGTCCCAGCTGGACGGTCGACAACCAGCCCAAGACCAGTCTCGCGCTCTTGCGAGCCATGCGCAAAGTCACCTCGCTCGATGTCGCTTTCGGCAAAGAGGCTTTCGCCAGCATTCCGATGGACGGCTTCACTAAAGCCTACCGCAACCTCGGCACATCATGCGGCTTTCCGACCAAGGACGTTGCACCCTAGCCAAGCGCGCGAAGGCGGGTGCTGGCAATCTGCCTCGCGGCTCGCTATCTCTGACGCGAAAGGGTCTGCGTGCCTTGCCATCGTGGCAAAAGGCTCTAAGCCTTTTCGCCTCACCAGATTCGTGAACCCAAGGCTCTCAATGCGCTGTCCCTATTGCCAGTCCGAAGATACGCAGGTGAAGGATTCGCGCCCCGCCGAGGATGGCGCGGCGATCCGCAGGCGTCGCGTCTGCCCCGATTGCGGCGGCCGTTTCACCACCTTCGAGCGCGTGCAGTTGCGCGACCTCGTCGTGGTCAAGAAGTCGGGGCGAAAAGTGCCTTTCGACCGCGACAAGCTCTTGCGCTCCGTCGAGATCGCGGTGCGCAAGCGCAATGTCGATCCCGAGCGCATTGATCGTGCCGTGACCGGCATCGTGCGCCAGCTGGAAAGCTCCGGCGAGACCGAAGTGGCCTCGGGCGAGGTTGGGCGGCTGGTCATGGAAGCGCTGAAGTCGCTCGACGACGTCGCCTACGTCCGCTTCGCCTCGGTCTACCGCAATTTCCGCGAGGCCAAGGATTTCCATGAGCTGCTGGGGGAATTGAAAGGCGACGAGGACAAGAGCGAAGAGGACGCTGGCTGAGCATGGCGGAACACAGCGAGGCCGGACAGGCAGCCCTTGACCGCCGTTTCATGGCAGCCGCACTCAGACTGTCGCGCAGGAATGCGGGCCGGACCTCAACCAATCCTTCCGTTGGTACACTCATCGTGCGCGACGATGGCTTGGGCCCGATGATTGTCGGCACCGGCGTCACCGCTGTCGGCGGCCGCCCGCATGCCGAGACCGAGGCGCTCGCCGAAGCGGGCGAACTGGCGCGCGGCGCCACCGCCTACGTCACGCTGGAGCCTTGCGCGCATCACGGACGCACGCCGCCTTGCGCCAACGCTCTGGTCAATGCCGGCATCGCGCGCGTCGTTGGCGCCGCCAGCGACCCCGATCCGCGCGTGTCAGGCCAAGGCTACGCGATCCTGCGCACCGCGGGCGTCGATGTTGTGGAGAATGTCCTGGCGGCGGAGGCCGCCGAGCAGATGGCCGGCTATCTCATTCGATCGCTTAGGAAACGGCCGGAAGTGACTCTCAAGCTAGCGCTTTCCAGCGACGGCAAGATCGGCATGGAAGGTGTTGGGCAGGTGTCGATCACAGGCGACATTGCGCGCCGTGAAGTCTATCTAATGCGCGCCGAAGCCGATGCCATCCTGATCGGCATTGGCACGGCGCTGGAGGACGACCCGGCGCTGACGGTGCGCTTGCCGGGATTGGAGAACCGGTCGCCGGCGCGCATTGTGCTCGACAGGCAGATCAGGCTGCCTGAGACTTCGAAACTGGTGTCCGGTGTCGACAGGGTGCCGCTCTACGTCGCGGCTTGCCTGGAAGCCGATCCTCTGCGGCGGGCAACGCTCGAACGCGCCGGCGTGCGTTTCATCGGCACCGAGACGCATGAAGGCGGCGTGGCGCTGCCGGAACTGCTCGAGGATCTTGCTGCGCTCGGTATGGCCAGCGTGCTGGTCGAAGGTGGAGCCAAGGTGGCCAGCGCCTTCCTGTCGGAGGGCCTGGTCGACCGCATCGTGCTGTTCCGAGGACCGGAGGCGATTGGCAAGGGGGGCATTGCATCGCCCATCGATGCCAACCATGTCCCGGCGGGATTTCGCAAACTGCGCGAGATGCGGTTCGGCGAGGACAGCTACGCCGAGTGGATAAGAGACTTTTAGGATCAACACCGATGTTTACCGGCATTGTTACCGACATAGGCACCGTCGCGGCCGTCAAGCCGCTGCGGGAAGGCGTGGGATTGCGTATCGACACCGCCTATGATCCCGAAACCATCGCCATCGGCGCCTCGATATCATGCGGCGGCGTTTGCCTTACCGTGACGGCCTTGCCCGACAGCGGCTCGAACGCGCGCTGGTTCGAAGTCGAGGCCTGGGAGGAGGCGCTCCGGCTGACGACGGCGATGGGCTGGAAGTCAGGCACGCGCATCAATCTTGAGCGGGCGCTGAAGATCGGCGACGAGCTTGGAGGCCATATCGTGTCGGGCCATGTCGACGGCACCGCCGAGATCGTCGAGCGCAAGGACGAGGGCGATGCGGTGCGCTTCACGCTGGAAGCGTCGCGCGAGCTGGCGAAGTTCATCGCGCCGAAAGGCTCCGTCGCGCTCGACGGCACCTCGCTCACCGTCAACAAGGTGGAAGGCACCCGCTTCGACGTGCTTCTGATCCACCATTCGCTGACCGTCACCACCTGGGGTGAGCGCCAGGTCGGCGACCGCGTCAATCTCGAGATCGATACCATGGCCCGCTATGCGGCGCGCCTGGCGGAAGCGGCGAAAGAGGGGCTTTGAGCATCGCCGAGCTGTTCATGAGGAACTAGCGGTGATGGAAAACAGGAATTCCAAAGTGCAAGCGCGGCTGGGGTGGCCGATGTAGATGCTGGCCGAGTAGTGGCCCACGCCATTGTTGCCTGGGCTCAAAGCCTCGCTACAGACTGTCCGATCTCGGTACCCCGTCCCAATGAGGCAATCTTGTGCTTGCGATCAATCCGGCTTCGGCCTAAGTCACCGGCGATCCCGGAGACATTTATGGCTGGCACATCCCAACACGGCAAAGCGTTCATTCGCCCGAAGAAGAAGGCCCACCTTCTCGTTATCGAGGCACGCTTCCACGACGATCTTGCCGACGCGCTGCTCGAAGGCGCGACGAGCGCGCTTGACGAAGCGGGTGCGACCTACGACGTCGTCACCGTTCCAGGTTCGCTCGAAATTCCCGCCGTCATTACCTTCGCGCTGGACGGCGCGGCGGAAGGCGGCATGAACTATGACGGCTTCGTCGCGCTTGGCACCGTCGTCCGCGGGGACACCTATCACTTCGATATCGTCGCCAATGAATCCAGCCGCGCACTGATGGACCTGTCCGTGCAGGACTCGGTCTGTATCGGCAACGGCATCCTGACCACGGAAAACGACGCACAGGCCTGGACGCGAGCCAAGCGTTCGGAGGGCGACAAGGGTGGCTTTGCCGCGCGCGCGGCGCTGACCATGATCGCGCTCAAGGAACGACTGGGAGCGCGATCGTGAGCGACCCCGCTTCGCCCGGACAGCCCACGGTGCGCCACGCCAACAAGCGCGGCGCGGCGCGGCTTGCCGCCGTGCAGGCCCTCTATCAGATGGATGTCGCCGGCAGCGGCGTCTTCGAGATCACTGCCGAATACGAAGCGTTTCGCCTTGGCAAGGAAGTCGATGGCGCGCTTTACCGCGAGGCGGATGCCCAATGGTTCCGCGCCATCCTCACCGGTGTCGTCGAGGACCAGAAAACCATCGATCCGGTTATCCGCCAGGCGCTGACCGATGACTGGCCGCTGTCGCGCCTCGATTCGACACTGCGCGCAATCCTGCGCGCCGGTGTCTACGAACTGATGAAGCGCGAAGACGTGCCGGTGGCGGTGATCGTTTCCGAATACGTCGATATCGCCAAGGCTTTCTACGAGGAAGACGAGCCGAAGCTGGTCAACGCCGTGCTCGATCGCGTCTCCCGTCGGGTGCGTGGCGAGGGACGCGGCAAGGACGCTTCATGACGGCGGTCGCCATCGAGGCGGCCAGGGAGGCGCGGCGCACCGCGTTGATCCTCGCCGCCTCGCAGGCGATCATTGGTTCGGCAGCGCCCATCGCCATCTCCATGGGCGCGCTTGCCGGTCAATATCTGCTCGGCCCGGACAAGTCGCTGGCGACGGCGCCGATCACCGGCTTCAATCTCGGCGTGGCACTCGGTGCGCTGCCGGCGGCGGCCATCATCCGCGCCATGGGCCAGCGCGGCGGCTTCATGACCGGTACGATCGTCACCGCGCTTGGCGGTCTGGTCGCGACGCTGGCACTCTTCCATGGCAGTTTTTGGCTGTTTGCCTTCGGCCTGACGGTGATCGGTGTCGGTGGCGCCTTCGTCCAGCAGTTCCGCTTTGCCGCCGCCGACAATGCGCCGCCGCAGTTCAAGGCGCGCGCCATCTCCTTCGTGCTGGCGGGCGGCATCATCACCGCCATTCTCGGACCGCAGATCGTCATCTTCACCCGCGAGTTGTTCGCACCGGTGATGTTTGCCGGTTCGTTCGCATCCATCCTGGTGCTAGCCGCCGTCGGCGCGGCGATCCTGTCATTGCTGCGCCTGCCGGCGAGGGCCGCCGCCGGCGGAACGGAAATTGCCGGCAGCGATGCCCGGCCCTTGGCCGAGATCGTCACGCAGCCGCGTTTCGTCGCGGCACTCTTCTGCGCGGTCGGCAGCTATGCCCTGATGAGCTTCGTCATGACCGGCGCGCCGCTCGCCATGGTCGGCTGCGGCCTGTCGGAGGACGATGCGACGCTCGGCATTTCGTGGCATGTCATGGCAATGTTCGGGCCGAGCTTCTTCACCGGATCGCTGATCCATCGCTTCGGTGCTGAACGCATTGTCGCGGTCGGCCTCCTGCTGCTGATCGGCTGTGCGGTCGTCGCGCTGTCCGGCTTGGCGCTATGGCAATTCTGGACGGCGCTGATCCTGCTCGGCCTCGGCTGGAATTTCGGCTTCATCGGCGCCACGGCCATGGTCGCGGCAAGCTACCGGCCTTCCGAAAAGGGCAAGGTGCAGGGGTTCCACGACTTCGTCCTGTTCGGCTCCGTGGCCTGCGCCTCGCTGATGTCGGGCATGGTCTACAATGCCTGGGGCTGGACCATGCTGAACTGGATGATCTTTCCCGTCACCGTGCTATGCTTCGTCGCGCTCGGCGCGCTGAGGATTGCGAGCTTGCGTCTGGCTTGACGCCCAATTTGAATTTATGCGTCCGGCGGCAGAACCTGAAGCACTCGCGCTATGAACATGTGAAACTCAGCCATGTAGTTGCGCAGGAAGTCCTCAGTGGATTCGACCGTCACCTCGCCGTCGTCGGTGATCAGCCCCGGCGTGAACTGTATGTAGGCTTCAGGCGCGTTCATCTGGGGCGAATTGCAGAAACTCAGAACGCTTCGAAGGCTTTGTTGGGCAACGGCGGTCGCGATGGCGCCCGGCGATGTTCCGATGACGGCCGACGGTTTGCGCGCGAACGAATTCTTGCCGTAGGGCCGACTGGCCCAGTCGATTGCGTTCTTCAATCCACCAGGGATCGAGCGGTTGTACTCCGGGGTGACGAACAATACGGCCTGGACGGAGGCGATCGCCTTTTTGAAATCCCGGGCTGCCGGTGGGAAGTCGGCGTCATAGTCGTAGCTGTACAGTGGCAGATCCTTGAAGGCGATTTCGGTCATGTCGAGTTCGGGAGGGGCAAGTTGAACGAGCGCCTTCGCGAGCTTGCGGTTGATGGATTCCCGGGCAAGACTGCCGATGAGGTAACCGACTTTGTGTATGGCCATGACACGCTCTCCGTGTTTGCCACCCGCACCCTCACCGCATTATCCGCCAGATGGCAGCAGATCGCCAGCGTCGCGTCGCAATTGGCCTTCCGAACAAAAATATTGCGTCTGTACCACTTGTTATGAAACCGTGTGCCCCGACGAGACGTTGGAGCCGTGCTCATATGCGGCACCGAATTCCGGTTCACAGCAAGGGATTTTCACAATGTTTTCAATCAAGCTTCTGGCTGGCGCGGCGCTCGCGCTCGGCATCACGGCGGCATCGGCGAATGCTCAGGTGGTTGTGTCCTCAAAGATCGACACCGAGGGCGGCGTGCTAGGCAATATCATCCAGCTCGTCCTCAACGCCAACAACATCAAGACCACTGACCGCATCCAACTCGGCGGCACGCCGGTGGTGCGCAAGGCGATCACCGCCGGCGAGATCGACATCTATCCCGAATACACCGGCAATGCCGCCTTCTTCTTCGAGAAGACCGACGACCCGGTTTGGAAGGACGCCGCCAAGGCGTATGAGACGGCCAAGAAGCTCGATTACGACGCCAACAAGATCGTCTGGCTGTCGCCGTCGCCGGCCAACAACACCTGGGCGATCGCACTGCGCAAGGAGGTGGCCGAAACCAACAAGCTCGCCACCCTGTCCGATTTCGGCAAATATGTCGCCGGCGGCGGCAAGGTGGTGCTCGCGGCCTCGGCCGAGTTCGTCAATTCAGCCGCGGCCCTGCCGGCGTTCCAGACCACCTACGGCTTCACGTTGAAGCCTGACCAGTTGATCACGCTCTCCGGCGGCGACACGGCCGCGACCATCGCGGCGGCAGCCAACCAGACCAATGGCGCCAACGCCGCCATGGTCTACGGCACTGACGGCGGCATCGCGCCCTCCGGGCTGGTCGTGCTCGACGACGACAAGGGCGTGCAGCCGGTCTACCAGCCGGCGCCGATCATCCGCGAGGCGGTGCTGAAGGAGCATCCCGAGATCGAGACGTTGTTGAAGCCGGTCTTCGCCAAGCTCGACCTCATCACGCTGCAGGAACTCAACGGCCGCGTCCAGGTCGGCGGAGAGCCGGTCAAGGGTGTGGCGGAAGACTTTTTGAAGAAGAATGGGTTCTTGAAGTAGTCAGCGCTTAGCTGACCGTGATGCTGGTGCGAGGCGCCCCCCTCTGGAAGCTGCCGATCTCCCCCCTTGCGGGGGAGATGTCCGGCAGGACAGAGGGGGGTGCTGTCCCGCCGACCTCTCAACTCGTCACAGCTGCGCGCTCGGACAGGACCGTTTTCGAACAAGCCGACGCTCGAAAGTTGGCGATCCTTCACACCCCCCTCTGGCCTGCCGGCCATCTCCCCCGCAAGGGGGGAGATCGGAAATCGCGTCGGCTTTCGCCAGTCGCCAGCCAACTGTGTACCTCGTGGCAGATTTCCCCCTTTGAGGGGCAGCCATGACCCTCCGCTTCGACAAGCTCGGCGTGGTCATCGCCGCGATCGCTGCCTATGCGGCTTTCGTAGCACCCTTCGCCACGTTCCGCGCCAATCGCATCGTGCCCGGCCAGGCGCGCTCGATCGTAGAGGCACTTCCGGCACTGGCCGGCCCGCTGCTTTTGGCCATCGTTGTCGCAGCCGCGCTTGTCGCGCTGCTGAAAACGCCGCTCGTCCTGCGCCTTGCCGCGAGCGTGATCACGCTGGCGGCTCTCGCGCTGTTGATCGGCGTCACCGGGACATTCCTGACCCCGGCAGGCAATACCTTCGCGCGCGTTTCGCCGGCCTCCGGGTTTTGGCTGCTGATCTTTGCCTTTACCCTCCTGCTGGCCGACGTGCTGACGAGAATGAACCTGTCTCCCTGGTCACGTGTCGGCGTGCTTGTCGTTGCCGCGCTCGCCATCGGGCTGCTGCTCATATCGGGATCCTGGGACAGCCTTTCGATCCTCAAGGAATATTTCAACCGTGCCGACAGTTTCTGGGCCGAGGGCGCCAAACATGTCACGCTGGCGCTTGGTTCGCTGGCGGCGGCGGTGATACTGGGCCTGCCGCTTGGCATCCTGTGCCATCGCGTCGAGCGCCTGCGCGCCGGCGTGCTCAACGTGCTCAACATCGTCCAGACCATTCCCTCGATCGCGCTGTTCGGCCTGCTGATCGCGCCGCTCGGCTGGGTGGCGGCGCATGTGCCGGGAGCGGCCGCGCTCGGTATCCGCGGCATCGGAACGGCACCTGCGTTCGTGGCGCTGTTCCTCTATTCGCTGCTGCCGGTCGTCGCCAATACCGTGGTCGGCCTTGCCGGTGTGCCGCGTGCCGCCAATGACGCGGCGCGCGGCATGGGCATGACGGATCGCCAACGCCTGTTCGGCGTCGAGTTTCCGCTGGCCTTCCCAGTGATCCTCACCGGTATCCGCATCGTGCTTGTGCAGAACATCGGCCTCGCCACCATCGCCGCCCTGATCGGCGGCGGCGGCTTCGGCGTGTTCGTGTTCCAGGGCGTCGGCCAGACCGCGATGGACCTGGTGCTGCTTGGCGCCGTGCCGACGGTTGCGCTCGCCTTCGCTGCTGCCATCATTCTCGACGCGGTGATCGAAATGACCTCAACCAAGCGCAGGGCGGACCCCGCATGATCGAGATCGAAGGCATTACCAAGCGCTACGATGCGACCACGGTGGTCGATGAAGTCTCGATGATCATAGAGCCCCGCACCCTTTGCGTCATCGTCGGCACCTCGGGCTCCGGCAAGACGACGCTGCTTCGCATGATCAACCGGCTGGTCGAGCCGACTTCCGGCGTCATCAAGCTCGACGGCGCCGACAACCGCTCGGTGCCCGGCTACGAGCTGCGGCGCAGCATCGGCTACGCCATCCAGGGCCATGGCCTGTTCCCGCACCGCACGGTGGCGCAGAACATCGCCACCGTGCCGGCGCTGCTTGGCTGGGACAAGGATCGCATCAAGGCCCGTGTCGACGAACTGATGACGCTCTACCAGCTCGACCCGCAGGCCTACGGGCCGCGCTATCCGCACGAGCTCTCCGGCGGCCAGCAGCAGCGCGTCGGCGTCGCCCGCGCGCTCGCGGCCGAACCCAACGTGCTGTTGATGGACGAGCCGTTCGGCGCGCTTGACCCCATAATCCGCACCAAGGCGCAGGAAGACCTTCTTGCGATCCAGAGGCGCTTCGGCACCACCATCATCCTCGTCACCCACGACATGGAAGAGGCCGTGCATATGGGCGACAAGATCGCCGTCATGGATGCCGGCAAGCTGGTACAATATGCCAGGCCGGCGGAGATCCTGGCGAGGCCGGCCAGCGGCTTCGTCGAGACCCTGGTCGGCGCCAGCGAAAAACCGTTCCGGCTGCTGTCGCTCGGCCGCGTGCGCGACGCAGTCGAAAAGGGCGCGGCGGAAGGTGAGGCGATTCCTGGCGACGCCAGCCAGCGCGACGCGCTGGCCGAACTTCTCTGGTCCGGCCGCCCGGCGCTGCCGGTCAAGGATGCCGACGGCAAGCCGCTCGGCCGGGTTACCGTCGACGGCTTGGTGAAGCGTGCGGCGAGGCCGGCATGAAAGCCTGGCTGCCGTTGCTGCTCAGGCTTGCGCTGGTGGTGCTGCTGGTCGCTTTCGTCACCAGTCCCGGCTGGTTCGAGCCGCTGCTCAAGCCGCTGACCGAGAACGGCGCGCCGGTGATCTACAATCAGGGCAGCCTGCTGACGCTGATGCTGCTGCACCTGCGCACCGTGCTGATCGCCACGCTCGCCGCCACCATCGCGGCGGTCGCGCTCGCCATCCTGGTCACCAGACCTGCCGGCGCCGAATTCCTGCCGCTGTCACGCAGCCTGGTCAATATCGGCCAGACTTTCCCGCCGGTGGCGGTGCTGGCGCTTGCCGTGCCGGCGGTCGGGTTCGGCGAGAAGCCGACGCTGATCGCATTGTTCCTCTATGGTCTGCTGCCGATCTTCGAGAACGCGCTGACCGGCCTGACGACGTTGCCCGGCAATGTCATGGAAGCGGCGCGCGGTGCCGGCATGACCGGTTGGCAAAGGCTGCTAAAGGTCGAATTGCCGCTCAGCGCGCCGGTCATCCTCGGCGGCATAAGGCTGTCGGTGGTTATCAGCCTGGCCACCGCCACCATTGGCTCGACGGTTGCAGCGAAGACATTGGGCGAGGTGATCATTGCCGGGCTCTTGTCCAACAATCTCGCTTTCATCTTGCAGGGCGGCCTGATCGTCGCCGCCTTGGCCGTGCTGATCTATGATGGGTTGTCGGCGGTCGAACGCTATGCCGCGCGGCGCATGGGGCGCCAGGCCGAGTAGGCTTCTGTCCCGGTGCTCCGATCTTTCAACGTCCACTTGAACGGGCAGGGTGGTCGAGCGTCAGTTCGAGTTCGATGCCTTGCTCTTTGCAGATCCAGCGGCGGCAGATGACGGCAAAGTCGTGTTGTGTGCCGGCTTTCACGAGCGAGACAAGATCACCCACGGCGCAATCGCTGCCGAGCTGGAGCGCCTCGATGGGTTCGGCGATGACTTGCTTGCCGGCATAATGTCTTGCGCTGGCCGTGAGCGTAATCAACACCCGCCTGCCAGTTGCGCGATCTTCGGGACTCGGCGATTGATTGGGCCGATGCCCCGATCCTTCAGCAGGAGTTCTTGCCATGACCTTGCGCTTCTCCAAGATCGTCATGTGTCTCTGTCTGGCGGCTTTCGCCTTTCTTGTCGCTTTCGGCAACGTCACCGATTACGGCTCAAACTTCGCCTTTGTCCAGCACGTGCTGAGCATGGACACGACCTTTCCCGGCAACGCGCTGATGTATCGCTCGATCACCAACCCCTCGCTATGGACGACGGGCTACTGGCTCATCATCGCCGGCGAGGCGCTGACCTGTCTGCTCTACCTGATCGCGGCCTGGAACCTGTGGCAAGCGCGCAATGCCAGCGGAGAGGTTTTCAACGATGCCAAGAAATTCGCCGTTATCGCCGCGACGATGGGATTCCTGATCTGGTATCTTGGATTTATGGTGGTGGGCGGCGAGTGGTTCGCCATGTGGCAATCGAGCATCTGGAACGGCCAGCAGAAGGCATTCATGTTCTACATGACCATGCTGGCGGTGCTGATCTTCGTCATCCAGCCAGACGGTGATCTGCGCCAAACCTGAGTGCTGATCCGTGATTTCAATCGATATAAAGCAGCAGCGGCATGGCGACACCTGCCGCCGTCTGGCTCTTTTGGGCGAAAGCCGGGCAAAAACCGAACAATATCTTGACGTTCGCGGCCCTGTTTCGCATACACCGCTGCGAAGAGGGGGATTCCGCGCACGGGATTCCGTCTTTGTCTCAACGGCCCAGGGAGGGGTTCTTTTGGGCCAGCAATCGAGGAAAACCCGGCATGACCATAATTTCCGCCGTCATCGCCTGCGGCCTGCTTTCTGTCCTTTACGCCATCTGGGCGACACGTTCGGTCCTCGCGTCGGACCAGGGCAATGCACGCATGCAGGAAATCTCCGCCGCCATCCGTGAGGGCGCGCAAGCCTATCTGGCGCGCCAGTACACCACCATCGCCATCGTCGGCGTGGTCGTGCTGCTGCTCGCCTGGTGGCTGCTGTCCATCACCGCCGCGATCGGCTTCCTGATCGGGGCCGTGCTTTCGGGCGCGGCCGGCTTCATCGGCATGCATGTTTCGGTGCGGGCCAATGTTCGCACGGCACAGGCCGCTTCCAACAGCCTTGCCGCCGGCCTCGACATCGCATTCAAGTCGGGCGCCATCACCGGCATGCTTGTTGCCGGCCTTGCCCTGCTTGGCGTGTCGATCTACTACCTGATCCTCACCCATTTCATGGGGCTTCAGCCCAATGACCGTATCGTCATCGACTCGCTGGTTTCGCTCGGCTTCGGCGCCTCGCTGATCTCGATCTTCGCCCGTCTCGGCGGCGGCATCTTCACCAAGGGTGCCGATGTCGGCGGCGATCTGGTCGGCAAGGTCGAAGCTGGTATTCCCGAGGATGATCCGCGCAACCCCGCCACCATTGCCGACAATGTCGGCGACAATGTCGGCGACTGCGCCGGTATGGCGGCCGACCTGTTCGAGACCTATGCGGTGACAGTCGTCGCCACCATGGTGCTGGGCGCCATCTTCTTTGGCGGCACCGCGGTTCTGAGTGCCGCGATGCTCTATCCGCTCGCTATCTGCGGCGCCTGCATCCTGACCTCGATCGTCGGTACTTTCTTCGTCAAGCTCGGCTCCAACGGTTCGATCATGGGCGCGCTCTACAAGGGGCTGATCGTCACTGGCCTGTTGTCCATCGTGGGCTTGGGCGTCGCCACCTCGGCCACGCTTGGCTGGGGCGAGGTCGGCACTGTCGCCGGCATGGTCATCACCGGCAAGAACCTGTTCATCTGCGGCCTGATCGGCCTCGTGGTGACCGGTCTCATCGTCGTGATCACCGAGTACTACACCGGCACCAACAAGCGTCCGGTCAACTCGATCGCCCAGGCGTCGGTGACCGGGCACGGCACCAACGTCATCCAGGGCCTTGCGGTCTCTCTGGAATCGACGGCACTGCCGGCCATCGTCATCGTCGGCGGCATCATCTCGACCTATCAGCTCGCCGGCCTTTACGGCACGGCGATCGCCGTCACCACCATGCTCGGCCTTGCCGGCATGATCGTCGCGCTCGATGCCTTTGGCCCGGTCACCGACAATGCCGGCGGCATCGCCGAAATGGCCGGCCTGCCCAAGGAAGTGCGCCACTCCACCGACGCGCTCGACGCGGTCGGCAACACCACCAAGGCGGTGACCAAGGGCTATGCCATCGGTTCGGCGGGCCTCGGCGCACTGGTGCTGTTCGCGGCCTATTCGAACGACCTGAAATTCTTTGCCGCCAATGGCGACAAATATCCCTACTTCCAGGGCATGGGCGAGGTCTCCTTCGATCTTTCCAACCCCTACGTCGTCGCCGGCCTGATCTTCGGCGGCTTGATCCCGTATCTGTTCGGTGGCATCGCCATGACGGCCGTCGGCCGCGCGGCGGGCGCCATCGTCGAGGAGGTGCGCAAGCAGTTCCGTGACGACCCGGGCATCATGGCCGGCACGTCCAAGCCGAACTATGCGCGCGCGGTAGATCTTCTGACCAAGGCGGCGATCCGGGAAATGATCATCCCGTCGCTGCTGCCGGTGTTGGCGCCGCTCGTCGTCTATTTCGGCGTGCTGCTGATCTCGGGCTCGAAAGCGTCGGCCTTTGCGGCTCTCGGCGCCTCTCTGCTCGGCGTCATCGTCAACGGCTTGTTCGTCGCCATCTCGATGACTTCGGGCGGCGGCGCCTGGGACAACGCCAAGAAGTCGTTCGAGGACGGATTCACCGACAAGGACGGCATCAAGCACCTGAAGGGTTCCGAGGCGCACAAGGCCTCGGTGACCGGCGATACGGTCGGCGATCCCTACAAGGACACGGCCGGCCCGGCGGTCAACCCGGCGATCAAGATCACCAATATCGTGGCGCTCCTGCTGCTGGCGGTGCTGGCGCACGGCTGAGCGGCAAAGCTCGACAATGAAAACCCGCGGGGAGCAATCCCCGCGGGTTTTTATTTGACGGCGGTTTTGGAACGCGGAAAACGAATTTCAACGGCTGCGTCCGCGTCCTGCCGTCGCTGTCTGCCCATCGCCGACGAGCCGGCCTCTCCCGCCCCATGATAACAAAAACCCGTGGGATCGCTCCCACGGGTTTTTGGTCGCCTGAGATGGTGCTGCCATCCCCAAGGGGAGGCGGGTCTGAGATCAGGGAGTGCCGCCGCCGGGAATGCCGGGCGCCAGCTTGCTGGCGCCGTTGATGATCTGGCTGAGGAAGTTCTGGTCCTTGCCGCCAGTCGGCGTGGTGCGCGAGATGAAGTCGAAGATCTTGCCGTCCTTCAGGCCGTAATTGGCGATCTGGGTGACCCGCCCATCGGCCCCGAAATAAACCGCCAGCACATGCTGATCGATCAGCCGGGGCTTGTCGAAGGCGACATAGCGCTTGCGAGTCTGCGAGATGTAGTAAAAGGCTTCATTGTCGAAGGTCGCCGTCGTCGAGGGCGTGCCGAGCGCGAGCAGCACCTGCTCGCGGCTTGAGCCGACCGGCACCGAATCGATCGCCTGCTGATCGATGACATACCCCTGCGTCAGCGTTTCGCTGGGGTTCAGATCACCGATCATCTTGGAACTGTTGCAGGCCGAAAGCGCCGCAATGATGGCCAGCAGCGAGATCGCGCCAGCGGGCCTGGAAGAGAAGGTCGACTTGAAATTCAGCGCGCGCAACAACAATTCTCCATTATATCGCCGCAACTTGCGCTGGGCCGCAAAACCGGTAAACCAGCTTGCTTGCCGATGCAACAAGGCCAATTCAACAAACGGTCCCCGGAGACCATCCCCATGTTCCAGCGCCTTTTTGGTCGCGAACGCCACGCCAACCGCGCCATCACCGACGCGCTTTACGCACAAATCGTGGCGGCCGCGCGGCAGACCGTATTTTATTCCCACTGGAATGTGCCGGACACGCCGCTTGGGCGTTTCGAAATGCTGTCGCTGCACATGTTCCTGGTCCAGCACCGGCTGCGTGGGGAAGACGGCGTGGCGCAGGAGATCGCGCAGGTGCTGATCGACGAGTTTTTCCTCGACGTCGACCATTCGCTGCGGGAACTCGGCATTGGCGATGTCGGAGTGCCCAAGCGCATGAAAAAGCTGGCGAAGATGTTTTATGGCCGCACCGCCGCCTATGACGACGCATTGGAGCGCAATGATCATGATGGGCTCACCGCCGCCCTTGCACGCAATGTCCGGCCCGACGCCGCGGCCTGGGCGGAAGCGTCACGACTGTCCGACTATGTCGCCGATGCCCGCAACCGGCTGGCCACGCAGCCGTGCCGGGCGATCGTCTCCGGCACGGTGACCTTTCCGCTCGCCCAGGAGGCAGATCGATGAAGCACGCCGATCCGCAAAGTCCGGTATCGTTTTTTGCCAACGTCGCCCGCCTGCCGCAGAAGGGCTTGCCGGTGGTCATCGAGGCCGACGCCACCCAGCGCGCGACACTCGCCGAAGAGCACAGCTTGCTCTCGGTCGAAGCCTACCGTGCCGAATTCCTGGTGACGCCGTGGAAACGCAATGGCGTGAAGGTCAGCGGCCGGGTCGAGGCCGACATCACCCAGGCCTGTATCGTCACGCTCGATCCGGTCGGGGCGCATATCGACGAATCATTCGAGGCTCTGTTCCTGCCCGAGGATTCCAAGCTTGGACGACAGGGATTCGAAGGCGGCGGCGAGATCCTGCTCGACGCGGATGGACCTGACAGTCCCGAAACATTTTCAGGCGACACGATCGATGTCGGGGCACTCGCCGAGCAGTTCTTCGGACTGGCCATCGATCCTTATCCGCGCAAGCCGGGTGCGTCGCTTGATGCCGGCCGCGAGGCCGAACCGGTGGAGAATGAATTTCAGCAGAAACTGCGGTCGCTGTTGGGAAAATCCTGAAAACCTCACCCGCGACGGAAAAGTCGGTTGTGCGAATGTCCAAAACCGCTATTTTCGCCGAACCTTCGCGATCACTAAAACGATCCGCCGCCTAAGCAAAACCGTGAGATGAATACCGCGTGATCAGGATTTCCATCGATGCCATGGGCGGCGATCACGGACCAGCCGTGGTCATTCCGGCGCTCATGACGGTCGCGACCCGCCGTCCCGACGTCCGCTTCGTCATCTACGGGCGGGAGGAGGCCGTACGACCCGAGCTGGCCAAATTTCCCAAGCTGGCCGGTGTGAGCGAATTCTTCCACTGCGAGGTGGCCGTCAGGATGGACGACAAGCCGAGCCAGGCGCTGCGCCATGGCCGCTGGAAATCGTCGATGTGGAAGGCTGTCGAGGCGGTCAAGTCGGGTACGGCGGACGCGTGCGTCTCGGCCGGCAACACCGGCGCGCTGATGGCGATGTCGAAATTCTGCCTGCGCACCATGGCCACCATCGACCGCCCGGCGATCGCGGCACTTTGGCCGACGCTGCGCGGCGAAAGCGTGGTCCTCGACGTCGGCGCCACCATTGGCGCGGATGCGCACCAGCTCATCGATTTTGCCATCCTTGGAACCGGCATGGCCCGATCGGTCTTCGGCGTCTCGCGGCCCAGTGTCGGCCTGCTCAATGTCGGCGTCGAGGAGATCAAGGGCCAGGAAGAGGTCAAGGAGGCTGGGCGCATGCTGCGTGAAGCCAATATGGCCTCGATGAACTATCACGGTTTCGTCGAGGGCGACGATATCGGCAAGGGCGTGGTCGACGTCGTCGTCACCGAAGGCTTCGCCGGCAACATCGCCCTGAAGACGGCGGAAGGCACGGTGCGCCAGATTGGCGGCTACCTGCGGGCGGCGATGAGCCGTACGCTGATGGCCAGGATCGGCTATATCTTCGCCAAGGGCGCGTTCGATCGCCTGCGCGAAAAGATGGATGTCGGCCGCTCCAATGGCGGCGTTTTCCTGGGGCTGAACGGCATTGTGGTGAAAAGCCACGGCGGCGCCGATTCGGATGGTTTCGCCGCCGCCATCGAACTCGGCTACGATATGGTGCGCAACAATCTGCTCGACCGCATCGAGGCCGACCTGGACTTGTTCCATGCGCGCAATCCGCATGCCCAGACATCTAGGAAATCCGACGTCGTCAGCGACGCAAAGGAATAGGAAAGAACTTTGATCAGATCAGTCGTGCGCGGCATGGGCGCCGCGCTGCCCCGCCGCATCATGAAGAATGCCGACTTTGAAGGCATGGTCGAAACCTCGGACGAGTGGATCGCCCAGCGCACCGGCATCCGCCAGCGCCATATCGCGGCCGACGACGAGACCACCGCTTCGCTGGGTGAGGCGGCGGCGCGCGCAGCGCTCGCCGATGCCGGCCTGACGCCCGGAGACATCGACCTGATCGTGCTGGCGACCTCGACGCCCAACAATACTTTTCCGGCCACGGCCGTCGAGATCCAGAACCGGCTCGGCATGCATCACGGCTTTGCCTTCGACCTGCAGGCGGTATGCTCGGGCTTCGTCTATGCGGTAACCACGGCCGACCTCTATATTCGCGGCGGCTTGGCCAAGCGCGTGCTGGTGATCGGCTCGGAGACCTTCTCGCGCATCCTCGACTGGACCGATCGCTCGACCTGCGTACTGTTCGGCGATGGCGCCGGCGCCCTGGTTCTTGAAGCCGGCGAAGGGGGCGGCAGTATTGCCGACCGCGGTGTGCTAGCGATGAGCCTGCGCTCCGACGGCGCGCACAAGGACAAGCTCTTTGTCGACGGCGGGCCTTCGACGACGGGAACGGTCGGCTACCTCAGGATGGAAGGCCGCGAGGTCTTCAAACATGCGGTAGGCATGATCACCGACGTCATCGAGGCGACGTTTTCGCAGGCCGGCATCACCGCCGACGACCTCGACTGGTTCGTGCCGCATCAGGCCAATAAACGGATCATTGACGCTTCCGCCAGGAAGCTCGGGATAGCTGAGGAAAAGGTGGTGGTGACGGTCAATCTGCACGGTAACACCTCGGCTGCTTCCGTGCCGCTGGCGCTTTCCGTGGCTGTTGCCGATGGCCGCATCAAAAAGGGCGACCTTGTGCTTCTGGAAGCGATGGGCGGCGGCTTCACCTGGGGCGCGGTTCTGCTTCGCTGGTAAGTGCCGAACGGTCCGGTTCGGTCCTTGACCTTGCCGGATCAATTACTTAGGCTCTGCCGCTGTTGTGTCGATTTTATGTTTGAGCTGATGGGACGGTCGCATGGGGGGAAAGACACTTACGCGCGCCGACCTTGCCGAAGCCGTTTACCGCAAGGTAGGTTTGTCGCGCACTGAATCGGCGGAACTCGTCGAGGCGGTGCTGGACGAGATCTGCGAGGCGATCGTCCGTGGCGAGACGGTGAAACTGTCGTCTTTCGCGACGTTCCACGTCCGCTCCAAGAACGAGCGCATCGGGCGCAATCCCAAGACCGGCGAAGAGGTGCCGATCCTGCCGCGCCGGGTGATGACCTTCAAGTCGTCGAACGTGCTGAAGAACCGCATCTTGCGCTCCCACCAGAGCGGCAAGGCGAAGGGCGGCAAGTAGGCTCGCTGCAAATGCACGGTTGAAAACAGGCCTTGCGATGATGCCGGGCTTGAATATTGCCTCACAAATCGCTGAAATGAGACCCGATTCGGCAACATGGCCGGATTGGTGTTCCGCGTGATCGTTACGCGCAGCCGGAATGAGCTCCCCTCCTGTCGAGGGAATCTCGTTCGAACGCCGGTTCCCATGTCCCGGGATCATGCTCCAGTGTGAGGATTTCGCCCATGGACAAGAGCCCTGACGCCTTTCGCACCATCAGTGAGGTCGCCGAAGACCTCGATCTGCCGCAGCACGTGCTGCGCTTCTGGGAAACGCGTTTCAACCAGATCAAGCCGATGAAACGCGGCGGCGGCCGCCGCTACTACCGGCCGCAGGATGTAGAACTGATCAAGGGCATTCGCCATATGCTCTACGACCAGGGCTACACCATTAAGGGCGTGCAGAAGCTGTTGCGCGAAAACGGCAACCATTTCCTGGTTGCCATCGGCAATGGCGATATGGCCGCCGTCGAGGCGATCTCGCAACGAAAGCAGGCCGACCAGGTGCCGTTGACGGCGGCAGCGCAGCCGCGCGGCGGAGATGACGAACTGGTTGGCCAGCCGAGGGTCAAGCCCAGCCGCCGTTTCTTCGGTCTTGGCAAGAGCGACGAGGAAGGCCCGGTCCAGCCGGACGCTTCGAAACTGTCGCGGGACAATCGCGCGCTGTTGCAGGAAGCGTTGTTCGACCTCCTCGAATGCAAGCGCCTCCTCGACCAAGTGCGCTGACGGGCAACCGGCCGGCGCCTGAAGAACGGGAACCCGCCTTTGGGTGATGCGTTACGTTTTCTTGAGCAAGACAAGGCTTGAGCAGACAAGGAAACGCATCATGGCATTATTCTCGACCCTCTCGGACGTCGATCTCGACAGGCGGGTCGCTGCACTCTCCAGGGAATTGGCGGCCCTGAAGAAGGCTGCGTCCAGGCGGGGCGGCGCCTATTACGAAGACGGTCGCGACGCGGCGCTTGACACGTATTCCGACCTTGCGGAACGTCTGCACGATGCGTTGCCGGCGATCCGCGAGCGGGGCAGGGCGATCGAGAAATCCGCCCGCGAGCATCCGGCGGCGGCCGCAGCGATCGGCTTTGTGGTGCTTGGTCTGGTCGCCAGTCTGCTGTTCAGCCGGCGCTGACCTTTATTTTATTCCTCGGTTCCGCTGGATCGGTGCGCGGGAGATTCATGTTGCCCGAAAGTGCACCCGGTTTAGGACAGCGGCGCCTGTGGGTGCCACGAAAAAAGGGCCATAGCCCCAGCTTGTCGGTCTGCAGCACGAACAGGGGTTTTTTCGTCAGAGCAGGCGCTCGTTGTAGCGCTGCGAGATCGCGCTGATACGGCGCGTATCCGGAGGAAACCAGGAGAAGACCGGCTTCGAACAAGAAGCCAAAGCCGGTCTTCTCATTGGCAGTCGGTTAAGCTCAGGCCTTCTTGCCCATAACCTTGTGGTGGTGGTGATGATGGTAGTGGTGGCTGCGATGGTGCTTGCGATGATGACGATGATGCTTGTGCATCGGCGCCGCATCAGCGCTGGTCGCGCCGAGGATTGGCATGGTGAATGCAAGTGCAACTGCAAGCCCGAGGGCCGAGAGGAGGGACTTCTTCATGGATATCTTCCTTTTTTCGCAGGCAATCTGAATCAGGCCAACAGCCTGTTCGCCGCGAGCGGGATTACGCTCCCGATTTTTTTCGTCAGTATTTCCCGAATATAGAATTTTGTTTCTGGAATGTGTCTGGCGGCGCAGCCTGTGGGCTCCGCCGACAGGCTGAGCCCACAGCGCCGATGAGCGGGAGAAATTTCGGTACGGGGCCGCAGACGCAACCGGCTTACATGGGCGGGACCACGCCATTGTTGCCGACCACGACGCGGTTGGCACTCAGCGTGCCGTCGGCGCCGCGCGTCGCGGTGACCACGACGGGCGCGCCGGGCTTGAGATCGCCCGGCGTGGCCGGCGCGAAGGTGACGACCGGCGTCTTGTCGGGGATTGAGATCTTCTTTGTCTGGCCGTTGTCATAGGTCAGCGTCACCGCGCGGCCATTCACGTCGGTCACGTCGGCGACGGTGCCGTTGGTCATGCGGCTGTTGGGCTTGAGGTCCCAGGCGCGGTCGCCTTCGCCCGTGCCTTTCAAGGCTGCGGGAAACACCACGACCTCGAGCGCGCCGCTGCCGCCATCGGCCTTCGACACGGATGCTATGCCGAGGAAATCGCCGAGCTTGATGTCCTTTACCGACGCGCCCGCGACGCCCGATATCTTCCATCCGGCAGCGAGCTTGATCTTATCCATGCCACCCTGGCGGTTTTTCACCGTCAGCTGGGATTGGTCGGAACTGGCCACGACGCCGCGCACCCGCACCGTGTCTGCCGCCGGCGCGCTGGTTGCAGCAAGGCCAAGGCTGGAAAGCGTGCCGAGCACGATCATGATTGTCCGCAATTTCATCGCATCGATCCTTTCAGGAAAATGACAGCCGCGCCGGCAACGTCTTGGGTTTCGCGCCGGCGCAATTGAACCAACGAACGGGGTCGTAAAAATCATCGAGGGACGAGGTGATCAGGTGTTCAAAAGAACTTGATCGAGAGCGGTTGCGAGCGGCGTCCGCCAGGCATGGTTCACGATGCTGTGACGGCCAGTTTGTGACTTGGCAAATCACCCGCAAGCGGGCATGTTCTCGCCGTCTCAGGCAACACCATTTTCATCAAACTCTTTCAGCCAACGGAGTTGCCAATGCCATACAGTGCAAAGCGCGAACCCCTCCCGGAACTGGTTGCCAGCGAAGCCGGGCAAGGCCATAGCGCCCTCAGAACGATTCGGGAAACCAGGGGATACAGTGTCGAGGAGCTTTCCCTGACAACCGGTCTGTCGGTCGACGAAATCGAGGATATCGAGAACGGCAGGACGGCCGATCCGTCGCAACTGCGCCGTATTGCGTCGGCGCTTCGGCTTCCTCAGGAGGCGCTGCTCGGCACGGCCGTGCAGGCGCGGGCCGCGCAAGACCGCCCCGCGCTGTAGCGCCAGTGCCATGCATGTTCGAAAACCCGCCGGGGACCTTGGCGGGTTTTCTGTTTGCCGTGACTGAAGGCTTCGGCACGTGTTTATGGACGCGCCGGCCTAGCTTGCTGCTTCGACATTTCGATCCGCGGGGTTTCGATGAGCTTGGAATCCGTTCGTGCCTTCTTTGCCAGCAAGGCGCCTGACATCGACGTGATCGTGACTGACGCGAGTTCGGCAACCGTAGCATTGGCTGCGCAGGCGCACGGCGTGTTGCCGGCGCAGATCGCAAAGACGATCTGCCTTCGCGTCGGCGAACGCACCATGCTGATCGTGACCAGCGGCACCGCCAGGCTGGACAATCGCAAGTTCAAGGATCGGTTCGGCAGCAAGCCGCGCATGCTGGAGGCCGCTGAGGTTATCGAGGCAACCAGCCATCCGGTCGGCGGTGTCTGCCCGTTCGGCCTGCCGGCGCCGCTGCCGGTCTATTGCGACGTGTCGCTGCGCGGTTTCGAAGAGGTGGTGCCCGCCGCCGGCGCCACCAACGCGGCGGTGCGCATCGCACCGCAACGCATGGCTGATCTCACCGGCGCCGAATGGGTCGATGTGTGCCAGGGGTAGATGGCGATCGATGAGACGGACTTTGGGGGTAAGTCCTTGTTTAAAATGGTCGGAGTGGCCGGATTCGAACCGACGACCCCTTGACCCCCAGTCAAGTGCGCTACCGGGCTGCGCTACACTCCGGACCGCGCAAAGCCCTATATTCTCAGGCGTTGCGGTGCAAGAGCAAAAAAGCGCGATGAGAACAGAAGCCGATCAATCTGGGCAGATATCGGGGGAACCCGACGAAAAGTCCCACGGGAAGTCCCACGGACGTTCGCGAGTCGTTCTGTGGATAACTAGCGGGGCCAAACCGCCTAGGCTAGGCGGACGGTCAGGCGATCGGTCACCGCGGCGGCTCCTCTCGCCAGACAGGAACGCGCTGGATCTTGAGAGCAACAAGGCGCCGGATCCGAAGCCCGACGGCCTCTCTGCCCGTCGGCGCGAACGCCTCGACATCGAGCCGGCCGTGGCTTGGATCATTTTCGCACTTCATTCTTTCCATCAGGGAATCGACATCGACGTCCCCGAATATCTGGATGAGATCCGAGGGGTAGTAGCAGTGGGTCCGCTTGCAGTAGCGACAGCGGATGCGCACCAGACGCATGCCGTCGTTCAAATTTGACAGCGGATAGTCTCGTCTTTTGGGCGCGTAGGTCTCTGGCATACCCAGAAATGAGGAACGTATTCCTGACTCGTCAAGAGGGGGCTTGACTCAAATGTTCTCATTTCGTTCACTATCGGCAGGATAGCCACAGGAGGATGACATGGACCTCGTTCTGTCAGTTCCGGGCGCATCGCCCGAGGAAATTTCGCGAGGCCTAGCGGCAGCAGAGGAAGCCCTGGCGCGCGCTGGCTTCACTGCCGAGGAAGCAGCTTACGGTGCCTTTACCGTTGAAGGTTGGGACATCAACGGTCCGCCCGAAGATGGTCCTGACCATTCGGCATCCCGCGCCGCAAGTGCTTGGGCGCAAGCTCATGCTGCAGCATTGGAGGCCTGTTGTGACGGCTGGCCGGAGAACCGCAAGCCCATCTCGGTCAGCCTGGAGTTGCTGACCGATGCGGAGACGCAACTCGCCGATCGTTCGGCAGCGCTGGCGATGCTTCGCGAACATCTCGAGCAAGATGGCAAGGACACGTTGAACGGGGAGGACGCTGTTTTGGCTTGGCGGGTTGCTGCCGAGGTCGTTGGCCAGCTTTCAATGCGCGACCTTATTGGCGACCTGTCTATGGCCTTCACCGTCCTAGCCCTTGCGCATCGTCGCCCGGATGAACCGATCGAGCCGAAGCGCCGGGCTGTGCGCGACGCAATCAATGCGCTGGAGGCAGCTACCGAGAAGCCGTCGTTACACTGATGCCTAAACGCAATCGCGTCACGCCGGCGCCATCGGTCATCGACCGGGATTGGCCGTACCAGGTCGCCTTGCCGGATGACATCTGCACGGATCGGAACCTGACCATGATCACGCGGTTCTGCCAGGACATCGGCGTCAAGCCTCAGATAAGGCGGGTGCAGGCGATATGGCCGAGCGGCAAATATGAGGACTATCGCATCCACTGCTTCGCCGACCCCGCCGCGGCGAAGGCCTTCCTTGACCATTTTGGCGGCGACGTGTTCGATCCCAAACGCGATCGAGAGGGTGGGAAGATCCGGGGTGTCTGGCGCCGCACGGGCGAATACAAGCGCATCCTCGACCTTGGGCCTTTGAGCGTTCCCGAGATTCTGCGCAACTAGGGGCAAGACATGTGCAATCTCTACAATCTCACGACCAGCCAGGAGGCCATACGCCAGTGGACGAGCGCGCTGCGCGACGTCCTCGGCAACCTGGAACCGTCGCTCGACATCTACCCGAACAGGCCGGGCCCGGTGGTTCGGAACGCTCAAGATGGGCAGCGGGAGGTCGCTAACCTTCTCTGGGGCATGCCGACGCCTGCCGAGCGCGTGAAAGGCGCCGCCGACTACGGCACCACGAACATTCGCAATCCACAGTATGGACACTGGCAGCAATATGTCGGGATCGAGCATCGCTGCGTGGTTCCTGTAACCAGCTTTGCCGAGCCGTCCCCAACGCCCGGCGACAAAGACCCCGAAACCGGTATCCAGCGGAATTACTGGTTCGCGCTGAACGAGGAGCGTCCCTTGTTCTTCTTCGCAGGCCTCTGGACGCCTTGGCATGGCGTGCGCAAGGTCAAGGATGGCCCGGGAGACTTCGAGCTCTACGGCTTCATGACAACCGCGCCCAACGCGCTGATCAAGCCGATCCACGAGAAGGCCATGCCGGTGATCCTGACCAGCCAGGAAGAGATCGAGACCTGGCTTACCGCGCCCTGGTCGGAGGCGAAGAAGTTGCAGCGCCCCGCGCCTGACGATGCCCTCGTGATCGTCGACAAGCCAGCGACCCAGATCAAGTTTCCGCAACAGGCGCCGCAGCAGGGCTCATTGTTCTAAGCAGTGGAGGTTCCGCTCATGGCAGACCGCATCATTACACTCGACAGCCGTCAGGAAGCAGCCTTGCAAGCCGTAGCCGACAAGTTCGTTGCCCAGCACAAGGGCGATACGATGAAGGCTCTGAAGGAAATGATCGTGCTGAACGGCCGCCTTCAGGATCAGCTCGACGCGCTCGAGGCTTCTCCTCTCGGCAAGCGCTTCGGATGAGCGACGAACCGGCCAGAGTTGCTGATGGCATGACCGCGGTACCCCGCGAGCGGGTACGAATTGAGAACCACGTCTGCGAACATGCCGGGTGCGGCCTGCGGGCGCCGTTCGGCTTTGCTCGGCCGCGACGAGAGCCACACTGGTTCTGTCTGGCGCATCGAGCTGATGGCGATCATTACCTTTAGGGGCGGCAATGTCCGATCAAGTTCTGCCTAACCAGAAGAAACCAAAACTGATTGTTGTCGTCGCGTTCGATCGTGGCGAAGACGGTGAGTTGTTCACCGCATACGGCCCAACAGATCAGCAGAGTGAAGAGCGCGCCATTCGAACGGCCAAGGCGCTTGCCGCACAACATGCCGGTGTCATAGCCTGGAGCCGAGATGCAGACCCGGCGGTGGGTGACTACGGCCCGCCGAATGTGCTTTTCACCAGCGGCGAAGTGCCGGACATGGAATGAACGATGATCAATCCGCCCAAGCGCCAGGAAGACTATTCGGACCGATCGATCGATTGCCAAGAGGCTATGGAGCCGGAATTTCAAGCCATCGTAGATTGCATGCTCGAGGTGGGATGGACACGAGGCGAAATCATGCAATCACTGCGACGGCTCATCGCGGCCGACAATATGACCCAGAAGGAGAACGCCAAGACGGAGGCACAGTTGGCAATAGCGCGCGCCATGATCCGTGCCGGCAAGTCGATTTAGCTTTTCTCGACGCCGGCCTCGTCGATCTCTGCTTCCATCTGATCACTGATCGGCTTCGGCCCGCCGTTCAGAGGGGTCCCGTCATAGCCCTGTAGCCAGGCGTCGGCGTGCTCCTGCCAATAGGCCGGCACCGCGCGCTCCTTGCCGTCCTTTTGAGCCTGGGCACCATACATCCAGGCGTAAGTGACGCGCTCCTGGTCTTTCTTGGCTACCGCCATCATTTACTCTCCCTGTAGTCCAGCAGCTTCGCATGCCGCAGCTTTTCCTCACCCTTGAGGAATTTCACCCGGCCGACAAGACCAGGCTTAAGCCATTCGGCCTTTTCCTTCTTGAGGCCCTTTGGCACCGGCCCGCCGACCTTGCCCTGCACGCGATCCCACAGGCGCTGGCGCTTGTCGGCCTTGAAGGTGACGAAGGCACCGCCTTTGTAGTGGCCCTTGTCGGCCATCAGCACCATGGCCGGCTTCCCGGTCTCTCGCTGCACGCCGATGATGTCCATCTCCTTTTCGTCGAAGCATTTGATCTTGCGCCAGTTCATCGTCGGCCCACTGCGGTAGGCGCTGGTTTTTCGCTTCGAGACGATCCCTTCGATGTTCGCCTCGCAGGCAAGGTGATAGGCGGCATCGCCGGTTCCCGGCAGCGCCTCGCTGAACTGGATGCGGCCCCCGGCCGGGATCATCGCATGCAGGATCTCGCGGCGGTCTTCCACCGGCATATCTCGCAGGTCGTGGCCGTTGAGATAGAGCAGATCGAAGGCGACGAGGTAGAGGTCGCGCGAGGGGGTGCGCTTGCTGACGGCAGCCTGCAAGGCATGGAAGTCCGACAGGCCGGCCTCGTTGGTCATGATGGCTTCACCCTCGATGATGAAGGTATCGGCCTCGATCGCCGCGGCCTCTTCGGCGAGGACCTTGTAGCGCCCCGTCCAGTCGTGCCCTCGCCTGGTGAGCAGGCGGATGCCGCCGGCGTCCTTGATGACCTGTGTGCGGTAGCCGTCGAATTTGACCTCGTGCAGCCAGTCGTCGCCCTCGGGCGGGGTGTCGACAAGCTCCGGCTCCATTGGCGGGATGAACTTCAGCCGCTCTCCGGCGTTACGCATGCACTTGTTACTCCAACCGCGACACAAGGCGCGCGGGGCGTTTTGGTTGCATTTTAGCGAAATTGAATGTGGGAAAAATGAATATCGAAGTGGACGATTGCCGGTTGGCGCTGACGATGATCCGGCGAACGATCGAGGAACACTGCCCGCCGGGCGTGCTGCCAAGCGAAGAGACGGTCAACGGCCTCTTTGGTCCCGATTTGCTGGGCGAGGCCGAGGCGATCTCAGCGGCAATCGTGGCGACGGTAGAGAGATTGCAATTGCAAGCGACCATGAAGCCGCCGGCGCCGAATATCAAGGCATAGCCTGAACGCAAAAACAGCCCGTCTCGAAGCCATTGCCGTGGAGCGAGACGGGCTGCGGAAGCCTGGGGAGTTGTCATCGCTGCGAAGCTTCCGACGCTCAAAACCTAGCACACAGCCGGTTTGTTCCGCGCTAAAACGCAAAAAGCCCGCCCCGGCGTGAGCCGAGACGGGCGATCATATTGCTGGCGTCGGGAAAATGGTCGGGCGCTACGGCGGCTTGCTCCTGGCGCGCTCCTCCGCCACAGCCTGGAGCGTGGCGGTAAGCGCCGCAACGGCGTTTGAGAGGCCGACAATGCTATCCTGCACCCGGTCCAGCCTGGTCAGCGTCCCGTTCTGGAAACGCTCGTTGGCGGCCATGTCCTGCACCTGCTTTGTCTCGACCGCGATCAGCCGGTCATTCACTTTGGCGGCGACATCGTTGGCCTTGTCGGCCGCAACGTTCGCCTGATTGGCCGTCTTGGTGACGGCGTCTATACGCCCGTCCAGCCATTGCGATCCGAAAAAGACGATGAGACCGAGCGTCGGCATCGCGAGCGCCATCGATACGCGCGCTATTGCAAGAAGAAGGACGTTGTCTGCAATCTTCTCCGAAGTGTTCGGCATCTGGTTATCCTCGCTCAACGTTCCCAAGCCCCTTGATGCACTGTTGTCGTTATTTCCAGCAGCCGCGGCGCTGGCCGTTGCGGTCGTTGCCCAGCACGCGCTCGTAACCAGGCCGGTCGGCGCCGATCAGCGCCACCGTGCCGGCCGGGCTAAGGCTTGCTTTGAGGAACCCCGCGCAGCTGGTCGCAGGCGTCGACTGGCATGCCGCTCCCGCGCAGGCCAGAAACGCAAAGATCATAGTCAGACATACCAGCGAGCTTCGCATTGTCGCCCTTCCTTTCGAGTTCGGCTTTGACATCCGCCGCCGCGACTTCCGCGACGCGGCGGCTATAACCCTGGGAATCGCCCTTCCAGTGCCCGACCAGGTAGCTTGCGGGCACCGCGGCAATGAGCGCGCCGAGCGCGATCAGCTTCCAGTTCTTCAGTGCAACGGTGAGGAGCTCGAGCATCAGCAACTCTCCCAGACGCCATCGGTGAGATAGCCATGCCAATGCGGCCCGCCATTCGTCGTGAGAGCCACCGATTCCCTGACGGTCGGTTTGTCGCGGGAGCCGTTCCAGAACGTCCAAGCGCCAGCGCCAGCCAACTTCACCGCGCCGATGTCGCCGCATCCGCAAGGACATTGGAAGTGGAAGCCCGATGGCGAGTGGCCCTCGGCGTCATAGAACTTGATGCTGCCGGCAGGGCCGTCGATGATGGTGTCGACCAGTTGGGCGACAACCGGCTGCGTCCTTACCTCGCTCATCGCCGCGCCCCCGTCTGGAACGCCTCGACGCCCTTCTGCTCGCCATGACGCGCGACCAGCACCAGGGCGCCGGCAATGCCGGCAACGCCGGCGAGCCACACCCAGCCAGGCACGTCGCTGGCGATCGAGGTCAGCGGGTCGATGTATTCCTTGGCGGCCGGAATGTTGTCGAGCGTCGGCTTGACCAGCGCCCCGATCGCCGCCGGAATGCCGAAGATGTAGCCTCCTACCTTGGACAGCCAGTTGGCCTTCACTTCCGGCACCTTGTCGCGCACCACGTCAGCCGGAGCGTTGCTGCGCTCCGGCGCGATCTGGCGCGGCTTCGCCTTCTGGAGGGCCAGCAGCAGCTCGTCATCAATGACGTCGGCGGCCGGCAAGCCGTTTTCGGCGCGGAAGGCGCGAATGGCGGTGGCGGTCATGGTGCCGACCTTGCCGTCAACGCTGCCGACCTCGGTATAGCCGAGACCTTTTAGCTGCAGCTGCACGCGCTCGATCGTGTCCTTGTCGGCAGAGGCAGCCGTGTCGATCGTCGCCGAAAGGGCTGCAACTGCCGGACCAACCGCAGCCGAAGGCGCAAACGGCGT
Source organism: Mesorhizobium sp. B1-1-6 (assembly GCF_006443035.1). Taxonomy (NCBI): domain Bacteria; kingdom Pseudomonadati; phylum Pseudomonadota; class Alphaproteobacteria; order Hyphomicrobiales; family Phyllobacteriaceae; genus Mesorhizobium; species Mesorhizobium sp. B1-1-6. The sequence continues at coordinate 57,249 of NZ_VFWR01000011.1, read as the reverse complement.
GTCCCTGATCTTCTGCCATTTGGCGAAGGCGGCGGCCATCTTCGTATCGTAGAGGTTCTGCTTGTAGCCCGGCCCGTTCCAGGTGCGGGCGATAACCGGCCAGCGGTGCGCGCGCAGATCGTCGTCGACCTTCCAGGCGACGAGCAGCCGCACCGTCGCCTCGAGGTGATTGGCTTCCGACGCCATGAAGGCCGTCACCAGCGCCTGCGGCGAGGTGTAGCCGGCGTCGCGGTGGTTTTCACCGAGGATCTGGGTCAGGCCCCAGGATGCCGCCATCAGCGCTGTCGCCTCGTCGACCGCCATCGCCTTGACCAGGCGCGGATAGCTGTCCTTCGGATATGGCTTCATGCCCCATTTTGGGTAAGCAAGGCCGGCCTTCACCGCGGCGTCGCGCTTCGCGCCCTTGCCAAGCAGCCGATAGAAGACGTGCGGCTCGAACAGCATCTTGGGCCGGCCGGCGCCGTCGAAGCCGGATCCGGCCGCCTCGACATCCATGAACGCGTGCAGCTCGTCCTCGCCCACGCCGATCTCGGCGCCGATGCGCGGAATGTCGATGTCTTTCAGGCGCACGGCCGCGCCCTTGAACAAGGTGTCCATGGGGTTTCCTTTCGGGATGATGATTGGCTATTGTCGGCCCCGGGAGGGCCAGGGGGATGAAATACGACGAACCCCGAGGGGATTGGGTATCGCTGCCGAAACCGTGGCTGGAGCTACGGCAGGTCATGCGCGAAGACGTCGCCGCGTCAGCCGGCGAAATCCACACCTATGACGGCGGGCGTCTGATGCTGGTCGACGGCCTATGGGAAGTGCTGACGAGCGGCGATTACAACGACGCCGCCGTCGTTCTCAACGCGCTGCGCAGGCCGAACTGAAGGCTGGATAGCGATGGAAACTCAACTGGAAGTCTGGAGCGGCCGGCTGCTGAAACTATGGCAGGAATGGGCGCCCGCCACGGGCGTCGTTACCGCCATCCTGGTCTGCCTGGTCTGGACGGCCTACCTGCCGATCGTGGGATTGAGACACCTATTGGGGTACTGAAGCGCGCAAGCCAAATTAAGCAGCAGCAGGAAGAGCACTGGCGGGAACCGGCTCGATGTCTGGCAACTGCGAAACGATCGGCAGGCGCAAATGCGCGGCCAGGCGCTTGCCGAGATTATGGCTGGGCGTCTCAACAACTACATGGAGCACCCACGCCAATCCGGTTGCGCCGGCCGTGATGATGATCAGGCTCAGCCACGCCTTTACGCCAAGATCGATCAAGACCCGCAGGCCGGCATAGCCGGCGACGCCATGAATCACATAGAGCGGATAGCTGATGTCGGCGAAGAAATTGCCGATACGGGTCCGTTGGAAAAGTTGCGGGAAGCTGGCGGCAAAGGCGAAAACCAACACAGCGAAACCATAGGTCCACGCCATCGAAGCAAGGCCGGGCATCGCCTGCCCGAGCAGGATCGAGAACCCGAAGAACAAACTTGCATTGAGAAATAATGCCCGTTCGGCGGTGAGCGCACCAACGTGCAGATAGTGGAAAACAACGCCGATGAACATGAAGATTAGGAATGGAATGGGCAGGATCGCGGTCTGCCCGAAGCCACTGCTGATCATGTAGAACTCACACGCCGCAAGCGCCGCTGGGATCGCAAACACCCAGATCGAGCCACGCCGAAACAGCGCAATGCCAAGAGCGCAGACCAGATAGAATTTGATCTCGATCTCTAGCGTCCAGACGATCCCGTCGATGCTCGGCATCCCGAAGAACTCACGAAGCCCTGGCAGATACAGAATGGCGATTCCGCTGATGCTGAACGGCCATTGAACACCGAAATATCGCCCGACCAGCCAGATCGAAAGAATGGTTATCGAAAACCCGGCCATGTAGAGCGGGATGATTCGAAAAAGGCGCCCGACGAGAAATCCCTGCCAGGTCATGTTGCGAAGCGAAAAGGGGATGACGAAGCCACTCACCAGAAAGAAGACTGATACGCCGAATGCACCCCAATTGAACTGTGGAATTGTCTCATGAAGCCAGCGCAGGTACATCGGAAATGCAAAGTGCTCCGGCAGCACTGGCGCGTGGGCCAGGCTTGCGACAGCTTCGCGCAACGTCCAGAAATTGTAGGTATAATGCGCTATTAGGACACAGACGGCCGCAATGCCTCGCAACGTGTTTGCGAAGTCGACCCGCGATGTAGTCTGGTCCATGATAGCCTCATTGCCGTAAACACTGCTTGCTAAGCTTGGAACATCTTTCGCCAGTGATCCAGCATTTTCAGCGCGAGCGCATTTTTCTGGGTGACGGGTTTCTGCGGGCCGCTTGCAGCCGCAACGGCGACATCGGCGGCAAAGTCGAATGCAGCGGAAATGGCCTGTTTTCCATCTTGCCGCTTTTTCAGCTCGCTCAGCAGGCCGGTCATGACTAGCTGAATGGCCATCAATTCCGCCTGCATACTGACCATCTGCTGATGGTGCGCGGCTAGCGCTGCCTTGATCTCGTCGTTCTCGGGCGCTTTGTCGCTGCCCTTCATGTTGCCTCGACAGACCGCATCAGGTCCAAATACTCGTCGGCCACCTTCGACCAGGTTCGAGCTGAGAGGATTTCAAATAGCGGGCGCTGCGCCTGAAAAAGTGCTTCCCTGTTGTCCAGACCCCACAATATCTTGCTCAGCATATCCTTCCGATTGCGCGGGTCAAAGGTCATGAGATCGAGCAGCTTCTCGTCAAGGATGACTTCGCTCACCGCTGGTATCCGGCTCATGACGGAGGGTGTACCCACCGAGTAAGCCTCAGAGAACGTGAACGGGAAGCCACCTTCGAACATGGTTGGAGTCACCGACAATGCAGCTAGCCGATACAGCGCTGCCAGCACGGGGTTTGGCACCGAAGGAAGCGAGATGACGTCCCGCTGCAACCCACGATCCGCAATGAAGTCTCTGATGCGCTCATTCCCAGCGATTTTGGCAGTGAGTACAAGTTTGATAGGGCGATAGTGCTCCCGAAGGATTTTCTCATACGCGGCGACCAGACCCTCAATGTTTTTGTGAGGCCTCACCTGCGAGGAATAGAACAGGAAGGGCACATCGTCGAACCGAAAACCGTCCAAATATTCTGGCAGGACGTTCTTTTTTTCATCTAGGTAGCCGTGAAGCACATCGAGAGCTCCTTCTTTGCTCCCCTTGTCCCCCTCAATGTCGCGCGTATCGATGATTCCATGGCGTATTACTGATACCCTGTCGGCTGGGATGCCTTGTTGTTCTACGATGTGATGCTGCTTCACGTAGTCGCTATAGCTGATCAGATGATCGGCCGCCGCCAAGCTCGCAGTAATTCGCTCAAGGGAACCCTCAAAGTCCTCCCCGGTGTACTGAGCTGGGTGCTCGTAGAAGACAATATCGGGCGCCGCCATAACCACCCTGCCGTCAAGCGCAGCAACCTCGGGCCAAAACATCGAGGGCACATACCAGACATCGATGCCTTTGCGACGATTCAGTTTGCGTATCAATCGCGATAGCTCCGCCTCGCGGACACGGTCGACGATGCCCATGGCCACTATCGCTCTCTTCTTTGTCGCCCGATATTTCCGCAATAATCGGTAGGCGAGCGGATGGCGCATGACGCGCCCACTGCCTCGCTTTGCCAGAAAAACCGCCGCCAAAGACAAGGCGACGACAATGCCAGGTACAGCGAATGCGATAGCCAAAGCTGCCAGAAGAAAAGCGCCCAGGACGAACAAGACAGTTGATGTCGTGGAGAGCCACGATACCACTAGATAAAGCGATTTCTTCAAGAGGCGCTTAAGTCGAAACCGCCGCGGCCGTGGTTTATCAGGTGACGCTCGGAGGTACGCCCATAACCGCCAGATCTTAACAATGTAGGGCTCGCTCGCGGTGGTGACGATGTCAACGCTCTTGCGGTCGATCCCTGCGTCTTCCAGCAACGCGATGATCTCGCCCTTCAACCAAGACGGACCCGCGATCGTGACTGAAATGCCTTTCGACTGAACCGCACCTTTCACAATGAAGGCAATTAGCCTTGATATCCCTTCATGTGGAGCGAGTTGCTTGGGAGTGAAGCCAAGGAAAACACCAAGCCTTTTCACGCGAAAATCCTGTGAAGTATGTCCCAATATTCGGAGGCGTAGTTTTGCCAGGAATGCCTTGCAAGAGACTCTCGGCTCGGGAGACTCTGCCTGATTTCATCGGCCTTGCTCTCCATATATTTTAGAGCGTTCGCCATAGCCTGTACTGAAGACGCATTGAAAAACTCCATTGGGATAGCAAACCTCTCGCCGATGTATCGCATCTGCGGATAGCCGCTTGCTAGAGACGGGCAACCACACCATGCAGCCTCGGCAACGACAAACGTTCCATTATCGATCAGCGTTGGGTGCCACAGGAATGCGGCTCCAGACAGCGTAGCCGCATAACGGTCGTCGGATAGCTCCCCGAGGAATTGCACATGTTTTCTGATGACCTGCGAATCTGCGATTTTGGTTCGGAGATCTCTGACATAGTCTATAGCCATCACCTGGGGATTGACGCCAAATTTAGGGTCAAGCCATCGGCTGTTCGGACCTAGGATTTTGACATCCAGAGCACCTTCCAGTTCCTCGTAGTAGCGGACCAGCGCGTCAAATGCTCTGACATGGTTTTTGTGCTGCGCTGGATTGGTCGGCCAAACAATGTACGGCCGTTTTGGTTCCTGGGCGGAGTGCACAACCGACATCCAAGTCGGGTCGAAATCCATCGGCGCCAGATGCACCTTCGAAGCCGGAACGCCAGCATATGTAATGGCATCCTGCATTGTTTGGGGAGTTGTGGCGATCACTGCGGTGGCAAGGCGAGCGGCTTGAAGAAACGAATGATCAATCTTCCCCCACCCCGACTTCGGAAAAATGCCTGGAAAATAACGCTGTATGTAGTCGGTCGCGAACACGAGGTAAGGCTTCACAGGCGCCAGCGGCAGCGCCAGACGATCTGAAACGACAAACCAGCAATCGGAATCGCAGAAATTGTCGATACCGTCTTCTGGAAGTTGGTATTGATCGAACTCTAAAACGGCGCTTTCATTCTGATTGCGCTTAATTGCTTCCGCTTCTTTTCGCGGGATTGTTCGCCACGAGAACTCTCGAACCTCAATGCCGTCGTCTGCGAGATCGGCGAACGCAGCGTCTAGGTCATATTCTCCCGCCAGCACCGCCACTCTGACGCGGCACGGCGTCCCGGCATGTTGGCTGCCTTTGCTGATCATGCGCGCAATGGTTTTGGTGACACGCAGAGAGCCGCCCCGATACGGGATCGGCAGAAAGATCGTGATGTGCTTGAGCAATGTCTGCCGTCTCGCCCCCTAAGATGATGTGGCTCTATAGCGCGAGGAAGATTGAACACACAACCTTTTGCTGTGGGCAACGACGCCACGAACCACAGACGGCCATCGCTCCCTATGGGTTCGTGTAGGCAGTGTTGTTTTTCAGCAACCCGGCTGACACGTTTATCAGTCCGGCGGACGGCGTCCCACCGGTAGGCGCACCGACAGCGACGCCGCCTGGGATTTGCGTCGGGCTAGTGGTGGCCGGGGTGCTGCCGACGATGAGCGCCGATTGACTATTGGCCGTGAAAGACCGAGCGCCCGTCGTGTTGGTAATGAAATCGCAGCCAGTCTCGGCGTATTTCGCACCGTCGGCCGCAACGACGCCGAACCCCGTATTGGACTTGAACGTGGTGGTCGCAACCCGGAGCAATGTCGTAACGTTCGATACGATGCCATGCGCGGAGTTCCCTGAAACATAGCAGTCCGCGACTTTCACGTCTTGTTCATTGACATTTATCTGAATTCCCGGCGCCGTGCCTGTCGCAGGTGTTGTAAGGTTTGGTCCGGTGGTGCGAGTACCTGCGATTTCGAGGAACATGTTCTCGATCTTGTGGCCGAAGCCCCGGCTATCCAGGAATATGCAAGCGAGGCCATCTTCCCCGAGGAAGCCACCACGGAGACGAAGTGCATTAACCTCTGCCCCAACGTATCCCTTTACGGCGACGCCAGCGCCGCTATTGGCAAAAGATCGGATGTTTGCCCAATCCCCGAGCGCAACCTGTGTCCCGCCCCCATTGAGCGCCTCAGCATAGAGGCCATGGTTGCCGTTAACCTGCGCCAGGATGCGGTCCAGATACCACTGAATGGCATTCTGGCCGGCTGTATTCTGCATATAGAGGCCGTTGTTCAGATTGTTCGTGGTGATGATATCCGCCGCCTCGGAGTAGCCGGTGGTCCGCAAGTGGAGCCCATTATAGTGGCCCTGCACATAGAGGTTGTTCAGCTTGCATAGGCTGACGGCATCAACACATAGGATGCCATGGGCCCCGGCGACCGGCGTGCCGGTTCGTGTGATCGACAGGTCCTTGATGTCGATTTCGATGCCGGCTGAAGGAAGGGTTATCGCGGGCAGCGTCGTGGAGGCGATGTTGATCTTGCTTGTACCACGACCATAGCCGATGAGCTTGGAGCCGCTGCGCAAGGCGATGGTGGCGTCGATCTTGAAGGTGCCTTCACCCACCTCAACATATTTCTTGCTGTTCACCGCTGCTTGTAAAGCTGCCGTGCTGAGCGCCACGCCTGTAGGATCGTACGTTCCATATTTGGCAGGATACGCCAGATTGCCGATCGTGATGCGGAGTTCATCGGTGGAAGTCTGTGTGACGCGATCTGCGTTGATCTCGTCCACGTCATAGCCATCGCCGGCTGCATTGATGAAAAGCGTCTTGCCGGCATCCGCCACTGAAATCGCTGGCAGGTTGATGCTCGCCGCAGACGCAGCGGCAGCGGCAGCAGCAGCTTCAGCGGCGGCCCGATCTGCCGCGGTGCCGATTTCCGAGATGAGCCGGAATGTCGAGCCGGACACGTAGCCGGCAACGATCATGCCGGCCACCAGATAGTTGGCCTGCACGTCATTGCCGGCATTGGTCTTGATGGCCAGCGCGGCGCCACCGTTGAAGGATACGGTCGCAGGTCCGGTGTTGTTCTCGAAGATGTTGAGCGAGATGAGCGCCGCACCGTTCGCCGATGGCAACGGAATGCTTGTTGTCGCCACGATCGCGTTAGCCGTGCCGGCCCCGGCATCGGTCGCCGCGATGAAGCTGTAGGGCAGGTCAGCAACGCGAGTCCAGGACCCCACCCCGGAGGCGCCGAGCTTGCGATAGATGCCGTTGTTGGCGACCGTCGCATCACCCACCACCCATGCCGACGAATTGGCGCCGTGGGCGAGATCGGCATCCATGTGCGCCTTGGTGTCATAGATCAAACCGCCATTCGACAGGAAGGCGGTGATGATGCTCTCGACCCAGGTACCCCATGCCCGCAACAGCGCCTTGACCGGCTGAGACGGATTGGAGGACGGCCCATCGGCCATGATCGTATTCATCAGTTCGGGCATGCGAAAGCTCCAGGGCTGGAGACCCCACCGGAACGGCAAGGGTGAAATTCGTGGAAACGGGTAGATGGGCCGGGGGTTAGGTGACGACTTTCGGGCCGGTGGCGACGCTGGACGTGCTTTCCACGCCAGAGCCGTTCACCGAGCGCAGCCAGTAGTAATATGTGCCGGCGGCGAGCGGGGTATTGGTCCAGGCATCGGACGACGACGGCGCGCCATATTCGGTGCGGACCACGGTTGCGGCGCCTTCGTTATTGACGGTGTTTCGACGGATGTTGGTGGCGACATAATTGCCGGAGTTCGGGGTATTCCAGGTCAAGGCAACCTGGCCGACGCCGCCAGTGGCGACCACACCCGAAACGGCGGCCGGCGGTGTGTTGTCGACGGTGGAGACCACCGTTTCGCTATCGGAGTAATCGCCATAGCTGCCGTTCGACCCGATATAGACGGCCTCGATGTTGATCGATGTGTCGGCGGGAACCGGATTGGTGTTCAGCACGATGAGACCGGCATCCGGTGCGATCCCGGGGAATTTCTGCTCGATCCAGGCCCCAGGAACACCGCCGCCCACATCGGCGACGCGATAGCGCAGGGCCGGCGTGAGATCACTTCGGTTCGGATCAACCAAGGCGAGGCGGATGTAGACGGTCCCGCTGCCGGATATTGCCGCCGCGGTATCGATGATCGGCTTCGGGATGCCGTCCGAAACCGGCTTCGCCGGCACGGGTGGCGCAGCCCCTTCATCGACCGCCGGGTTCCAGTCGTCGATCTCCGGTCCGGAACCCGGCATCTTGATCCATGTCATCTGAAAACCGCCGCGCGAGACCGACAGGGCCGACCGGCGGTTGGCGATCAGCTTGCCATCCATCGAAGGCAGCCGCCGCGGTGTCGCCAGCCTGACCCATGGCGCGTAAACGGCGTTGATGCCGGTGAAGCGGACGTCGAACGTGCCGCGCTTCTTCTCCCGCAGACGCGCGAACTCCCGCTTGCCGAGTCGGCGAGCCTGCCGCCATTGCTGCACCCAGATATAGTTGCCGTCTTGTGGCAAGACGCGACCGGCCTCGATCTGTGCCGGCGTATCTTCGAAAAAGTCGGTGTCGGTCGTCGTGAAATCCGTGGCCGGATAGGTGAATTTCGGGATGAACTGATTGACCTCTTCCTCAAACAGGACATCGTGCTGCACGGTGTGGCCCACGATATCGGCATCAGTCAGCGTGGCGACATACTTTTCCCTGAACTTGCCGGCGACGAATAGCAGCGCGCCATCGCCGCGCTCGCACATCCAGCCGTCGCAGGAGGCGAGGATGGCATTTGTGCCGCTTTTCGGATCATGGTCAGTGGTATCGAAGCCGCCGCACTCATAGCGCTTCTCCGTGCCGCCAGCGGCCCGGGGCACGTCCTCATCGCAGACGTCGGCCTCTTCCTGCCACATGTCGAGAACCGGAAGCAGCGCCTTGCGAAAATCTCGCTTGGTGCCGAACGGATTGAAACATTCATGCCAGGCCAAAACCAGGGCCGAATTCTTGGTGAAGAGCCATGTCTCCGGGTTTTCCGGGTCCTGCGCCGGATCGCGGAAATCCCAGCACAGCGCAAGCTCGGCGACGACTGACAGAGCAGGCTTGCCGTACGGATAGCGCTTCTGGAAGTTTTCTGCACCAGGCGCGCGGCATGTCATGCCGACCGACGCCTGGCCGTCGCCGCGATGATCCGACGTCCAAACGCCTTCGGCGCCAAGATCGGCGACGATCTCGGCGATCGCGGTTTCCGGTGTCAGCCCCAGGCGCCGGTAAATGCGCACCGGATCGGCACTAGCGTATCTGTCGCCGTCAGGACTGATGACGGTGTCGCCGTCGAGCTCGACCTTGTCGTCATTCAGGTAGTAGCCGGTGTAGGCATTGATCCGATGGCCGACGATGGCCTGCACCGAATACATCCGGTTGTCGACCGCTTCCCAAAGCATCATTGCGCCGGCAAGCCTGGCCTCGCCGACCCCCCAGAACCTATACGGGATCGGCTGCGTCAGTGGCGCCCGGCCGTCCTCCGGCTTCGGCGGTTTGGGTGTCAGCAGGTACTGCACGCCGGCGACGATCGCCGTGGTGGCAATAGCCGAGGCGATCGCCGCATAGGAGACAGTCGTGCCGAAAAGCGTGAACCCGCCAGAGCCAAGAATGGCGGTGAAGATCGGCGTGAAGATCGGATCCTTGCGGACAGGCCAGCGATATGTGCCGTGCCAGCCCTCTGCGATGATCTCCTGCGTCGACGCTGTCTCGAAAGCGCCGATGACGGGATTATAGGTGCGCGCTCGCGAAACCTTGGCCAGCGCCTGGCGCAAGGCATCGTCGAACGGGTTCACGCTATGCGCCATGCCACGCCGGTCCAGTCTAGATGCTTCACCATCGCCCCGCGCGCCGACATCACCGCCCAGAGCGGGCCGAACCTGATCGCCGGGATGTCCTTGATGGCGACACCGCCGGCGTCGAATCCGGTCATGGTGCTGATGATGCCGATATCGCCGTCCTGCGGCTGCTGGACGCGCTGGAAGCCGAGGGCACCGAGCTTTGCCCCGACAAGGGCTTCGCACCCGCCAGCGGCCCGCAGGATGGCTTCCGCACCATCGGCGTCGAAATAGGTGCCGCGCAGATCGGCGCCCGGGTCCTTGCCAGTCGCCTCGACCACCCAGTCGGCCGCGAACAGCGTGCAGTCGGTGAACCCCCACTGCCAGCGGTGCGGCAGCCGGATATACTGTTCCAGCGTCATTGGTGCCTCAGTAGTTCGGCCAGGCCGGTGCGACGCCTCGCGCCAGACGCGCGGTGCCATCGCAGAACTTGTCGGTCGGATACATCGCCTTCTGGTGTGGTCCCGACCAAAGCACCAGCGAGGCGCGCGACCTGGTGTTCGACCCGGAAACCACGGCAAGCGTCAGGGTCGTGGTCGGGTTGTCCGTGCCTGAGACTGGCGGCATGGATTCGGTGGGATGCGACGCCGTTCCGGTCCAGAGCGCGATGATCGGCGTCGTCGGCTGGTAATAGTCATCCAGCGTGGTGAAGCCGATCTTCAAATCCTTGCCGCGGATGTCGGGCATGGTGTCAAGAACATTGGCTGCGGTATCCGGGTCGATGCCCGAAATCCCGAACTCCACGCTGGAGCTCTGGCCGTTGACGAGCACCTCGAGCGTCGGGATGTTGAGCAGCCTGCCGCCGCCGAGATAGACGGTGCCATCCTCGTCGAGGCTGTCGAAGCCGGCCGGAATGTCGTTGACGCCTGCCCAGATATGCAGGCCGGGATCGCTGTCGAGCCGGAAGAAGATCCCCAGGATATGGCTCGACGCCATGCGATCGAGCACCGATTGCGGCACATACTCGAGGCTGTAGGAGCCAATCAGATCCTGCCAGGCCATCGATTAGAAACCTTCGACGAATTGGATGGTCGGCGAAGACTGCCAGAACCCTTGTGCATCCCACGGCAGGGTGAAACCTGACGGGAATTTCATGACGCAGCGCGGCCTCGCAAACTCGATGCGGGTCCCCGCCGGTACCGCTTCCCGCAACGGCCTGTCGAGCGACAGCACGTATTGCGAACCGGTGTAGACGACACCCTCAACCGTTTCGGTAATCGGAACCGGGTCGGTGGTCTCCCAGTAGCGATAGGCCCGCCAGCCCTTGATTGGATGATAGATCGAGAACCAGTCCGACCAACGCAGGTTGCGCTCGGCGCCATACAGGTTGAGCGTGATCTGCCCCGCGTTGAGAGCCGCGTCGGCCCCCATAGTGCCGAATACGGAGAATTGGCTGTAGCCGGCGCCGTCGGAAAACAGCGAGGTATCCGAATGCGGGATGCCGTCGATGATCGGCCGCGGGATGCTCCTCGTATCGACCGGGAAAGGCCCCATCCAATCTGATTTGATCGGCACGTTCATGAACCGGACCGAGCTGTTCATGCGGGCCGCCACCCAGTTGATGTATTCGTGCGATTCTCTGGCCTGTACGAAGCACTCCTCGTAGGAGCCGATGAGGACACCGCCGCCGCTGGTTTCGATCGTGATCGATTCGCCCAGCCCGTTGCGGCCGCCTTCCAGGCCGCCGCCTTTGGTGTCGAAGGACATCTTGGATGGCCGAAGAAAGTCGATATCGAGCGTGGGGAGATTTATGTACCCCATGCCTCACCCCTTCTGCGAAGTGTAGCGGCGCTGCGTGTCACCGAACCCACCATTCACCTGGCCCTGATGATACTCGCCGATCGCCTCTTGGGCGCCTTGCTTGGACAGCGTACGGATATGGTCATCGCCGCTGGCGCCGTTGACGTGGACGTGCAGCTCGACGTTGGGCTGCTGCCTGTTCGAGTTGCCGGCAGAGGCCATCTGCATCGACCTCGCATTGCTGCGGATGGTGTCGCCGGCGCGAAGCCTGCGGAGTTCCGGACCGCGCTCGCCAACCCATGCCCAGCCCTCTGGTGCCGATTCGGTGCCATCGGCGAAACCGAACAACTTCGGGATGAAGCTGAAGATCGAGCTTAGGAAGCCACCGCCACCGCCGCTAGGTGCCGCGGCGCCGCCTCCCGAATATCCCAGAATGTCCGACAGCGTCGTGTTGGCCTGGAAATTCGAAGGCTTCAGGCCGTCCAGGATGGAGGCGAGACCGCCTTTGCCGCCAATCCCGCCGGCGAGCGCCTGCACTGTGTTGGTGACGCTGCTATCCAGGCCACCAAGGCTTCCGGCGGCCTTGTCCACCGCGGCGTTGAATTTGTCGACATAGACGGATCCGGTGGTGCCGAGGACATCCTTGGCACCGGCGCCGCTCGATAGCGGCCGGCCGGTGAACCAGGCTGATGCCGCATCTTGCGGATTTCCGTACTTCGACAGGTATTTGCCGAACTGCTTCGCGAAGATCGCGTCCTGCGCGCCGGAGTCGGCGAGGAACTGGCTCGGCGACAGGGTCTTGCCAAGGGCATCCTGCGACCACGACGGCAGGTTGCTCTTCATGACCTGATAGGCGCCGAGCGCCTGGTTGCCGTTCTTCAGGACTGGCCCCAGCGCTGAATATCCACCGCTGCCGGCGCTCTCGATCGAGCGGATCGCGGCGGCATATTGCGCCATGCTGCCGCCGATCGCGCCCAGCGGCGCGCGCGTGACGGCGCCAGGCGCATAGTTATCGTTGGCACCACCGAGCACGGCACCGACGATGCTCGACCCCGCACCGAGTGCGCCGCCGGCGCCCTTGCCGCCACTCATCCAGTTGGCAAAGGCGGTGCCGAGCCTGTCGAAGATGGCTTCCCACTGCTTATCCATCGAATGCGTCAGGGCGTTAAGGATCGAGGTTCCAAGCGCTTTGCCGATGTTGCCGCCGCTATTGAGAAGCTCGCTCTTGAAGTCGTTGAGGAAGCCGGTTGCCATCTCCTTGTTGTCGGAGAGCACCTGGTTGGAACGCATCCGCTGCGCTTCGGGCGAGTTGAGATCGACGGGCAAGCCGGCGCCGCGCAGACGGGACGCGATGTCCTGCTCCTGCGAGGTGCGGCCGAGCTGGTCGCGTTCAAACATCAGGTCTTGCGCTAGCTTCGCCTTTGCGGAGGCTTCCGCCATCGCCGCCAGCTCGGCGGTGTTTTTGCGGATGGCTTCGGCCTCGGCACCATAGAGCGGGATGCCAAGCTGGCGGATTTGCTGCTCAGCCTTAAAGCTGGCGATGGCGCGGTCGTGCGCGAGCGTGTTCTGACCGATGAGACCGAGTTCGGCCCTTTGCAGGTCGATATCCTGGCTTTGGGTGAAAATGGTGTCACGAGCCTGTTGCAGCGCGCGCAATTTGCCGTATTCGGCCGCTTTGGCCTTTATGGCTGCCAGTTCGGCCTGGTCGACGGCGACATTGTTTCGGGCGGCCTCGTCGCGGACCTGCTGCTCCAACTGGAATGCCATTTGCAAGGCTTCGACTTGCGCAGTAGTCTTGCCGATCAGGTCGATATCGAGCTTGCCCGATGCCAGCGTGTTTTCGAGTGAGCGGCCGCGCTCCTTCTGGGCCTCAGACAGCGCGTTCGTTGCTTGGGCCAGCGCAATCTTGCCGGCGAGATCGATACGGTCTGCTCGAGCGACCTCACTTTCGCCCTTGACGTATTGTGCCGCGGCTTCAGCGCGTGCTGCCATCTCTTTTTCCGCTGGCGATTTAGCGACCAGGCTTTGCAGCTGGGCCGCCGCTGCCTCGCGGCGCTGCGCGATGCCGGCTTGATCGGCGGCGGGGTCAATCCGGATCGTCGCGAAGGGATCTGTCCCTACGCGGCGGCGGCGTTCCAATTCGTCACGGCCGGCCTGTTGAGCGCGATCCATCGCGGCGGGACCGCCCACGGAGCCGCGATTGATGTCCTTGATGATCTCGTTGGTCTTTTGCAGCTGCTTAGCCGCCTCGGTGGCAGCCGCAACGATGCCGAGGATTTTGTCGCCTGTAGTTTGAAGGCCGGGATTGTTGGCTACGACGCCAGTGACCGACCTCTCGAACTGTTCGAAAGCCGCGAAATCATGGCTGCTTTTTCGTAACGTCTGGATCGCAGAATCGAAGGCGCGGAACTCAGGTTCGGTTGGACCGAAGAAGCCGCCGGCGCTGCGACCCGGGGTAACAAAGGTTGTGAGCTGCGACAGCGCTGCCTTGTCGGCCGCGGCAGCGGACAGACGCAGCGCAGCGGTGTCACGCCTTGCCGCCGCTTCCGCTGCGATAACGGACTTTTTGCCAAAATCGTCCGCCTTCAGCCCCGTGACACCGTAGGCTTCTCCCAATTCGGTGACCGACTTCTTCTGAGCCTGAATCGCATCGTCGACCGACTTCACCTGCGGCAGAAGCTTAGATCCAAACTGGATGCCGGCGGCGAGAACCGCAGTGAAGCCAACTGCAGCAAGATTGAGAGGAGAGAAGAGACTCGTGATGCCGCCGGCGAGTGTCTTCACGACGCCGGTCGCGCCCTTTTCCCCCATCGACATCTGCCAGGCGGTGCCGAGTTGCAGACCCTGCTGGAGCGCAATGGTGCCGATACCTTGGCCCATGCTGGCGGTGACGGCGATGTCCTGCAGCTGCTGCCCTGAATTGAATGCGGCAAAGTTGCCGGCGCCATGGCCGTTCTGATTGGCGGCAAGACGTCCTTTGGCCAAGTTCTGGGCGCGCGCCAGCTCTTCTGCGGAAATCGCTCCTTTTGCGGCCAACGCGGAGTATTCCGCGAGTTCGGCGTTGACGCGGTCCTGGGCGGCACCAAGCGGGTTCAGCTCGGCGCGCAGCGCGGCGACTTTCGCCGCCATCTGGTCGGCCTCGCGTCCGGCCTCCTCGAAAACCGATGCGGAGGCTCTCGCCGATTTCCCCGAATTCATCATGAGCGAGGAGTTGAAATTGTCGGCGAACAGTGCCCCGGCGTGCTGAGCCCGCAACTGCGCCATCTGCTCGATCTGCGCGAATTGAGCCTCGAAGACCGATGCCGACGAGCGCGCGCCGGATGACGGCGTGGTCTGGACGCCGAGTAAGCTGTTGAACCGGCTCTGGTTGGCGGCACCGCTCTGCCGGCTGTTCTCGGCCTGCTGGTCAGCCCGGGCCTGGGCGATGAACGCCTGATGGGCTGCCGAAGCCCGCGTCAGTGCGGCGGTCTGCCCCTGTATCTGGGCGTTGGCGGCCCCCACAGCCGCGGCAAGCTGCACCTGGCCCCTTGCTGCGATCTCTGACTGATCGGCTGTGATGCCGAGCTTCTGGTTCATGCCGACAAGGATTGTAGCGGCCTGCTCAACGGACACCTTGCCGGTCTCAAGCTGCTTGTTGAGACCGCGCAGGTCCCGCTCGAAGGCTTGTGCTTCCTTCTGGCCATCGACGTATTTTCGGCTGAGGAGGGAAACCACATTGCCGGAGGCACTGATTTTCGTGTCGGTCTGTGCGATGGCCTCGCCGACCGCGCGCGACGACGCCACCATCGCCGCATCGGCCGCCACTTTCTGGTCGGCGCCGGCCTTGTATTTGCCGGCGTCCATATCGGCGGAGACACGAAGGCTGGAGAGCTGAACGTTACTCATTTCGTGCAGCCTCCTCTTCCTTGTCTTTTTCTGCCCTATAGAGCAGCCATTCCGTATCGATGGCAGTCATGAACCGATGGAAGTTCTCGAAGGCTTCGCCCTCGATCCCGTAGCGACGCGCATAGGTATCAAGGGTGACGAAGCTGATCGGGCTTTCACCACCGAAGGCGCCGTACTGGCGGTCGAACCGAAGCGCTTCCCAGGCTCGCCAGTAGAAGCTGTGCCAAGCCTCGGCTTTCGCTTCGGAGGGACGCGACGGCAGCTGCGATTGCGGGAATTCGTTCGGATACTGGGCCGCCAGTTTCAGCAGCCAGGTATCAAGGCCTTTCCGCTTCAGATCGTAGCGGAAGGCCGCCGTTAGTTTTTTGTGGCGGCCTCGACGAATTCGACCTTCTTTTTGCCGACCTGGCCGGCACACCAGAAGATCATGCCGCGCATGACGCGATGCTCCTCGGCGACAAGAATCGTGCCTGCGAACTCGGTTGAATACTCGATATCGAGACCTTTCCAGCCAAGCAGAAGATGCTGGACCGATAGCTCTCCCTCAATCCGAGCCTGCACCTCCGGCGGCACCTTGTCGTCCGGATAGTTCTTTTTCAGATCCTCCAGCGCGGCCTGTCGTGCCGTTGTGTAGGGCGGATAGTTTGTCGAGCGCACCAAGAAAGCCAGACCCGGCAGCGCTGTCTGCTCATAAGGCTTCTCCGGGTTTAGACCGCCCCATTCCCTGGGCTCGATCCAGTCGCCCTCGCGTTCTTTTTTGAGATCAGCAGCAAGGCTGCCTAGCTTGATGGTCATGTCGGTGGATCCTTTGTCGGGAGGAAACGGGCGACGCCCCGACAGCGCCGCCCGCCTTCGCGCGCAAACGTTCCCCGGTGTCGGGCCGGGATTTGGGATCAGGCCTCGAAATACTCAAACCGGTCCCAGATGAGGCTGGCAGCCGTCAGGGCATCCTTCGACACCATGCCGGCGAGCGCCATGGTGACATCCTGGTTCTTGCCGCCGGCAGACGGGGCGCCGCCGGTGAAGGTCAGCCGCGGCAGCGCCATGACGACGGCCTGGCCGTCCTTGGCGGTGCGGCAGTTCAGGTTGCCGACGGTGCCGGCGAGCAGCTTGGTGAGAAGCGCGTTGTCGCCGAAGTAGGTCTCCAGCGTGACGTCGATCGCGAGTTCGCCGACGCCGATATCGACGGAGCCGATGTTGCCAACCGCCGTCTTCATGCGGAGATTGTTGTTGACGTTCATCGTCAACGCCCGGATCCAGTTCGGTGAAACCACAGATGCCCCGGATTCAGCGATGCGGCCGACGTCGACATTGGCGGCCATGATGCGATTGGTGGTTTCTGCATCCGGGGAGGCATCGAGCGGCGTGGTACCTTGCTCGCCGGTGAGACCGTTCATCGTGAACGAACCCGAGATCACCTGTTCCGTGGTCCAGTTGAAGGAGGCCTGGCCAACGACCATGCCGCGCTGCGCGATATAGGTCGGCACGGCCTGGCCCATGAAGCCACGCTCGATCGTCTGCGACGTCATCGTGACGCCGTTCTTGATCTGATCGCCGAACCACACCTTGATCGTCTTTCCGGAGCCGTCATCTGTGGTCCAGCCCACGGGCAGGTTGTCGAGCGGGATTTTGGTCGCCGTGATGGCTCCGGAAATCCGGGCCCATCCGTTGCAGACCGCAGCCGCAAACTTATCGCCTGCCGCGCTGCCCCCGATCTTGACCCACTGACCGGGCACCAGCCCGAGAGTGGTGAAATCGAGCGCGGTCGATCCCAGACCATCGGCCAGCGCGGTGACGTCTCCAGAGGCACCCTGGAAGCCAACCACCTTGATGCGTGCCGGCGCCGGCGGCGCCGCTTCCGTGACGAAGCCGGCGCCGAGGAACGCCGGAGCGGTGGCGCCGCCAGTGGTGCACTTGAAGACACCGTTGTTCGCCCCGGTAGCAAACCCGGAGAACCTAGCGATCTGTCCCGCGGCAAAGGCGGGGCCACTCGTGCAGGTCACCACATCCGTGGTGCCGGTGAGCGCCGTGATGACGCTGTCGGCGGTGCCGTCGTTGTCACGCGTCGGGGTGTTGACCCAAGGATTGAACATCATGGACTGCATGAAGTCGGCAAGCGATCCATCCTGCACGGGGTAGGAGAATTCGAAATTCACGGGACCCGAGTTCTGCTCGTTGATCTTGATCGGGTCGGCATTCATGCGGTCGGACCGCAGCTCGGCGGATTGCACGAACTGAGGCTCGTACTTCAAACCCTCGCCGGTGATGCGCATGGTGCGCATGCGTGGGGTAACGGGAGTGACGCCGAGCGAGGATTCCCGCACGGTGGTAAGGCGCAGACGATTGGAATCTGTCACTGGGTTTCTCCATGAAAAACCCCGCTACGGCGGGGCCGAGCGGGCGGTTCTGGTGGTTAGGAAGGTGAGGCGGACTATTTGTCCTTTGAGGATGGCGCGGCGGCCTTCTCGGCCGAGGCGGGCTTCGGCGTACCGATGAATTTACGCGCCTTCAGGTCATCGAAGGAGTGTGGCGAGAGATCGTCGGTTTCGCGGACCGGATCGCCAACAGCAAACCGGCGTGACGTCGAGTTGAAGGGCTTCAGAACATTGTTCATTGGTCGAGCTCCCAGTCGATTGTTGCGGTCATGCGGTAGTAGTTTCCATCCTGCGTTCCCCGCTCGCCGGCGCCGATCGAGGCGTCGCGGAAGCGGATGCCGGCGATTTCCTGGCCGCGGAAGAGATCGACCAGCTGCTTGGCGTAGACGCGGCCGGCCCGGGAGCCGGTTTCGTTCGGAGTGAGAACATGCATGAGAACCTGGCCGCCTTCGCGCCAGCGATTCGCAAGCACGGGTTCGGCGCCGATCGAGGCGAGATCGAAGAAGTCGCCGAAGATCTCGACGAGCACCCATGCCTCCGGGGTGTCGCCGATCGGGGAGGGCTCGTTTTCAAACACCATCGGCGTCCGGCCGGCCCAGGCCGCCAACAGGTAGTCGTGGATGCCGTCAAAGGCTTCGGGACTGGACATCAGAGCGCGTTCATCACGAGTGCGGGATAGGTCAGCATGGCGCCGGCTCGCTTGCCCGTTCGAAGCCGGTAGGGCGCCATGGTGGAGATCCCGCTTGGTACGTCAACGAACTTCATCTCGACGCGGTACGAATTGCCGAAGCGCCGGCGCAGCGCGCCTCTGGCCGTTTCGAAATGACGTGCCGGCACCGATAGCGACATCGATCCGGTTTCGATGCGGCGTGTGTACGGCTGCGGATTGAAGATGACGACCTCGGCGTCGCTGCGAAGCTTGGTGAAATCGGTGACGACGTTCCTGCCGCCGACGACAACCAGGAACGAGCGGGCGTAGCGCCCCGATTTCCGTGGGCTTCGCTTCACGAGCTCCTCGATCGCTGCGGTGATTATGTCCGCCCACCAGTTGAAGACATAAAGGATCGGTCCTGGCGCCTGCACCGATTCCTCGGCGGCGCCGGCGCGGCCGTTGACGAAGCGGTCGAAATTCGCGCTACCCTCGCCGGACGCGACTACGCGTGCGATCTCCTCGCGAGCAAACTTGGCGACGGCTGCATTGATTGCAGCCGGCTCCAGGCGGGCTGTGGCAACCTTGAGGTCGCGCTCGAAGGTGGCGAAGCTGGCCATCAGCCCCGCACCATCAGCTTAAGGCGGACGACGACGTCTTGGACCCGGATATGCCCGGCGAACTGCACGTTCGCTTCGGCGCCGGCGATCAGCACCTTGTCGCCAATCTTCAGCGGTAACAGCGCCTCGATCATGATCGGACTGACGACGACGACACGATCCGATTGCTGGACGTCGCCGACGAGCTCATCTGGCTTCACCGGACGAACAGCGGCCGGAACGGCCGCGACGTCGATCTTCGGCCGCGGTGTCCCCGTCGGTGCGGTATAGCGCCGGATCGTGACGGTCTCGCCGGCATCTGCAAGCGCGGCGTCGAGGTCGGCGATGAGCGATGCGGGATTCGTCATTACACAACCGCAACATTTATGTACCGCGACAGCTTAGCGAGAATGTCGGCGGGCACAGGGCCCGCCGATGAACCGGGGATGGCGCCCACCCAGAAGTCCTGCCTGACGGTTCGCACATCCGGGATTTCGACGCTCTCGCTCTTGACGAGCGGATCCCGGGCATCGGTGGAGAGGCGCAATCGAGCGAGATCCATCGCGGCGCCGGCGAGGTCGGCCGGAACGTCTGTGAGACCTGCGGTGTACTCGATGATCGCGTCTCCGCGGGTCCACACAAGCGTACGAGTACCGCATATTCTCTGGAGCAGCCCAGCCTCGGCGTCCAAGTCCGTGTCATCCGTGATCAGTGTCGTCCCGGCGTCGCTGACCGAAACCAAATCAGAGACGAACCGACGAGCAAGAAAGAGCATGTCGTCGCACCCGCCCTGCCGGAAGGTTTCGCGGACGGTCTCGCTTCTGAGGGTAGGGACGTGCACCCCGTCGCCTCGAACCTGGCAGGCCGATGCGATGTCGGCCGACACCCTGGCTCCGAGTTCCGTCAGCTCGCCATCACGGCTCGCGTCGCCGGCGGTGAGACCTGCGGCGACGCGCAGCTGTTCGATAGTCAGCAAGGAATAATTGGCCGCAGGCGTAACCACGGTGAATGTCGAACGCATGCGGCCCGCTCCGGAATCTTCGATCAGGCCGACTTGCCGGCGTTAATCGCTTCGATGATGTCGGCTTTCGTCTTCGCGGAGCTGATATCGACACCGCGATCGGCTGCGAGCTTCTCGAGTTCATCCTTCTTCAGGCTCTCGAGGTCGACTTCGGCTTCGGCTGTCGGCTTAGCGCCGCCGGCCGGCAGCGGATCGCCGAATTGATTGGTCGCCTTGTTCTCCCCGGCCGCGTTGGCGGCTTCGACTTCGGCCTTCTGTTTCTCGACCGCGGCCGCGGCAGAGGGGGGCGTTGCCTCACCTGGTTTCGCTAACGGCTGTTCGGTGACACCTGCGTTGGGATCGATTGAAAAGATGGGTGTGGCCCCCTGGAGCTCTCGGAGCATTTGCTGTTTCGCCGCGAAGACAAGGTGAGCATGAACGAGGTTACCGCTGTACGGTTTGCCGGAGCGGGCGATGATGGCCTTCAGTTCCTCGTCGGAAACGGCGGAGATCTTTCGATCGAAAGCCTCGATGATGTCCCGGTTCAGCTGCTCAGCTTCGGGAACACCGCTCTTGCTCTCTTCGATATACCCTGAAGCAACCAAGCCGCCGAAAGCGGAATCGGTGACGGAATAGCCTGCCGGTGGGAAATCGGAGCCCTCCGGGAGATGCTGCACATTGATACCGTCGAATGCGAACGGAAATGTCTTTGTGACCTTGCCGGTTTTCATGGCGGTCAATCCTCATGGTTGCAATGGATGAAAGGCCGGCGTTCAGATGGAACGCCGACCGGCTGATCGCCCCTCAAAAAGAACGGCGCTCGACTTATGCCGGCGGGTTCGCCGCTGGACCCTGGTTGAGCAAGCCATTGATCCAGGCGCCGGCGGCGAAGATGTTGCCGGCATTCGCCGCGGGAGTCAGCGTGACCCGCTGATACTGCTTGCCACCGGTGTACCCGATCTTGAACACCTTATCGTCGCTCGAAAAGAGAGGTGTCGCCAGCTGTTCGGTGCCGTTCAGCATGTCGTCAGGAACCGCAGCGGCGTCGGACAAATCTGCGGCGTCGCCATGTTCCATTAGGAACGTGAATGTCACATCGGCATCGGCGATCGAGCCCATGAGGAGCAGGAAGGCCACGGATTCGGCGCCGAGCCTGTTGTTGATCTGCGAAACGATCGCAGTGTTATCGACTACCGCGGCGGCCGGCGAGATGCCGCGCTTTGGGTTGATATGTGAAATGATGTCCCGCACGGGAACCTCCATTAAGGTTTCGCCGGAAACGCTACGCGCCCGGTCGAGAGTTTCGGAAAGCGAGGCGCGGCGTCGCGCCTCGCAGGGGTTCGGTGAGGGATCAGGCCGAGACGACCTGAAGTGCGTAGGCCTCGAAGTCGACGACATCGCCGCCAACACGCTGTCGCGTGTAGAATTCGACGAACGGCTTCGAGGAATACGGGTCGCGCAACGTGCGGATGCCGAGGCGATCGACAACCGTATAGCCGGCTCGGAAGTCACCGAAGGCGACCGGCAGCGTACCGGCGCCGACGGTGGGCATGTCGTCGGCGCGACGGATGTTGTAGCCGAGCAGCATCGAGGGCTTGCCCGCCTCCAGGCCGGGCCTCCACATGTACTGGCCGTTTAGATCCTTGAAGAGCATCACGGCGCCAACCGTCTGGCGCTTCATCAGCCAGGTCGCGTTGGCGAGATACTTGTCCTTCAGGGAGAAGGTCATCGTGACGAGACCATCCGCCGTCAGAGCGGTCGCATTGCCGGATGCAACCTGCAGGATGGTGCCGCGGACGCCGTTGGAGCCGGACGGGTAGGTCAGGATGCCCCGGGGCTTCTTGATGCCGTTGCCGGAAACGAAGGCCAGGGCGCGCATGCGGGCGAACTTTTCCGACACCTTGTTGGCAAGCCATGCCTCGATGTCGATCCCGGCGTCCTCGAGCAGCTGCTGCGTCGCCTTCGGCTTCGCATAGATCTCGAAGACGGGGATGCGCTGCACGCCGACCTGCGGTGTGCTGGTCTCCGGTCTCGCCTCCGTTTCACCAACCCAGCCGGCGCCGGCCTCATCGGTGTCGACGGCGATCTCCAGCGCGTCCGTCGAGACGGTCTCATGGTATGCGAGTTCGTCGATCGGGCTGGTTTCGTAGACCTTGGTGATGATACGCGAAGAGGTCTGCGTTGGCACCAGGTAGCCGCCGTCGGGATCGGAGCCGACAAGCATGGCCTTCTGCTCGTCAGGCGACAGGAAATTCACTTCCCGGCGCAACGACTGCTTGAATGCCTCCTGATAGGCCTTGTACTCGTCCGGATTGACGTCTTCCGGCTTCAGGATCGTGGTCGCCTTCAGTTCGCCCCGACGAGACATCGCGACGCGCTTGAACTCGGTGGCTTCTCTCAGGAACTTCGCCTGGTCGTCAACGTTGCCGCCGAGACCGGGGCGGCCGAGCTTCTTCTGGATCTCGAGGATCGCGTCCGCCTCTTTGGCGGCCTTGTCCATGATGTCCTTAACCTGCTTTTCGATGGCCTCGTGTTTCGCGGTCACGCCGGCGGTGAGCGCTTCGAGGTCCTTCTTGAGCTGAGTTCCTTCGCCTGCGGCCCTGCCGGCCTTCTCGGCCAGTTCGCGGACCTCCTTGAGGTCCTTTTCCATCGAGGTCTTCAGCGTGCCGACGTCGTCGCCAAACTTCTTTACCTCGCGCTGGACATCTTCCAGCACGTCTTTCAGTTCGGGCATGTCGCCCTCCTTATGCCTGGTTGGGGGAGATCAGCTTGCGCGTGGACCGAAGTCCTTCCAGCAAGCCAGTTACGTCCAGATCGCCCCCAGCCTCGCGCCGTGCGATCTTGGTCAGACGGCCGACAAAATCGCGGGCCGTGTTCTTCGTCCATCGCGGCCCGCCTGCCTCGCGCAAGAAGTCCTCGAAGTCCGAAAGGGTTTTCAAGGCATCGATGTCAGCGGATTTCACCGCGCCAACCGTGGCCTTGTCATTGGAGGGGAAGGTGACGACGCTGAGCTCGACCAGGTCGATTTCGTGCAAGGTACGTGACGGATCGGTCGGCTTCGTGCCGACAGTGTATTTCTTGGCACGATAGCCTATCGAAAGACCGTCAAGCGACCCCGCCTTCATGCCTTCGTAGATCAGCTGACCGCGGTCGGTACCAAGGGCGAAGAGCTGGCCTTCAACCTTCAGACCCTTGGAGTTTTCCTCCATCGAGTTCCACTTGCCGATCGGCAGCATATCGTCGACGGGACCGAAGAAACCGCCGTGCTGCAGGAGCATCGGCGGGAGCTTGCCTTTGGCCTCCCACGCCCGCAGCGATTCCTTAAAGGCACCTTTTTCGATGACGTCGCCGTGGCTGTCGACGTTTCCGAAAATGGACCCATAGCCGGAGAACGTGCCGTCCTGCGCGCCGTTGGCGAATTTGACCTCGCAGAGATCGGAGGTGAAATGTTCCATCTTCATTCTCCAGATGGCGCCGGTTTCGCCGGCGCGGTGATCGGAACAAGTTTGCCGTTCTCGTCCAGCGCGGCCATGCCGGCGGGCACGAACAAGGTGTCGGCACCGTCGACGGCGTCCATCTCGTCCCAGCCACGGACATCGTTCTGCGTTACCCAACCCGCGTTATTCGGTCCGCCGAGTGCGATCTGGTTGTATTTTGCCTTCGCCTCGACGCTGGGGCTGAGGAAATCGGAATCCACGAATCCGGTGTAGAAACCTTGCTGCCGTTCCTTTTTCGTCAGCAGATGCAGATCTGCGGACCCGCCGAAGCGACGATGGATCGGCCGGACGCAATGGACGAGATGGGCGAGAAACATCTGTTCCGCTGAGGCAAAGGTTGCATTTTTGTCGCCGGAGAAGCCGATCATGATCGGCATTACCCGCAGAACTTCGCAGATCCGCTCCACCTGGAATTTTCTGGTCTCGATGTGCTGGCTGTCGACGCCGGTCATCTGCATCGGAAGGAACTTGGCGTTCCGATCGACCACCATCATCCGCCCGGTGTTGTTGGCGCCGCCAAAGTTCCGACGAACCCATGCGGCGAGGCGGATCAAACCGGCCTCATTCATGTTGCCTTCGACCGACAGCATGCCGCTTGGCCTCACCCCATTGCGATGGAACGCGGCATGGCTCTCCTCAGTTGCCAGAGCCAGGCCGATGGCCTCCGCGGCGAGACGGACAACATCGAGCCCGTCGATCGTATCCCAGGATGGGCCCTTCACCTCCCAAATCTGGTCGCCAGTCACGGTTTCCGTGGTGCCGTCGAGGCCGTGAAGCGTATACACGCGTGAGTAGTCGCTATTGGTGCGCTTGGTGACACGGCCCGGATCGAGGAGGATCAACTCCACAATCTCGCCGCGTACGATGTTCTTGAAGGCGTAAGAGCGACCAACCAGATCGACGTGAAAACTCTGCGTTTCCCGGAACTCGAGGCTTGTCATCCATTCGTTAGGCGCCGTCGCCAGCAAATCATAGAGCGGATGGTCGCGAGCTTCACGGCGGCCCACAACAACGCGCCCGTTTTTCGTCTTTTCGGTGCGCTGGTAGAGTTTCCATGGCACCGTGGCGTGGCCATCAGCACGAACGCGGCAAGCCGCCAGGACCGTCGTGTTCGACAGAGAGGATTTCCAGTTTACCGAGATACCGGATTTCGATGACCGGTACCCACCGAAGAAATCCGCCCACATCTCGTCGACCAAGCCATATCGACTTCCGCCCTGGTCCTTTCGCTCCCCGCCAGCGAGAGCCCCGAAGAGGCCGCGCATCAAGCGTTATCCTGCGGCCGCGGCGATGCACGGCGCGCCAGCACTAGAGCGGCACCGGTCAACATGATGCCGCCGGCGATGAAGGCGGCGGGAGCGTAGATCTGCCAGATCCCGTACACGATCGATCCGGCGCCAGCGATGCCGACGAGATCGCGCAGCAGCGCCGGGACCACCGCGATCGCCACGGCGGCCGCGCGGCCGATACCGCGCGCGGCGGCGGAAACAAAGCGCATCTGCTGCTCCAGCGGTCAGTAAACGTGGGAAACTGCGTCGGCCTTGGCTTGCGCCAGCCCATCCGCTTCAGCTCTGGCAACTTCCGCCTCGATCTTCGCCTCGAGAGCATCGAGATCATCAGTGTCCCAGCCCGAGGCACCGGAGGCGATAGGGTTCAGGCCCATGAGAACCTGCGCATGCAGACCTGCCATCAGCGGGTCGATTTTTGCCGACCCGCTGACCTGCTTGTCGATTGAGATCGCGTTGCCTCGCGGAACGATCTTGGCGTTGCCGACTGCGAAATCCATGAGCTCGAGTCCGGAATGGACAAGCTGGCCGCCAGCGAGATCTCGCTCCATGTCCTTGATGGCGCCGTTCAACTTCCAGCCCTGCGAGATGCCAACGATCCGCTCCTTAGCGATCCCGCGGTCCTCGCCGGTCAGCGCTTTGGTGATCGCGGCGACGCCGAAGGAGTCGACGCCGATCGCGTTTTCAGCCGCCAGCAAGCCCGAGGCTTCAACCTCCATCACGATGTCCGCGAGCTGGTTGACGTCCTCGCCTGGCAGCTTAACGAACGTCAGCTGCTTAAGCCCGGCGAATTGGTCGAGCCTCGTCGCGATCTCGGTGCGGCGCTTCTTCACGATTTCATGGGCCCAAGCGTGGGACCAAAGCAGATTCTTGCGGGTGATCTTGCATCTGCCCATCATGGCGAGGCCGAGGAGATCGTCGAGGCCGCCGCCATCGATTCCGATCACGATCACATCAGATCGCCGTATGACCTCCTGGAGGGTCAATCGCCTGTTGGCCGCCGCGGTCCAGAACTGGGCTCCTGCCCAATTTTCATCCTTCAGCCCGAGACCGGCTTGAATGTTGAAGTGTTTGGCAACGAAGAGGCTGAGGGCATCCTGCCCCTCAAGCTCCTTCTTCTTGACTTCAGTGGTCAGCCACTGCTTGTCGACGGAGTAGCCGAGGCTGGGGTTCGGGATGTGCCATGTTTTCGGATCGCGCCAAGCCTGCGCCTTAACCATCCGTTCCGGATATTCGTAGATCAGCGGCAGGGAGGTTGGATCTTCGATCTTTCCGTCGCGAATGCTGCGGTGGTAGAGCAGTTTCTGAGCAAACACTCCTGTGGGGGGATCGTCACTCTGCGTTGTCGCGTAAATAGTGAAGCCTTCCGGCCGTGACGCCTGCGAGCCGGTGACCTCAGACAGGACGTTTGCCGATGATGCCTTCTTGCCGAAGAGCCAGAGCTCGTCGATGAACGAGCTGATCGCCTTCTGTCCGCCGACAACATCGGCGTCAGCGGACTTCACAGCGAGCACGGCGCCATCGAGCCGGTTCGTGATTTCCCGCGTCGAATCGCTCGGTTTAAAGCGCTTGAAGAGCGCGTCGTCCTCCGTGATCATGCCGTGCGCCGGCAGGAAGCTGTTATCCGCGACGTCCTTCGTCGGCGCTAGGATCAGATACTCACCCATGGCGCGCTGGTTCATGATCAGCGCGGTGACCATGATGCCGGCGGCGATCGTCGATTTCGCGTTCTTCTTGCTGATCAGAACGAGGAATTCCCGGATCAGCTGGCGTTTCGCGGCGCTGTCGTGGGCACCAAACACCACCCAGACGAGATCGAAGATCCACTGCGGGCAGACCTCGCCGAGCGTCGGCTTCCCGATGATGTCCTTCACCTTCAGCCGCTTGAAGATGCGCAGCGCCTTCTCGGCGCGCGCGATATCAATCGGTAGGCCGTCCGGGATAAGGCTCCTACCGGCGACAATGCGGGTCTCCCAGTCCAGACACGCCGTCGACCATTGCATTCAGTTCACCGCGGGAGCGGGGGCAAACATCTGTTCGAACGTGGCCTTTAGGCAGTGCTCGCAGACCGGCAGCGGATCGCCGTTCTCGGATGGCCCGATATCGAGATCGGCCGGCTCCTGCTCGCACATGCAGCAGATCGGCGCCGGAGAGGGCTGTTCCATCAGTTCGGCTTCGTGCCCGGTATCGGGGCGAGATCCTCGCCCCATTCCGAATTCGCGCCGGCGGTGAAGGCTTCGTCACGCTGGACTTCCTTCTTGCCGCGCTTCGGCGACCTCGTGGCGACCGGTTGGGGTGCCGTGGGACCAGCCTGCTTCTGCTTGTCGTCGAACTCGGCCGCGGCGCCGGCGAGGCGCGTCATCTCTTCGAGGCGCTTCTGCGCGGTGACGTTCCCGCCGCGCGCACTTTTGTAGAGCAGTCCGATGACCTCGCGTCGGCGGTGAGAGAATCCATTGTCGAGTTCATCGGCGCAATGCTTGCGCAACGTGTCGGCGTCGATGCCCAGCGACCGCGCAATGGTGGCCTCGCTCTCGCCGCATGACCGCATCTCTTCCACGGTGCGCCGGATCGCCGCCGTCGGCTTCCACTGCGGCCTTCCTCGTTTCGCCATGCTTTTTCGGTCACTTTCGGCAAATCAGCCGGATTTTATGGGCGGCGGAAAAAATTTCGTGAACATGAGCCCCGAGCGGTTCGACCCCCGAAAGGCCCTAGAGATTCGATACCCCCGCCCTTGACGGCGAGGATCACCTGGCCGGAAGATCGGCGGGGCTGAAGGAGATCGGACCAAATGCAATATTTCATTACGCTGGACGGCCATATGATCGCACCCCCTTTCGACGCGCTTGAGGCGGCGAAAGCAAGGGCCGATGAGCACATCGTATCGACCGCGGCCGAGGTGGCAATCGACTGCTATCCGCGCCAGTCCACGGTA
Organism: Mesorhizobium sp. B1-1-6; assembly: GCF_006443035.1. Taxonomy (NCBI): domain Bacteria; kingdom Pseudomonadati; phylum Pseudomonadota; class Alphaproteobacteria; order Hyphomicrobiales; family Phyllobacteriaceae; genus Mesorhizobium; species Mesorhizobium sp. B1-1-6. The sequence goes on along the minus strand of NZ_VFWR01000011.1, from coordinate 29,471 downwards.
GAGATGCGAACGGTCCGATACGATCGCAGTACGGAACAGTGGGAGAGTTAGTATCGCTCTTTCATACGTCCCGCCCGAGCTGCCGCGGTCTTCAAGGTGTGGTGCTTACCGCAGAGGCACTGCCCATTGGCGACGTCGAGGGGGGCGCCACCATCCTTGCGCTCGATGATGTGGTCGGCGAAGAGGCGTGATGGTGCCGATGTAGCGCAGCGACGTCCATCATCGATGGCTTCGCATCTATGGTTGGCACGACGCAGGACCTGGTCTCGCCATGCCCTATGCTGAGGAGTGAGCAGCTCGGCGTCCGCCTTCTTCGCTGCGGGCATCGCGGTCCGCATGTCGAGCTGCCGGACCTGGGGGCCGATCTGCTTCGCCATACTGGTGGTGGCCTCTCCGGTAGCGATCCCCTGACGGGCAGGAGCTCGCGCAAGCGAGCGCTCTTCTCTTCTACGGTTCTTGATGTAGAGCCAGCCTTGAGAACGTAGAGCTCTACGACGGCGGCTGCGCGCTTTCGCGCTCGCCGTCAGGCTGCACTCACCAGGACTTGGCGTCTACGCGAGGGGAGGGAGACGCGAAGAGATGCACGAATTCGAGGCGGGAAGTCCAATCACGTTTTTCGCACTCCGCCCGATGTCCCGGGGGACATGCCGCAGACCGCGTGGCTGCGGTGAGGTGGTCCCGCTCCGTCCCTCGATCGGTCCCGCTTATCGAGAGCGATTTAGCTTGACCGGTTCCGGCAGAGGGCCCGCGAATCAGTAACTAATCGATAGCTGATCAGCTACTTCACACGCTGACCTTGGCCTTCCTTCGCCTCAGCTTGTTCGCCTTCTCGAGGCGCCGCACCAAGGCGGCGATCTCTTCTCGGGTGGGGTAGCGAGGGCGGGCGCCGGGTTCGATCGAGCTCACGATGCCATCGACTTCGACCCTTGCAGACGTCTCGGAAGATACCGTTTGTGATGCGGGTTCTGGCTCGATTTCGGCAACGTCGTCAACGGCTTGGTCGAAGCAGGGAACTTTCGCTTGCTCCAATTGATCCGCAATGTCTTGGCAGATACGGGTTATCGTCCAGCGGAGCGTTCGGGAATTGACGCCTTCCCGGGAGGCGAAATCGTTGAGGAAGCGGCCCTTGCGGGTCTTCGTCCAGGCCCAAGCGTAGAGGAGACGCCGATCCTTCTCGGATTGCAACGCGTTTATCCATGCCCAGGTTGCAAGCATTCTGGTCAGCGCACCCGGGGAGGGGCGGATCCTGATCTTCATCGCCCTGGGGTAATGCGGGATGTATTCCGGCCAGGCGGAGCCCGTACCACCACCGACATTCGGGGTCAGCATGAGGGTTTCCGCGGCTTCGAGGACGCGGTATTCGACGGCTTTGGCGGTCCATGCGCTCATGCTGACTGAGGTGCTCCAGCCGGGAACCGCTCGTCGACAATCTTGATTGCGTCCTCGAAAGAGACATCCTCGGCCACGAAGAACACCGCTGTAGTGCCAGACGTCTGGTGGGTCATGTGTTCCCTGCGATAGTGGACAATCCAGCTGCTGGCCTGCGGCTTTCCCGGCGTCCATTCGAAAGAAGCAGGTTCGCGAACGGCGGACACAGGGGCTATGCCTCCATCTAGCGGCCACCACTCGCCGTCCAGTGGGCCACCAACACACATCGCTGATCGCTGTTTCACGCTGCCCTCCTGTCATCCCGAACTATACCATCGCTCAACCGCACCGCCAGCAGCACGCGCATGACGTGCGCCAAGGGCAGCCCGACGTCAAGAACCCTGGCCTGATGCCGGATCTCGGCGAGGCTGATCCTGTCGAACTGCTCGAACAAGTGGCCGCCACGCGCCTCGATCGCTGGGTTCGCCACCATGGCGGAAACCGCCTGGATGGTCTCCGAGTAGAGCTCCGCCGCGTTGCCGTAGGTTTCCACGATGAGACGGAGCGTCAGCGCAAGATGGGCTTCGCCATGCCGTTGCCCAATCTTCTTCAGCGTTTTCTTCGCGAAGCACTCCCGCGGCCGCCGCTGGCGCCAGGCATGGGCATCGGGATCGACGAGGCGGACCCCGCATTGTTCGGCGACGCGCCAGATGTCGCAGCGGTGCTTCATGCGGCGGCACCTCGATCGAGGCCAAGCCGTTGGCAGGCGATGGCGACAAACTTTTGGTCACCTTCGATCAGTGTCGCATCGATGCCGTGGCGCTGCGCGACCACGCCGACAGTCCCTGAACCGGCGAAGCAATCCAGCACGGCACCGCCGATTGGGCACGAATAGAGCAGAAGCGGCTCGACTATCTCGATCGGTTTCTGGGTGGGGTGAACGGCGCGGCCGTGCTCCGAGCGGGCAAAGATGACGCTGCGCTGCAGGCGAGGGCCGCCTTCGACGGTGCGATAGTTGACGTCGTTACCGATCCGGCCGGTGTGCGGCGTCTGCCCGCGCGTTTTGATGGTTCGTGCTGTCGCATCGTTGGTGAACTGCGGCTTCCGATAGACACCTGCCCAAGGGGCATCATCACGCCAGAACTGCAGCGCGCATTCGTGCACCCGCTTGAATCGGTCGGCCTTGAAACTGGATCCGTTGTGCTTCTCCCAGATCACATCTTGGGCGAAGCGCCAGCCCGCGAACTCGCCGATCCGCTCCAGGAACATCCGCTGCGAACCAAACACCCACATCGATCCGGTTCGCTTCAGGACGCGCCGGACGGCCGTAGGCCAGCCGGGCGGCCACCGATCCCAGGTTAGCGCGGTCTCGTTGTAGGGCGGGTCGAGCACGGCACAATCGAAGCTCTCGTCGGAGAACGAGGGCAGCACCTTCATGCAGTCGCCGGTGATCAGGGTGATGCTCATCGCCGGCGGACCTCCACCGGGACGACGCGGCCGTCGACGACGACGCCACCAAGCGCCTCGATCTGAAGCGCGGCTTCAGTGGCGGCGCGGACCTCATGAAACGAGCCGGCGCCGAGGATATCCGGCTCAACCGGCTGTTCAGGCCTGAAGTGCAAGGCGAGCTCGGCGGCCTTGATGGCCGCCGTTGCGGAGGCGAAGCGCTGCGGCTTTCCATCCGCGTCGTCGAGCAGGACGTCAGGGGCGCCGTCACGCCGGTACGCGGCGCAATAGTAGGCGCCGAAGCCGATTGCTTCGATGCGGGTTTCGGTCATTTCCGCACCAAGGAATTGCGGGACCGATCGGCGGGACTTGAGGGGACATTGCGGGACCATTCCGCAATCCTCTTCTTGTAAATCGCCTTCAAAGCCGCGTGGGAGGTGGATTTCTTCGGTTTTGGCTCCGATGTCCCGCCTTGTCCCTCAATCTGGTTTTTCGGTGCCGTATAGGCTGGCTTTCTGATCGCCGCACGACACGAGCGTTTTGCCTCGTCAACAGGGATCGCAAACCACTCGCCATTGAGACGAACATCCCTGAGTGCGGCATGGATCCGGGCTTCCATAATGTGGGCCGATCCAAGGGCAAGGAACGCGGCGAAGACGTGCAGTTTATTCGGATTACCGGTCTGCAGGCCGTCCAACCTCGTACCCAGAAAGGTCGATTTGCCGATCTTGACCGGCCCACAGAGGTCATGAGCGATGATGTAGACGACACCGATGCCATTGGCTCGGATCAGCTTGTCGATCCTGCTGACCTGCTCGGGAGTGTAGGGGCTCAAAACTGGATATCTCCATCAATGACCTCGGCCATGCCATCACTCATTGGCTCGGGCCTCGAAAGCTGGCTGAAGTCGATCGCGGTATCGCGCTTGAACCCGGGCACCGGTCTGCCGGTGAGCCACACATACGGTTCGGCGCGCCCGATCCACTTCGCGCCGAAGAACCGTTCGCCGGCACGCTGCAACGCCTTCTTGATGCGCTCCTGCTTCTTCTTCGGATCCTCGTCGTCCTGCATCGAGAGTGCCGCATATTCGATGCGCCAGTGGCCCATGCGCACCACGGTCTTGATGCTGCGCGGCAGCTTGAGCATCTCCGGGGTGTCCTCACCATGCCGTTCCAGCGCGTTGATCAGCGCCTGCATCGCGATGGCCTGCTGATCGCTAAGCCTCTTGTCGTCGGTGACCTCCGGGCCCTGACCGCCTGGTGCGGCGCAAACCACCGAGGTCAGCGGTTTCCCGTTTGGTCGCGTGCCGAGGACAACCTGCTTCAGGATGAAATCCCAGCCGTGACCACGCTCACCATCCTTGTTCTTTTGGATCGTGGCCCTGTGGATCTGGCGGGCGAGTTGGGTGCCGTCCTCGCGGAAGGCGACGTCGAGCCGGGGCGTGATCTCCAACTCGATCGCGTTGTCGACGTTGGCGAACAAGCTGGAATGCCCGCGCGGGTTGTTGCCGTTCCTGGGCTTGTGGTGGACCATCAGCACGGTGCACCGGCATTCGTCGCGGATCCTCTCCAGGTTGGTGAGCACCACGGACATGTCGGTGGAGGCGTTCTCGTTGGCGCCGGGCGTCGCCGTCGCCAGGGTGTCGATGACGACGAGCTCGAGCGGAACGGTGAAGGTCTCCGACCACGCCTTGATCTCGGCGATAAGGGCATCGGTGCCGCGGCTGGTTTCGACATCCTGCTCCCCGGGTTTGGCGAAGAGATCGACGCGGGATGGCAGCAGGACAAAGTCGACACGTTCGCCGGGCTCCATGTAGGTCTGCCGGTAGGCGCGGAGGCGCTGTTTTACACCGATGCCACCTTCGCCGGCCTGGTAGATGACGCCACCTCGTCTGACCTCCTTGCCGTTGAAGGGGACGCCGCGGTCCACCGCCATCGCCATGTCGATGGCCTCGAAGCTTTTCCCGGATCCGGATTCACCGTAGATCACAGCGACCTCATGCCGGGTCAGGATGTCCTCGATGAGGTACTCATGCTCCTGGCCGACTTCATCGAGCCGGTCCCAGGTGACGGCGCCGAACCGCGACTTCGGCGGTTCCTTCGTCCATGGTCGGGCGTGCTGGTCGACGAGATCGAACAGATCGGAGGCGTCACCACCAGCCTGCACCCAATCCCAGATATCGCCTTTTTCCGGAACCTCGGGCCAAAACGACCGGATATCGAGCATCATGACCGACGCCGCGATCTCCTTCATTCGGGAACCGACGATCTGCATGTGCATCCTGCCGGCGTCATCGTTGTCCGGGATCTGGATGATGTGGGCCCCGCGCAGCTGCTCCGCATGATAGGGCGTCCACTTCTTGGCGCCACCGGCGTTGCAGGTCGCCGCGATCCCGGCTTGCCAAAGGGCATCGGCCTTTTTCTCGCCCTCGACGAGGTAGATCGCTTGACCCATGCTGATCGCCTCGGCGACCTCCGGCCAGCGGTATAGCGGCAGCTGCGAGATACCATCGAACTCGCGGCGCTCCTTCATCCCCCATTTGTCGAAGGTCTTGGAATCGTATCGGGTCCAGTTCTGGCCGGGACCCTTGCGCATGTATTCGCCATCGAGGAGGCCGTTGATCCAGACGTCCTTCTCCTCGGTGAAACGGCGACGCTGCGCGAAGGTCTTGTCGATCTTGCCGTGCTTGTTGAGCCGCCAGGACCCACCGGGCTGCTTGTACTGCATCCGGGCGACCTGGAAGACGAGGTTGCCGTCTGCGTCCGCATAGTCGTAGGTGGCGACGATTTCCTTTTTGCCGGGGCCGGCGTTCTGGTTTGAGCCCGGGGCGGCTCGGGTGTCGGGGATTTCGAAACCGTTGGCCTTCAGCCAGTCCACGGCGCCGTCATCACCGCAGCCGGTCAGCTTGGAGACCAGCCAGAGGACGCCGCCACCCTCGCTGTTCTCGTGGTCGAAGGCGGTGTTCTTTTCGAGATCAACGGAAAGGGACCCGTTGGTCCCGTAGCGATGATCGTTGCCCTTGCTGTGGTGTGGGTTCGGCGCGCCCAGCAACATGCTGGCGACCTCTGGCATCAATGCTCCGAAATCGAATCCTGACATGCTAGGCAAGCACCTCGTCTGCCGGCTTCCATTTGTCGAAGTCGGCCTCGATCTGTGCCCAGTTCACGGGATGCTGCGCCTTCAGGTCTGGAGTGTATCGCCCCGTGATGAACTGGCCGCGGGAGGCACCACGCTCCAGCCAGTCGCGCGTCCAGCGGCTCGGATCGATCTTGACATGCTTGAAGTCCCCCTTGGTGACGAAGCCGCGCCGCTCCATGATGATGAGCAGCTTGATCGCCTGGATCTTCCAGTTCGTGAGGGCTACCGGCGCGGAGTGGCCGGCACCGACATCCGGGACATACTCCGGGAGGCCGCAGCGCGAGGCGGGGCAACGATCATACCAGTCGTGCTCGCGGCCGCTCCAATACATGCGGGAATCGAGGTTCGGCAGATCGGGCCGGAAAGGTGGCGACCTCCAGCCGTAGCGTTCTTCCGTTTGATCGTCTGGATGTGCGACCGTGATGACGGTGATGCCAAGCATGGCGCAGATCGCGGCCATATGGTTTTGCACGTGACCGGCGGGCACCAAGGCGGCGCAGAAATCAGGACCCTCGGCATGGGGATGGTGACCCCACTCCTTCGCCGCTTGAACGACGACCTCGGCGTTGAGGCGCAGTTTCGCCTCGACACCGACCTGCACGCCGTCGGCGCGCACCAGCAGGATGTCGTAGCCGGCGGTCTCCGCGTAGGCTGTCCAGCCCGCCGGCAACGCGGCGACGAATGCCGCGCAGAGCTCTGCCTCGGTCTTGAAGAAGTTCTCCTTCGTCATTTGCGCTCCACCACCACCGGCTTCTTGCCGTGACCGAGGAAGATCTTGCCGAAGCGCTCCTCCGCCTGGGTACGCTCGATCGAGGCGCGGTCGCCACTGCCGACGATGTCACCCTGTAGGTGGGCGAGCAGCGCGCGCCAGGCCGCGCATTCGGCGGCGTCGGCGGTATCGTAGAGTTGAGGGATGCCGTTGACCTGGACCGGCTCCCAGTCCGCCTTGTGGACCTTGCGGAACTGGCCTTCGTAGCCGCCGAAGATCGGGACTGCACGTGCGTTGACGCCGTTCATGCTGCCCGCCTTTCATGCTCTGCGAGCAACTCGGAATATCGATGGTGGATACTGGCGCGATCGAGGCATGCGGAGCTGAAGCCGAAAAGGTTGGTGATCCTGCTACGTGTCTCTGCCAGGATGTCGGCCTCGGCATCGGTCAGCATCCGGGTCGGCCAACCCTTCACATAGAGCATGCCTGGTGCGATCCTGGCTTCTGCGGCGATGCGATGCAGGGCCTTGATCTTGCCATCCGCAAAACGCTGCAAGGCACCAGCATCAAGGAGATGTGGTGCGATATCGCCCAGCCATCGAGCGCCTTGAAAACCGAAACTGCTGGTCGACTCGAGCCCGACCATGCGGCGGTAGAGGTCGTGCGCTTCGGGTTGAGCTGCTGCCGCCGCTATATCTGCCAAGTTCGACATGATGCAGAACCGGCAGGAGACACGACTCATGCCGAAACCACGATATGCAGGATGCGGATGGAGTCCGTGGCGATCAATTTCAGCGAACACCTCGTCAACTGTCCAATCAATGATAGGCCGCCAATCCCACATCCGGCCGTCTTTCTGACGGGTCGCGACAGTTGCCATCGCTCGCTTCCGGCTTTCTTGACGACGAATGCCGGTCACATTGATGACGGTCTGACCTTTGAATCGACGATGAAGCTCGGCGACGATGATGTGCGTCTTCATCTCCGATGTGCAGAACCGCATGTCCGGTGTCGACCAGCATGGGACCAAGGTCACCGTGGAAAGCGTCTCGTAGCGAACGCGGCTGCTCTCCCACCGCGATTCCCAACGCTCCATTAGGCCGCCGGCCTTGCGCCGCACCACGACAAGGTCGATGCCGATGTGGTCGGCCAGCTTGTCGCACATCGGGTGCGAATCGCTCCACTCGACGATACCGAGGTCGCTATGGATCAGAAGTCGGGGACCGGCATGGCCGATGCGGTCGAGGTGTGCAACCGTCGCCAGGGCGGCGGCCTGGCTGTCTTTGCCGCCTGAAACGCCGATCGCCACCGGAGAGCCGGCGGCGATCAACTCGTCGATCGCGGGGACTGAAGCGATGACTGGCATGAGGTCAGGCGTCCTCCATCTCGTCTTCGTCTTCGAAGCCTTCGATCTCGTCGAAGTCGGGGTCGGGCTCCGTTGGAGGCGCCTCGGCCAGGGCCGGTATCGCACCTGGCCCGCTGTAGGTTGGCGCGCGCAGTTCTGGGGGCAGCCAGCCGGTCTGCGGCACGTTGGCGAGGGCGAAGGCGGTGAGCTCCGCCTTCTTCAGCTTCTCGGCCTTGCGCGCCTCATCGTCGTTGAGCGCCTCGCGGATCGCGGCGATGACGAAGGGCTTCGAGGCGCCGCCGAAGTAATCGGCGGTGTCAAAATTTTCGGCCAGAGCTAACGTCAAATGATCGGCATCGATCGCGGCGGCCAGAGGTGCGGCGTCGGCATCGAACGGCGGCCGCCCGATATGACCGCGCTCCATGTGCACGGCTTCGGCGGCACAGTCGGCGGCGACCTGGAACAATTCCTCATCCGTCATGTCCATCAGCCGCGCAAACACCGAGGCGAAGCTTTCCTTCTCCTGGCTGTGCGTCTTGCCGAAACCGTCGTGGTAGACCCTGACAGGGCTGTCGGTATGCAGATGGCGGTGCACGAAGAAGCCCGCCAGCAGCGCGACGAGGCCGACGTGGGGCTCTTGTTTAAGAGCTTGCCGAACCGCGAGCGTGGCCTGCGCGCTCAGACGCTGATGAAGCGCATTCGAGATCGTCGGCGGGCCCTTCTCCTTCGGCGCGCCAGACGCCGACGCCGCCTTCTTCTCCGCCTGCGGTTTCACGACGCCACGAACGATATCGACGTCGCCGTGGTGGCCGATCTTGACGACGGCGCCGGACTTGCCGAGCTGGTCCGGTGTCCATTGCCGATCGGCGATCGACTTCTGAAGGCTGGCGAGTTCAGCGGCGGCGCCGGCTGTGTTCTTGGCAGCTGCCTTTTCGAGTTTCTTGATCAGCTTTTTCTCGTCGGCGGTCGCCTTTCCGTCGCCGGCCTTCTCGCGCTTCCAGCCATGCTCCCAGTAATAGTCGAGGTCGGCGCCCATGCTCACCCAAGACCAGCCCTCAGCCTTCAGCCCTGTGATGACCGCCGCGATCTTCTCCTCGGCGACCTTCTCCGCGATGTCGGGATCGGCGATGACGTGATTGTCACCGAAGAGATCCGTCGTCATGTGCCCGCCGGCGGCCTTGTAGGCTTCGAGGCCGGCAATCTTGATGTGCCGAGCTGCCTTCTGGTTGCCGGCACCGAGGGCGTCCTTGACCGCCCACGCGCGGAGATCTCGTTGCTTCTCGAGCTTCTTGAAAAGCTTCTCCTGGTCCTCGATCGACGGCGCCAGCGTGAAGGCGCAGACGGTCGCGAAGACCTCGTTGCTCTGTGCTTCGCCGCGCCACCATTCGATGATGACCGGCGACAAACGACCCAGCGCTAGGATGCGCTTCACGCGCTTCGGATCGATGCCGAACCTGGTGGCGATCGCGGTTTCGTCGAGCCCATGGTCGGCGAGCTCACGGAACTCGATATATTCGTCGGCGGGGTGAAATTCGACGCGGTGGATCTGCTCCGCCAATGCGGCTTCCCTGGCGTCGACCGAAATATCGAACTCCCCGCACTCGATCGGAGCATCCGGTGCGGTCTGGCCCTGCTCGACGAGAAGGCGCAGCGCGGCGAGGCGGCGGTTGCCGGTGCCGACGAAGACGCCGACGACGCCATCGCTATCGTGACCTTCCTTGACCTTCAGCGGCGTTTGTAGACCGTGGGCCGCGATCGAAGCGGCCAACTCTGCGATGCTGTCGTCGCGACCGACGCGCCGGGCGTTGATCGGCGGTTCCGCCTCGTGGCCGAAGCGGAGCTGGTCGAGCGGGATAACGCGAGAGGTCATGTCGGGGTCCTTTCTGATTTGGTTTTGCGGCGCGCTGCTGCGGCGTGCTCAAGCTTGGCCACAGCCATGATGACCGGCTTCAGCTCTGCCGGCGCGCGGTCGTAGTCGCGGTTGGATTTGCCGTTCAGGCGGGGCAGAAGCCCAATCGGGACCGGCGCCCAATTCGACGGATCAGGGTTCGACTTCTCGCCAAGGCATTTCAGCACCATGCCTTGCGGCACCGGGCCGTTGGCCTGCTCCCATAGCCATCGGTGCTTGTGGACACGCCACGTCGACGCGCCGGTCCATGGGTTCCGTTGGTCGGTGACGATCCAGATATATCCATCGTCACCGACCGACTCGTGGCCGGGGCCACGATGGTTGTGTGGCAGCTGCCCCTTCTTGAACTGGGTAACTGCGCTGTTCGGGTTGAAGGGCATCTTCTTGCCCTTGGTCGAAGGCACCGAACCTTTTTCGAACTGCCCGGTCCGCCCTGTCTTCCAGCCCTCGCGTTTACGTAGACTGTGCAGCTTGGCGGGCGTCGTATCCTCGTGTCCGAACTCCGCTCGGAAAGCTGCGCACCAAACATTGATTTCCATCGTGGAGTTGTCGCGTAACCACGCAATCTCGGCTTCGGTATATTTCAAGCGGCGGCCCTTATAACGGGCGTGGTCGCGGCCGACCTTCCAGCCCAGCCGTTTGCGGAGGCCGTGAAGGTTCTGTTGCAGCACATCAGGGCGGCTGAACTCTGCCTGGAAGGCGCGGTGGTAGTCGCTGATCACCATGTCCTGGTTGGTTTCGAGCCATGCCATCTCAGCGGCGCTGTAAGCGATGCGGCTCCGCCTCATGACGCCCGCTCCCGGGCGGCATGTTCCAATTCGGCGATCGCCAGGATTGTAGGTTTGAGCTCCGATGGTGCGGCGTCATAATCGCGGCCGTAGCGTCCAGCCAGGCGGGCAAGCAGAGCCCTAGGGACCGGACGCCAGTTGGATGGCTCCGTATTTCGGCGATTGCCGTCCAGGCATTTGAGGGCCTCCCCTCCAGGAAGGGGGCCGTTCAACTCTTCCCAGCGGAGGACGTGCACCAGTCGCCACCGCGACTGGGGAGGCATGCCATCGTGGATCTTGCGCTCCAGATAGCCATCCTTGTTGAAACGCTCGGTGCCGATCGGCTTATATTTGGCGGCTGCTGCGCCAGCCATGCCGCCCTTTTTGAACTGCGTCCTCCGTGCGTTCGGGTGCCGACCGCCCTTCCCGGGCGGGCAGGCCTTCCCCTTGTTCAAAGGCGTCTGGCCTTTGACGAAGCAGCCATCGCGACCGGTGTTCCAACGTTTGCGAGAGCACAGCGCCTTGATATGGTCGAGCGTGACTTCGGGGCGACCGAACTGCACGACGAAAGCGGCATGAAGCGCGCGGCGGCTCATCGCCTGTCGCCATTCGATGAACGAGAGCTCCTCGTCATTATAGCGGATCTGCCGGCCCTTCACTTGCCTTCGATCTCCTTCGGCGCGGAGAGCATCGGGAGGTCCTTGCGGAAACGATCGCCGTGGTTTGCCACAAGCGTTGCGGCCTGGATGCCGAGGCGGGCGTTGTCGACGATCATATCGGCAACCTTGACCATCGCGTCGGTGCGCTGGACCTCGGCTTCCAGCTGCTCGCCGGATAGACCTTCAACGGACAGCCGCTCGATCTGGACGAAGAGATGATCGTTGAGGTCGGTGATGCGGTTTTTCATAATGGGTAACTCCTATCGGCTGTGAGATTTCGCCATTCCTCGGCACCCTCCACGTCTCGCATCGCCGAGCGGTCGAGGGCGGTCACCATGTCGTCGGCGGCGCGACGCAGCAGTTCAGACGACCAGTCGGCGGTGACGTCGACGAGTTCCTCGAGCTGTCGGCTGGCGGTGGAGAGTGGGCCTGTCATTTGCCGCCACCCAGGCCGGCGGCGTTCAGCCTGAATATCTCGACCGCGGCGGCGAGCTGCTTGCCGAGATCCTTGATCGTCTTGGCTACGGGATCGCCGGTCAGCACCAGGCCGGCGTTGAGCATCACGTCGTTGAGGGAGAAGGTCTGCTCTACGGTGGCGTCGCCGCCTTTGACGGTGACGATCGAGAACTTGCCGGCCTCAGCCCGGACCTCCCGCATCGTGTCGGGCTGCGCATAGATCTGGTTGGCGACGATCGTGGGAGATGTTGGTGCCGCGATCGGGGCGGGCTCTCCGGTCCGCACAAGCTGGACGCCGTAATCGGAAAGTATGCGCATAAGGTGATCGGCGCGGCGGCGGACCTCCTCACGGCTGTCGTCGTCGGCGTCTGCCCACAAAGGCCGAATGAGGCCGTAGCGCTCACGTCGCATCCCTTCGGCGAGGATGTCGCGGACCGCTCTCATCGCGGCACCCTCACGCGATGGCGGAACACTGGCTCGAAGCCCTTCGGCTCGAACTGATAGCCGCGACCCCATACGGTGCGGACGACATCGAGGCCATCATTCATTTCGAGCAGCTTGGCGCGAAGTTTGCAGACGAAGACGTCGATGATCTTCTCCATCGGCTCCTCTTCGCCACCGTAGATGTGATCCATCAGGTCGGCCTTGGAAAACACCTTGCCGGGATCGAGCGCCAGTGTGGTGAGCAGCTTTGCCTCGGCCGGCGCCAGCCGGCTCTTCCTGTCACCGCCTTCGACAAGGCCGGTCTCGGCGTCGTAGACACACCCCGGCATCTTGATAAAGAGATGGTCGTTGTAGCTGCCACGCCGCACCAGCGCCTTCAGCCTGGCGATGAACTCGTCGGTGTGGATCGGGGCGGGCTGCACATCATCGGCACCGCAACGCAGGATCAATGACGCCGCGCCACTGTTGAACTCGCCGGCGTCGAGCAGCACGAACAGGATGTTCTTGACGTCGGCGCGACGGAAATCCCGGCAGACCACCGCGGCATAGGCGCTGTTCAGCGCACGGATGACGCCGATGCCATCGGGATCGCGGAAGAGGGCGCTGCAGAGATCCTGAGGAAGGGTTTCGCCGGCGGTTTCGAAACCGGCGCTTTCCGCGGCGGTCCGCAGCGCGCGCTCGATCTCGCGAGATGGGGCGGAGACGAGCACGCGCATCAGGCGCCACCGCACATCACGAAGACGATGAACGCGACCGAGGCCAACAGCATGCTGAGAGCCAGAGCCATGCTGAGGGAATGGTTGCCGCGCATACGACCGTTCGATGGGCGCGTGCTCACGATGGCACCGACCTAAATAAGCACTCACGCGCGACGAACTGCTGCGTCTGCGTCATCTCGAGTGCAAGACCGGCGTCCGGATAGTTGAACCCGATCGCTGCGGTACGCTGGTGATCGATACGTACATTGTCGATCAGGAAACCGCCCGCCTCTCGCGTCCTGAGCACGCCGGCTAGGCTGATTTCGGCGTTCATCAATATGAGGTCGCCAAATGATAGGTATCTGATTAGGCGATGTCGGAGGTTCATGCTGGCACCCGATCGACTGGTGCGAGATGCCGACGGAGGGCGTCGAGCCGCCGATCGTCAAGCGGCAGGAAAGATCGGGCGTCGAAGACGGGTTCGTAGGGCCCCACGATGCTCGGGTACCTTGGATTGTGGATCTCGTCGAACCGCAGGAACGTCAGGGCCTTGTCGACACCGCGCACCCGGAACAGATCGACGGTCCGGACGCGGTAAACAGTCCCTTTGTGCGGGATCACCATGCCGGGCTCGCATTCCCGCGTGAACCTGAAATCATCGTCGATGCAGGCGACGAGCTTGCTGACCTGGTAGTCCACTTCAGAACCTTTCCGGGATTTGGGCAGGGGCATATCGGCGGCTGAGTTCCTCGGCTTCGCGCTTGCGGCGCTCCGAAGCGATGAAGAGATCGTCAACGCTTTGCGTGAATTTCGGCGCGACGTCGGCCTCGACGAACGACCAGACCGCGAGGGCGTCGCTACGATCGAACGACTGGTCGGCATCGTCCTTGTCGATCCAGCCAAGCGCCCTGCATTTCGCCATGATCGCCGCTTTCTGGTCGCCTTGGCCGTGGCCGGCGAAATGCTTCTTCACCGAGGACTGGTTGATACGGATATGGCGATAGACCTTCAGCTGGTACGCCATGAATTCCAGGACAGCAGGAAGGCCGAGCAGGATGGTGGCCGTGCTGATGTTGGTCTGGCCTTGGACGAATGAACCCGGCAGCGGCGCCTCGATGGCGAGAACATCGACCGGGTTCGCCGAGATGAAGCCGGTGATCCAGCGACCGGCGCCGGAGAAGATCGCACCGCGTGAAGCACCTTCGCTGGCGCACTCGATCGAGCCCGACGTCGGCTTCGAGCCAGCGGCGCCATATGCGAAGCCAAGGCGTCTGGCCGCGTCGATCGCGAGAATGCGTGGAGCCGTCATCCCAGGTCCTCGTGCCCGTTCGGGCTGATTGGTGGGCGTCTCTCCGCCCTGTTACGCCGATGGTGTTGCGCTGTTGCTCGGGAGGCTCCTAAGAGCTTTGACCCTCACGCTGGGAACACGACGTCTTCCCGCTGCCTCTGAATTCAGTGTGGCGCGCCGGCACCGCCGGCTTTGTTCCACTCGTCATCGGTCATGCTGCCCTTGACGGCATTGACGACGGCCGATGTGGTCTCGTCCGGCTCTTCATCGGCTCCCTCGCGCTGCACCGCGGCGGCGCCGAGGCCAAAGCTGGCGAAGTTGTCGCCTAAGGCGGTGCGGATATCCGTTGCGAACTCGCGATCGTCGTCTTCCAGACCGTCGACCTTGCCGTCGGCGCGCTCGATCATGGCTTCGGCCTTGCGCTTCAGCTTCTGCGCGTCGACGATCGCCCGGATGACGCCCTTGTTGACGCCGTGCTTTTTCGCGTCGGACAGGATCTCTTTCTGATCCGTGTCGGTCGCCTTCTGGATCGCTCGCTTCTTGACCTTGAATTCGGCGTCGAGAACGCGGAGCTTCTCCTCGCGCTCCTGCTCGAGGCGATCGAACTCCTCGACGAAGGAACCCGCCTCAGAAGGGGATGCGCGGTTAGGGCGCTCATGCACTTTCGTCATCAGGAGATCCTTTCCGCCGATCGAAGACCGGCGTGCTGACGGATGGTTGGTGGGGTGTAGGAGAGCCGCCGATGCGCTTCGCAGTAGGAGCGCTCAGGCTCCTTCGTGGCGCCGCAGGCGAGAAGACCTTGACCGTTGGTGCCATCCACCGGCCAACGGCAACCGGCGGAGCCGAAGGCGACGGGGTCAACACCGGGAATGGGCTGGAAGGCGTCTTCGCGCTTGATCACGATGCCCGGCGAAGCGGCGCGCTGTTCGGCACGTGCTTTGAAATCCATCGCCGGTGGATTGTTGGCGCCGCGCCAGGAACTGGTTTGCTGGACGAGCTTGGAGGCGCGGCGTATCGCTGGCTTCGCGACATTTGGCGCGGCTTCGGTGCCTGGCTTCGCTCGTCTGCCGACCTTACCCTTGCGAGGCTTGCCGTTGTTCAGCTGAAGTCCGAGGCGCTGGACCTGGCCGATTATGGCGGATCGGGTGCAGTTGAAAAACTTATCGGCGATCTTCTGGGCGGTCAGGCCCTCATCGCAGTAGGCGGCGAGCAGCTGCTTGCGTTCATCCCGTGGGATCTTCGTCCAGTCTGGGAGCCCACTCATCTGGCGGCTCCGCTTCCGGATAGATCCACCGCGCCAGCGAGTCGGCCCAGAGCACGCATCTGGTGGCTATCCAGAGGCGCACCCTCCGCGGCAAGATGAGCTGCCAGAATGTTCGCCGTGGCGGCGAGTTTGAGCCTTGCACGTCTAGCCTCCTCAATGGCCCGCAGCTCTCGCAGGGCCACAACCTCTTCATAGTTTACACGCCTGGCCTCGCCATAGAACCATGTCTTCACGCGGCTCCAAGTGAGGCCGGTAAGCGCATGCTCGAAGTGATCTGAGGTCAGTGCCCGATGCACTGCACTGATCTGCCGTTTCCATTTCTCACCAGGGGCAAGAATGTCGCCGATCTCTTTGGTGAGCGACTGGGCGGTGGCCACGCTAGACATGAGACCACCGCGGCGCTTCTGGGCCTCTGAATGGAATTCTGAGACCTTGGAAGGCTGTTCCGAGTTTCCAGAACCGAACATTGCTATCTCCATTTCCAGCGACGGAAACACACGGAGACTTCACCAATGGCCGGACGAGCGAAAAAGAGCGGTGGCCCATGTCAGACGGGACAGACAGGGCCACCATGCCGGCGGGGTGGCGCCGGCGATCGCGCGCCAGGGTTTGGGACACGCGCGAAATCGAGAATAAGGATTGCAGCAGATGAAGACCGACGGCCACGGCGACACGCCGACATTGACGGAACCGGAACCGCTCCCCAGTCTCTTTGTGAGCGGATATGCGATCCAGGTCGTCGAAGAAAATATTGTCCGGCTGCTGTTCTGGACCGAGCTGCCCGCCATAGGTGGGCAGGAGCATCAGGCCCGGCTTCAAGCACGAATGGCGATGCCGGAGAAGATCTTCCGGCGGTTCGTCTCTGACGGTCGCAAGATCGGGAGAAGCCGGAACTGAAAGAGCTTGGAAACTATCCTCGAAAAAAGCTGTGCAAACCGCTTTACGGATTGTTTCACGCCGATTCTTCCCGTGATCTGACTGGCTCTTTCGGGCCGAGTGCATCACGGGGAGGAAATCATGCAGCCAGCGCTTTTTGTTCGAGAGATAAAGTTGGTGCTGGATGAAGGGCTTGTCCACCTCGTCGGCTTCGCGACAGAGGACGGAGACCGGAAATCCGATCGACATCCGGCTGCTCATCTTGTCATGAGCAACGAGGCCTTCCGGAAGCTGCTCGTCGAAGGTCGAGTCAGCTTGGCGAGGGGTGGGCACTGAGGCGCTCATTCTGCTGCCTCATTCGCGACCGGCGCGCTTTCCGCCTTCGCCGGCCGCGCGACATCGGCCGGCCATTCCGCGCCTTCTGGCCAGTTCTCGGAAAACCAGCCAACGACTGAATCGTACTTGCGCGCGGTCAGCGTTTTCCCTTCGCGAAGACGGGAAAAGAATGCGCCATCAGCGGCGCAGTGTCGGCCGATTGTCGATTCCTCGCGGTCCCGGTGGGCCCGGAACCGATCGAGAAGTGTCAGAAGATGGCGAATGAGTTCGGCTTCCATAGGGGAAACGATAGTAGGAACAATCCCACTTCGTCAATAGGAAACTTCCCCCTCGCGTGTCAGGAGCGTGAGTTGGATAATTCCTACATGGAGAATGAGTTACAAAAAATCGTTGTGCGACGGCTAGATGAGCTCGGTCTTGGGCCTGTCGAGGCTGCCACAAAGGCAGGGCTTGAGCGCACCTATATCCGCGATATCGTCCAAGGGAAGAAGCTTTCGGTGCGAACCGACAAGCTCGAATCGTTGGCGCGCGCATTGCAGCTCGACGCCGCTGATCTAAGCCACTCGAAATCGACTGCGGTGGATAGCACTGTCCGCAACGTGACGGTCAAAGGCTTCGTCCAGGCCGGCCATTGGGCGGAGACCTGGGAGTGGGGCGACGACGACGTCTATTCCGTTCCGGTGCCTAATGATCCCGCGCTGCGCCCCTTCATGCTCCACGCCGCGGAGACGCGCGGGCCGTCGATGGACAAGAGGTACCCGGAACGCACCGTCTTGGTGTTCACCGACGTGGTCGAGACAGGGGCGTCGCTCGATCTCGGGAAACGCTACATCGTCGAACGTGAGCGGGCCGACGGTCTTCGCGAAGCCACGGTCAAGACGCTCTGGCGAGATGAGGGTGGCAAGGTCTGGCTTCTCCCCGAATCAAACGATCCCCGGTTTCAGGAGCCGATTCCGATCGAAGGCGGCGAGGACGACACCGTGCGTGTCGTCGGACGGGTCGTATACGCGGTAAGCCGGGAATGAGGCAGGCAGCTATTTGGGCGGTTCTCACCGCGTCGCTCATCGGCCTGGAGGGTTGTCAATCGGCCGGTTCGCAGGTCGCGCCAGCAGCTCCAGGCGTCGAAATAGGTATCACTCCTGGGCTTGCCGCCCAGGTTGAGCAAGGCATGAGGCGTCGGATGAAAGATCCTGATTCGGCCAAGTTCGGGCCAATCCGGGCGTCCGGCCGGGTCTGGAATAGTCGAAAAGAGATCGTGGTCTGTGGTTTCATCAATTCGAAAAATTCATTTGGCGGCTACACCGGAGCCGTACCTTACATCGGCAAGGTCTATGATTTGAACGGTGACTTCGACCTGATCGCCATGGGGGACGAAACGCCGAATGCGGCGTTGATGGTAGCCGGATCCTGCCGAGCAGCTGGCATTCCGATCGCCTGAATTTCTCCGTCGAGATTGAAATCGGCGTTGTTGACAAGCGCCGAGCGCGCGGTCTAACCGCGCGCGTCCTCGCGCCCGGTTGGAGATTAACTCTAACCTTAGATCATAGAGCTCTACGATTCACCGTTTCAGGTTGAGCTCTACGATTCTGTCTCCCGCTACATCCTGAAACGATCCCGTGTCCCGCAGCGATTCAGGGTGATTGCTTGACGCAATCACTGTGCCGCGCCCTACGAATCAGAACTTAGCGCTGCGCGCGCGAGGCTTTCCAAGCTTTTCGAAAAAGTAGGATCATTCCTATTTTCCGCTTGACGAGTAGGAATAAACCCACTTATCGTTATGGCAGTAGGAGACATCCGATGCCAAAACCATCCCGCGTCATCGCCGAGAATATTTCCGAATTCGCGAAATGCCTCGTCGTGTTCTTTGTGCTGCCGCCGACGCTGACCGTCGCGGCGTACTGCCTCGCGCAGATGGTGCGCTGAGATGGGTACTCCCAAGCACACGCCCGCCCCATGGTGTTCCTTCAACAGCTTGCGCCAGCTCGGAGTGCGGACCTTCGGTGGAGGCGGCACGATGATTATCGCGATTCGGCCACGCAGAATCGACGGCGACCCAGCTGAGTTTCGCCTTCCAAGCGAGGAGGAGCAGGCGGCGAACTTCAGGCTGATCGACGCAGCGCCAGGCATGCTGGCGACGCTCAAGATCGCCGCTGACGCGCTCACCGGCACCTTGAAGGCTCGCGGATATGAGGCGGGCTCCGCGACGGACGGCTGGGCCCCCGAAGTGCGACAGGAGGTCGCCGCGCTGGCAACCGTTCGCGCCGCCATCGCCAAGGCGGAGGGCTGACCGATGGAAACGCCGCCCCTCGTCCCCAACCTCGACGACCTCCGCAGCGAACTCGCCCGCGCCGAACGTGACCTCGTCTGCGCGGACATGATCGACAACGGGCAACGTCGGCAGATCGAGATGAATGAGGCGCGTCGCCGGCGTGACGCCATCAAGACGCAGATAGCCGTTCTCCACGACGCGGAGGGCCGGAACTAATGGCCTCGCTCTCAGAAATCCCAGAAGGCGATCTTCGTGCGATGGCGGACTGCAGGGCGATATCGTCCGCTCGGTTCGTCGAGGAAATGGAGCGCCGAGCCTGTCGCGCCACAGTCGACGCCCCGCCGCTCGACTACGCGCTCGACGACGATCTCGCGATCCCCTTTCTCCATCACGACAACTCCCTGGATCTCGATCTGTCGGACTTCAACGATGACCCGATCGGCCCGATGCCACCACCACCACGCGTGGTTTGGCTCCTCGCCATCGCGGCGGCTTCGGTTGCGGCCATCGCGCTCTGGGTGGTTTGGCCATGAGGGTGGATCCCCAAGACCGCCTGACCGGCGCGCAGTTGCTCGAGCTCGCCGACGATGCGTTTGATGTCCTGAATTGGGCGAAGCGCAACGGCCTCAGGAAGGATGCCCAGGTCGCCGAGCTCGTCCGGACCTTCGAGGTTCGTCTTGGATATCGCGAGCCTGTCCGCCCAGCGGAGGCCGCCGAATGACCGTGGTCACCATCTTCTCACTCAGCATGCCGCCGGCGCCGATGTTCCGCCGCGAGTTCGCGCGGCCGATCGATGCCGACGATTACGTCGCGTTCTGGCGCCGGCTTGGTTGCTGCCATATCCGCCGGAGGACCAGAAAATGACGAAGCTTTACGTCCAGGTCCTGCGCGGAAGAGACTGGCTGAACGTAACCTCGGTTCCGATCGATGACGGCAAGACCGAGCGCGATCGCGTCAGATACCGGGAACGCGCCCTCGATGATGCCCGCCGCAACCAGACCGCATGGCAGAGCTACTCCGGCTTCGATAGCTGCCAGCTGCGCATCGCCGAGATGGACAGCTACGGCAAGTATGCGGAGGCGCGGCCATGAGCATAACCCTCGAACAGGCCGGCGGCTGGCACATGCAAGAGGCCGCGCACTACAATGGCGGCAAGGTGTTCTTCGCCTATTTGCATCGCTGTGTTGAACAACCCCGGCTGTCGCGCTTCGATAAGTACCTGCGAGCAACACGCTCGAGCACGAGCACATGGCGCGTGGATGGCGAGGATGTACCGACCTTTGCCGAGGCGATTGATCGACTGAATACCCCACCGGTTTTTTCCGCTGAGGAACTGGCGTTCATCGCCTCCGTCCCCAACGAATACGATCCCGACCTCGACGTCAGAAAGACGATGGACATCCACGTTGCCGACAGCGTCCGCAACAAGGGCGCGGTCGAGTGGCAGAAAGGCCGGTGCCGTCGCACCGACGTCGGACGCTCAGCGCTGGATGCGCAGCTATGACCATCGAAATTATCCGACCAGCCGACCGCCAGGCTTGGCTTGCCGCCCGGCAGTATGACGTTACCGCCTCAGTCGTGGCCGCGGTCCTCGGCGCACACCCCTACACGACGCCCTATGCCCTCTGGGCCGAAAAGACCGGCCGTCTCTCGCCTGACGATGAAGAAACCGAGGCGATGGAGCGCGGCAACCTGATGGAGCCGGTCGTCGTCGCGATGATCCGGAAGCGGTTCCCAGTGTGGCTGGTCACTTATGAGAACGACCGCGCCTACTTTCGTGATCCCGACCGGCGCATCGGCGCCACCCCGGACGCCTTCATCGTGCGCGCCGACCGCGCCGGTACCGGGAACTGCCAGATCAAGACCTGTTCGGAAGACGCCTTCAAGCAGTTCTGGCTTGACCCGGACACCGACGAGGTCGTCCCCCCAACATGGATCGCCGTCCAGGCGATCACGGAAGCACAGCTGACCGGCTGCGCGTGGGCCTGCGTCGCACTGGTGGTGATCACCTGGCGCGGCACCTTCCAGCTGCACATCATCGACATCCCGATCCACCTCCGTCTCTGGAATCGCCTCGTCACCAAGGTCGACGAGTTCTGGGCGATGGTGGCGAGCGGCGAGGAGCCTTCCCCGGACTGGCAGCGCGACGGCGACGTCGTCACGGACGTCTACCGCGACAGCATGCCGGAGCGGCGCGATCTCAGCGCTGACCGCGAGCTCGACATGCTGATCCATCAGTACAACCGCGCCCGGGTTGAAGCCGCCGGCGCGAAGGCGGTGGTCGACCAACTGCGGCCGCACATCATCCACTCGCTAGGCAACGCCGAAATCGGCCTGACCGCCAACTGGGAGGTCTCCGCGAGGACGACGTTCCGGTCGGGATCGCAATCGCGCGTGCTGCGCGTCAAACCACGGAGAGATCTCAATGGAAGTTTCTGAAGCCCCATCGATCGTTGGACCAGGGCACAATCTGGCGACGACGGCCGATATCCTCCGCGATCGTTTCAAGCCGGTGCTCGATGAGGTCGAGGATCTCGCGAAGCGCGCCACCGCGGCAAAAAACGCCCTGACCGACGGTGCCATCGCCAATGACAACGAGCGCGACCCCCTCATTGCGCTCGGCATCGAGGCCCGAAAACTGGCAAAGCGTCTCGCCGAAACCAAGCTGGCGACGACAAAGCCACTTCGCGATGAGGTCACCGAAACAAACCGGTTCTTCGATACAGTCATTGTCCGGCCGGAGGCCATCCAGAGCGCCTTCGAGACGATCGTCGGCAAGTACGACTCCAAGAAGCGGGAGGAGGCCAGGATCGCCGCCGCCGCGGAAGCGCAGCGCGCCCAGGAGGAAGCCAAGCGCAAGCTCGAGGAGGCCGCTTCATCGAGCCATAGCGTCCTCGGCGACGTCCTGATGCAGGAAGCTGTCGATGCGGAGCACAAGGCGGCCGTGCTCGTCAACGAAGCGATCACCGCGGGATCGGGCCCGACCCGCACCGAAGTCGGCACGGTGTCGGCAACAGCGAAATGGACGCACCGCATCACGGAGCCGTCGAAGATCCCGCTCGAAAGGCTTCGGCCGTACATGAGTATCGACGACATCGACAAGTTCGTCCGGGCCTATGTCCGCGCCAACAAGAACACGGCGCCATTGCCCGGCGTCGAAATCTTCCAGGATCAGAAGACCTCATTCCGCGGCTGATCGCCGGCGGCCAACAGGAGACCGACACCATGAACACCCAAGCAGGCAAGGCCGTCGAGACAGTCGACCGCGCCACCGGCGAACTCACCACGCTGCCACCAGGCATGTCGGGCAGCAATCAAAGCCTCGCCGTCCAGCTGGCGATGGCGGAGCTCAATCAGGATGTCACCACGGCCCGCGCGTTCCCGCGGTCCGTCGCCGCAGTGATGCGCAATATCACCGAGCTCGTCATGCTCGACGAGCAGACCGCCAAGGAATGCGTCTATGCGGTGCCGCGCGACGGCAAGACGATCCGCGGACCTTCGATTCGCCTTGCCGAGATCATCGCGTCTCAATGGGGGAACTGCCACTGCGCCTCCCGCGTGGTTCACGTCGACAAGATCGAGAAGTACGTCGAATCGGAAGGTATCTTCCACGACCTCGAGACCGGCCTGAAGCGCACCGCGCGGACCCGCAAGAATATCTCGAAGCGCGACGGCGGCCTATATTCGCAGGACATGATCATGACGGCTGGTAACGCGGCGGCCTCGATCGGCATGCGCGAAGCTATCCTGAAGGGCGTCCCTAAGGCGGTCTGGCGGCAGGCCTTCGAGCATGCGGAGAACGTCATCAGGGGGGATGTCACCACGCTCGTGGAGCGCCGCGAGGACGCCATGAAGGCGCTCGCCGGCATCGGCGTCACTCCGGAGCGCGTGTTTGCTGCAGTCGGCGTCGCCGGGATCGAGGAGATCGGTCTCGATGAGCTCACCGATCTCTATGCGATGTACCAGGGTGTGAAAAGCAAGGAGACCGACGTCGACGAGGTCTTCCCGGCCGTCAAGAAAACCGGAGATCAGCCCGCCGGCCTCAAAGGCAAGCTCGACCAGCTCGCCGGCGATGCCACCGACAAGAAGCCCGCCGCAGACAAAGCGGCGACAAAATCGGATGCCGGTTCCTCTCCGGCCGGCTCCGAGCAGTCCGGCAAGCAGGCCTCCACGCCGAAGGCGACTGCTACCGGAAACCAGCCGTCGTCCGGCCAGAAACCCTCCCAAGACCCGGACGACGGCGACCCGATCGCGAAGGCGACCCGCATGGGCCGCGCCGCTTACCGCCGCAACATGTCGAAGAAGGCTATCCCGGTCGACTTCAAGACTGAGGGCAGGGAGGCGGAGCGGCAGGCCTGGCTCGACGGCTTCGCCGCCGAGGAGGACGCCGAGGCGCCGGAGCCCGGTTCGGTGGAGGAGGAGTGAGCCATGTTCAAGCTCCGCAAAGCCATGCGCGAGGTCGAGCTCACCGAGGCCGACCTGAAGCCGGACACGCTGCTCGTCTCGCTTCTCGATAGAAGCGCGAATTCGGTCACCAACATGCTGGACCGATTTCGGGCGGATGAGGTCGCGCTTGAACGCGACATCGCCGATATGACCGAGCGGCTTCGCCAGACTCGTGTTGCCATCACCGCCTTTGATGCCGCCGGTGCCATCATCGAGGGCGGCAAGCGGCCCGTGCAGGAATCGGCGTCGAAGAAGGTCGGCAGGCTGGTCCCGCGTGCCGTCCCCAATGCAGCGGACACCGTCGTCCAAGTCCATAAGGACATCCGGGCATGACGGTCGAGGTTCACGCCGCCGCTGTCGCCAAGTTCGCGAACGGCCGCAAAGTCGTCAGCGTGACCCGGCCCGGCACCATGAAGGTGCCAAGCAATACCGGCCCAATCGATCAGCCGTTCAATGTCGGCGACGTCATGCTCGTTGAAGCCGGAGGTCGCGCGATCGTGACGCCGCTTAGCTTCGCCGGCGCCACCGACCTCGCTCGGGCCGTCATCGAGGGCCACTCCGGCGCGGTGACCGACAGCCATTCTCTGCGCGCGCTGGCGACCGCAGTAATTGGGTTCGCCGCGCAGGTGGTGGCACCGGAGCCTACGCCTGAACCCGTTGAAGCCGTCGCCGTAGCGACCTGAACCCCGAGGAAAAGCAATGACCATTGCAGACCGCGTGAAGAAGATCATCGTCGAGACCTTGGGTGTCGCCGCCGATCGGGTGACGAAGGAAGCCGGTTTCATCGACGGCCTCAACGCCGACAGCCTGGATCTCGTCCAACTCGTGATGGATTGCGAGGAGGAATTCGGGATCGAGATCTCGGATGCCGAGGCCGAGACCTGGTTAACCGTTGGTGACGCCGTCACCTACGTCGAGAAGGCGATCGGCTGATGGCCGACGAACTCCTGCCCATCGATCCAGAGCATCTCGACACATACATCACGATCGAGCCGGGAGAGCGTCTGCACCGCCTCTTGGCGCGCTTGATCGACACGCATGTCGACGATCTCCGCGAGGAGTTCATCGTCGATTTGGAGCGCAAGATCGACCAGGTCAGAGTAACCCACGGCGATGGATCGGCCTTCGGGAGCAAGTCCGATGACTGAGCCGCTCACCCTCATCCGCGTCGTCGACGTCGAAACAACATCGATGGAAGATCCTGCCGAGATGGTCGAAGTGGGCTGGACCGATGTCCGCCTCTTCCCGACCGGCTGGGCCATCGAGACCGGGCCGCATTCCCGCCTCGTCAACCCGGGTATGCCGATCAGCTTCCCCGCGATGGCGGTGCACCACATCACCGACGCGGTAGCGGGCGGGGGTATGGACCCTGACCTGGCGCGGAAGGATGTAGTCGCCGGCGCCGATACCCTCTGCGCTCACAACGTCGAGTTCGACAGCCGCTTCATTCGCGGTCACGATCTGCCGTGGATTTGCTCATTCAAAGCGGCGCGCACCGCTTGGCCGGAGCTCCAGAGTCATAAGAACGGTTCGATCCGGTACGAGCGGGGGCTCTGCCTCGACGATCCGAGGACGGAGCCGTCGCATCGCGCCGGCCCTGACACCTGGGTCACCGCCCATATCTTGCTCGATCTCCTCAAGCTCTATCCGCCGGAAACCCTGATCGAGATCTCGGCGAAACCGGTGCTGCTACTGAAGATGGATTTCGGTGAGCATCAGGGAAAGCGGTTCTCCGAGATCCCGACCTCGTATCTCGATTGGATCCTGCACAAATCGGACATGCCGAAGGACCCAAAGCGGGTCGATGTCGTCCATACCGCTCGTCTGGAATGGGTGAAGCGGACCTCCGATCCCCAACCGCAACAGCCACGGCCACAGTTCGAAGTCGTCGACCCAGATGCGTGGCGCAAAGACATAGGGAAGGCCTTCTGATGGAAACTGTCGCTGAAACTGTGCAGGCAGACGAGCAGCCGTTCGAATGGATGCTGGTGGAGATCTTCGGTCACCGCACCCACTGGGGTCGAGGAATCGAGGTGGAACGCTTCGGCGCCAAGATGCTGCGCATCGATGTCCCGCAGGTGGAGTGGACGACTCCGACCGAGGAGAAGCCGGCGCCGGAGCCGATCGCCACAGGCTGGGTGACGCATTTCTATGGCGGCGCCTCGATCTTCTCCAACACCCTGACGGACGAGCGGACCGTCCTGGTCCGTAATGCGCCGTACGCGAAGCCTGCCCTGTATCTGGCGCCGCCGGATGAGGAAGAGCCGCCGCCGGCTCCCTCGGATGACGATCCCTTCATTGATCGTGACGACGACGGGCCGAGGTGGTGACGATGCCCGGCCTCCGCGAAGCCAAGAAAGACGAGGTTCTCGCCGCGCTTGGCGACTACCAGGTCACGACGGCTGACAAGCTGGCGGCGCACGTGAAAGTCAGCGAGCGGACGATCTATCGCTATATCCGCCAGCTGCGCGCCGCCGGCGCACCTATCCTGTCCGAGGCCGGGATGGGATACATGCTGAAGCGCAAGGCGGAGGCGAGCCGTGGCTGACGCCCCGATTTGGTCGCCGCAACAGGATGGCGCGCTGAAGGCAGTCGCCGCTTGGTACGGGAGCGGCTTGGCGCGACGTCAAGTTTTCCGCGTCTTCGGGTACGCCGGCACCGGCAAGACGACACTGGCCCGCCATTTCGCCGACGCCCTGAAGGGTGCCGTCATGTACATGGCCTATACCGGCAAGGCCGCGATGGTGATGCGCAAGAACGGTTGCCGCAACGCCATGACGATCCATGCCTCGATCTACGATGTCGAATTCAACCACGAGACCGGCGTCAAGAAGTTCGTCGTCAAGGATGTCGACGAGCTCGCCGACGTCGCACTCTTCGTGGTCGACGAGTGTTCCATGGTCGACGAGGAGATCGGCAAGGACCTCCTCTCGTTCGGTGTCCCCGTGCTGGTGCTGGGGGATCCCGCCCAGCTACCGCCGGTAAAGGGCGGCGGCTTCTTCACGAACGCCGACCCCGACATCATGCTGACCGAGATCCACCGGCAAGCCGCGGAGAATCCTATCGTCAGGATGGCGACGACGATCCGCGAGGGCGGTCGGCTCGATTATGGCGTCTACGGCATCAGCGAGGTGATCCGCCGTTCCGCATTGACGCAGGATCACGTCATGAAGGCCGGCCAGGTCCTCGTCGGCCTGAACAAGACACGAGCGAGCTACAATACCAGGATGCGGGCGCTCCACGGCCGCTCCAGTACGATGCCGGAGCCCGGCGACCAGCTGGTGTGTCTGAAGAATGACCGCAACAAGGGCATCTTCAACGGCGGTCTCTGGCGCGTCATCGAACTGCTGAAGCGCCGCAAGGGTCACCTCAATGACCACTGCATCCGCATGCATGTCTCCTCGCTCGATTTCGATTCGACAGAGCCCGTGGAGATCAAAGTGCGGAAGGAGTTCTTCGAGGGCGCCGGTAATGAGATCCCGTGGCGCGAGCTCAACGGAACCCAGCAGTTCGACTACGGCTACGCGCTGACAGTGCACAAGGCGCAGGGTTCCCAATGGGAGACCGTCTGCCTGTTCGACGAAAGCCCCAACTTCCAATCCGACCGCGCGCGCTGGCTTTACACCGGCCTGACCCGCGCGGCCGAGAAAATCACCGTTGTGATGTGAATCCCGACCGGCATGACGCCGGCGGTGAGCATGAGGAGCATGGAAATGGCAGTACCGAAGAAGGTCATGAACTGGTCGGCAAAGCGGGCCAGCGCATCGATCACGATCAACGGCTTCAACGCCAAAGGTGAAGTGCTGAAGATCACCGGTGTTCCCATCATTGAAGCCGGCAAGAAGGGAAAGGGTCCTGTCGTCACCGACAAGACCGGCACCCGCTTCGAACTGGTTTCGAGCTGAGGGACCACGATGGATATCGCGCCCTTCCTGGACAAGCCCACCGCCATCGTCGGCACAACCGGCGCCGGTAAAACTTTTGCCGCGAAGGGCGCGGTTGAACGGCTGCTCGAGCTCGGCCGCCGCGTCATCATCCTGGATCCAACCGGCGCATGGTACGGGCTGCGCGCCGGGGCCGATGGTGGCGCCGAGGGCGGCTTTCCCGTCTTGATCTTCGGCGGCGACCACGCTGATATCCCGATCGACCCGACCGGCGAGGCCGGTAAGGCTCTCGCTCTGGCACTCGCAGAACGTGACGTCCAAGCCATCATCGATACATCGGAGATGACCGGCGGCGAGAAGAACCGATTCCTCACGCCTTTCCTGGAGCACCTCTACGCCCGCAACAAGGCGGCGCTCCATCTCGTCGTCGACGAAGCCGACGAGGTCGCCGCGCAGCGCCTCGCCGACGGAGAACAGCGGCTATTCGGTGCCTTTGACAAGATCGTCCGTCGCGGCCGCATCAAAGGCTTTCGCCCGCTGATGATCTCGCAGCGGCCGGCGGTGATTCACAAGAACGTGCTCTCGCAGATCGGCACCCTGATCGCGATGAAGCTGACCAGTCCACAGGACCGCAAGGCGATCGAGGAGTGGGTGAAGGGAAACGCCGACGCCGGCCAGGCTCGCGCTGTGATGTCGAGCCTGCCGACTCTGAAGCGCGGTGAAGGGTGGGTGTGGTCGCCGGCGGACGATCTGCTCGAGCGTGTCGAGTTCCCCGCGATCCGCACCTTCGATTCCAGTCGGACCCCTGGCGACGGCGAAAGCGTGGTTGCGCCGGCGCTGACCGCTGTTGACGTCGACGCGCTGCGCACCGCCCTGAAGGCGGCGCCGCGCATTGAAGACGCCTCGAATTTGAGTAGCGGAACGACGCCGGCCGAGATCGAGGCGGCTGAAAAGCGGGCCTTTGAACGCGGCTTGGCCCAAGGCAGGAACGAAGGCATCGACCACGGTAAGAGCGTCGGCGCCGCCGTTGCGCTCGCTGCAGTTCGAAACGCATTGGAAGCGCTTCGCATACCCGATATGGTCGTCGATGTTGCTTCGACTGCTTTTCCCTCTTCGTCTAACGGTAGGACATCGGCCTTTGACGCCGTGAATCGTGGTTCGAATCCACGGGAGGGAACCACTTCACCCGACAATCAACTCAAGCGCCCGTGCACAATCGTCCCGAAAATTGAAGCGTCGATCGGCCTCGGCGCGGAACGGAAGCCTCTGGCGCTGCTCGCCGCTGCCTATCCGGCCGGCTACACGGAGGCGCAATGGGCGAGCCTGGCTGGCTTCAAGCGGACCGGCGGTACCTGGTCGACCTACAAGAGCCGGCTCCGGACCAAGGCGGCGATCGAGCAACGCGGTGATCTGTGGTTCGCGACGCAAGCCGGCGTCGACGCGATCGGCGGTGATGTGCCGACGATGCCGCGCACCCCGGATGAACGCCTCGCGATGTGGAAGGGCAAGATCGCCGGCGTCGGACCGATGCTCGATGCGCTGCGCAATCACTATCCACACTTGATCAGCCGCACTGACCTTGCATTCAGACTTGGCCTGGCGCCCGGCGGCGGCACTTTCGGTACCTATCTATCGCGCGTCCGCAGCAACGACCTCATCGAGGAGCCAGAGCGCGGCTTCTACCGACTTTCATCTGCAATCATGGGAGATATCTGATGGCCGGTTCCGTCAACAAAGTCATTTTGGTGGGCAATTTGGGCGCCGACCCCGAGATCCGCCGCCTAAACAGCGGCGATCCGGTCGTCAACATCCGCATAGCGACCTCGGAGTCCTGGCGCGACAAGAATTCCGGTGAACGCAAGGAGAAAACGGAATGGCATAACGTTGTAATTTTCAACGACAATCTCGCCAAGGTCGCGGAGCAATACCTGAAGAAGGGCGCCAAGGTTTACGTCGAGGGCCAGCTGCAAACCCGGAAGTGGCAGGACCAATCCGGAGCGGACCGCTACACCACGGAAATCGTGCTGCAGAAGTTCCGGGGCGAACTGCAGATGCTCGATACCAAGAATGGTGGAGACGGCGATCGCGGTGATGATCGCAGCGGATACAGCAGATCCAATGGTGGTGGCGGAGGCGGAGGTCGATCGAGCGACTTCGGTGGGGGAGGGT
>NZ_VFWR01000010.1:0-264051 GCF_006443035.1 Mesorhizobium sp. B1-1-6 | reverse complement strand
GGGCAGTGGCCACGCTAGCGGGCAGGGCGGTGGCGGTGCCGGTCGGCGATCAAATAGCGACCTTGACGACGACATCCCATTTTTTATGGAGTGGCGCTGATGACCGAGGTTTGGAAGCCGTCGGTCGACGGGCTTGAGGTCAGCAGCTTCGGCCGCATCCGCGTCTTGGCTTATCAGAGGGAGATGCCTTACGGCGGTGTCCGCACCTATGGCGGGCATGCTTGGCTTGGCAACATAGCCCGCGATGTCAGTAGGCCGCGCCGCGTGATCCGCTTCCGTGGCAAGACTCACAAGGTTCATCGCCTCGTTTGCGAGGCGTTCCACGGTCCCGCGCCGTTCGACAACGCCGACGTCCTGCACCGCAACGGCGACACGCTCGACAACGTTGAGACCAATCTCCGTTGGGCGACGCGCGCCGAGATCCTTGCACAAGTTCCGCTGGGTATCGCAGCATGAGCGACGATCATATCCAGGCTATTCGCACGCACGTCGAGAAGCACGCCGGCAAGGAGCGAGCGACGTTCTCAGTCGCCGGCATCACAGCTCTGCTTGCCGCGCTACCCGCCGCCAAGGGAGACACGGCACTCGCAGCGCTCACCGATATTTTGCGATGCGATGACGAGGCCCGGCAGGCAACCATGGCCGGTGCCACGTTGAATGGATACGGCCTAACAGACATGTTCGACTACGCACCGAACAAGGCGAGCCGATCCGCCGATTTAGACCAATGCCTCGCACGCGCACGCCTCGTCATCGCATCCCTATCCCCGCCACCCGCTCCAGGGGAGGTCAGGACGGCGTTCTTCGCAGGCTTCAGCGCCGGTGAAGCAGCGGGCAAGTTCGGAGACGACACCGATAGCGAAGCTTGGGACCGCTTTGCCCTTTCCACCCCCACGGCGCCAGAACTGGGAGCGGTGCACCGCATCGAACACGACGGCTTCGAAGGCACGGCGCAGGGCAGCTATGTCACGCGCGAGGGCAAGCATGGCGTCGTTTTGCAGCAGGTCGGCACGAAAGTCGTCCACGTCTATGGGGAACGCTGGCTGAAGCCGGCGGCGGCCTCAGAGGAGGGTGGCTGTGGCTGATCTCCCCATCCTGTTTTCCGCCCCGATGGTCCGCGCGCTGCTCGCCGGCACCAAGACGCAGACGCGGCGGGTCGCTACCGAGACAACTCTGCCGCACCTCCGTCGTGTCGACGATTTCCATTTGTCTACCGGCGCCGGTCTGTTGACGATGAACCATTATTTCCGCATTCCGTATGCCGTCGGCGACCGCCTTTATGTCCGCGAGGCATGGAAAACCCATGCGGCGTACGACGACGTTTCGCCCGCGGCTATGGGCGGCGATGAAGCCATTTTATACGTGGCGGACGGTGTCCATCAGACCTGCGGGTATCCAGCCATCACCAAGCTCGGCCGCTTCCGCCAGGGCATGCACATGCCGCGCTGGGCTTCGCGGCTGACGCTGACCGTCACCGATGTTCGGGTGCAGCGCTTGCAGGACATCAGCGAAGCCGACGCGGTCGCCGAGGGTGTCCAGTCCGTTGATGGGCTGTTTCATATCGCCAACGACCATCATGCCGCCAGCCCGATCACAAGTTATTGCGGGCTATGGGACAGCTTAAATCACGATCGCGGCTTCGGATGGGACACCAACCCGTGGGTTGT
This sequence comes from Mesorhizobium sp. B1-1-6, assembly GCF_006443035.1. Taxonomy (NCBI): domain Bacteria; kingdom Pseudomonadati; phylum Pseudomonadota; class Alphaproteobacteria; order Hyphomicrobiales; family Phyllobacteriaceae; genus Mesorhizobium; species Mesorhizobium sp. B1-1-6. Next base: position 262,384 of record NZ_VFWR01000010.1, on the reverse strand, counting down.
GGCCGTCACCTTCAGCGTTGAATGCCGCAATATCGATCAGGTGGCACCATGATCGAAGCCGTCCTCACCCGCCTCCGCGCTGGCGACAGCATGCACATGCAGTTCGTCGCCATCGCCGATCGGCTGAAGACTGCCGGCGAGATCATGGAGTTCGGCGACAGCCTCTTCGGCCTGATCGGCAATTCGCAGTCGTGGGGAGGTGAGCGTGTCTGACCGGACCCCATGCCTCAACCCGCGCTGTGGGCGCACATTCAAAGCTGAAGATGGCGTGGGAACTGTCGTCTGCGGAAAGTGCTGGAAGCTGCTCCCGATGTCGCTCCGCCATCGCGACAGGCAGCTCCGTCGTCGATCGAAGTTGATCACCCGCATGGCTGCCAAGGGCAACGATTTCCGCCGGCGCGGTAGGAAGCACGATTCTCCAGATCGAGGTGCCCCACAGGCGTTCACCATGGGCACCAAATTTGACCGGCTATGGAACCGCCATTGGGATCGCGTCCGCGCGTTCTTCTTGACGCCGGACAAGCCGGCCGGGCTGGAAACCTTCCTCGAGGAGATCGGGCTATGACGCCAACGCTCGTCCACCGCTACACATGGCCGGTCCGCGAAGCGATCGAGCACCTGCTCGGTGGCGCCGCCGGCGATTGTGATGCTTGGCGCATCCGGATCGAGGGCGATGAAGTCGTCATCGATGTTGTCGGGCCGGCGGAGGTCAGTTTCCGCGTTGGCGAGTACGAATACACGGTCGACGGCCGAGCGCAGAGCACATCCGAAGCGGAGGAAAAAATCAACACGGCAACGGCGGCGCCCGTCGATCCGCCACGCAAGGGCGGTCCGCTTGCCCGCCAGGCCGGGATCATCTGCGGTGAGAAGGGGTTCTGGACGTTCTTGGCGAAGAAATATGGAATGACCATCGCGTCGGTTGACGATGCCGCGAAATGCCTGAAGGCGCTGTGCAGCGTCGAGAGCCGGATCGATTTCGACTACGATGAAGGTAAGGCCGCCAGCTTCCGCGAGATCGACAAGACCTACCGGCTTTGGCTGGAGGGCTACGACTGATGCCATATCATCCAGAAACATGGGGACCATCGCCATGCCGCTCTTGACGCCTGAGGAGGCATGCGCGGAACTGGGCATAGGCGAAGACACCTTGCGCGCGATGCGCAAGGCTGGCGAGATCCCGTACATCAACGTCGGGCAGGGAAAAAAGCGCGAAACTCCACGGTACGAGCTCGACGACCTCAATGCCTGGAAGGCGCGGAGAAAGAAGGTCGCAGAATGTCCGTCTATCGAAGGCCCGACGCCAAGGATGGCGCGTTCTCGTACGATTTCCAGCTCGGCGGTCGCCGATTTTCTGGAAGCACTGAACGCAAAACGGAGCGGGAAGCCAAACAGATAGAGAAGATTAAGCGCGAGGAGGCCCGCGCTGTCATCAAGGCTGAGGCCGCCCTGTTTGCGCCAGACCTCACCCTTCTCAACGCCACGGCAAGATATTGGCAGGAAGTCGGTCAGCACCACGAAAACGCGTCAAACACGCTCTGGTCGATGGGCTGGCTGAAGGATCACTTCGGCGAATTGACCCTCCTCCAGGAGATCGGCGACAGCAAGGTTGCCGCTATGGTGGCGAAGCGTCGCGGCGAGTTCGTGCCGTCACAACGATTACCTGGCCGCAAGTACAAGACGCCGGAGGTGCGACGGCGGGTCAGCAACGCCACGGTGAACCGGACGGTGACGCAGCCGCTGCGCGAGATCATTCTGCGCGCCGGCGCCCTCTGGGGCGCCAGGACGGCGACGATCGACTGGTCCGAACATCTGTTGCCGGAGCCCAAGGAGCGAGTTCGCGAAGCCAGCACTGGCGAGGAGGCCGCAATCATGGCCGAGCTCGGCCGCGGCTACGATGTCGCCGTCGAATTTGCCTTCATCAACGGCTGCCGGCGGATGGAGATCCTCGGCCTCGAGTGGTCTCGGGTCGATTTCTTCGGCCGCCAGTTCACCGTGATCGGCAAGGGCAACAAGAGCCGGGTCGTGCCTATGACGAAGCGGACATTCGAGATCCTCTGGGCCCAGCAGAACTTCCACGCCGAGAAGGTGTTCACCTATGTTGCCGCCCGGACGGTCAAGATGGGCAATCGCGGCCTCATCAAAGGCAACCGATACCCGCTCACTGAGGCCGGCCTGAAGATCGCGATGCGCCGGGCGGTGCCGAAGGCGGGCGTCAAGAACTTCCACTTCCACGATACCCGCCACACCGCGGCGACGCGCGTGCTGCGCAACAGCAATCTGAAGGTGGTGCAGCAGCTGCTCGGCCACGAAGACATCAAAACCACGACGAAATACGCGCATGCGATGGTTGAAGATGTCCTCAACGCCCTAGAAGCCGCCGGCGCAAAAGGTCCCACGGAAAGTCCCACGAAAACGAGAGAGACGACGGTCAAGGGCTTGAAAGATTTGGGGAAAGCCGGCTGAGAGCATTTTTCCCCCAGTCAAGTGCGCTACCGGGCTGCGCTACACTCCGGACCGGTCGCGATGTATCGTGATAACCCCGCTCGGGTCAACCGAAATTCGGCGCTTGTCGCGCTGGTGTGAATGCGATGGCTGTTGAGCCCGGCATCGCCAGCCGTAATTGCCGCTGATGACGGTGTTCCAGCGCGATCGCGCCCCAGACCAATCCGAGCAGCAGATAGACGTGGCGCCAATGGTCGATGTCGATGAAGGTGCCGAGCCCGACATTGCCGATGAAGGCGACATAGGCGCACAGGAGATAGGGCTGCCATGGCCGGTCGCGCAGCAGGATACGGAATCCGGCACATATCGTCCAGAGGACAAGCGTCAGGAACGATACGAAGCCGAGCCAGCCATAATCCATCAGCATCTTCAGCCAGATGTCGTGGGTGTCCTCGCCGAAGATGGTGCCGAACACCAGAGGCCCGATGCCGAACGGGTGCTCCATCGCCATTTGGAAGCCGATCGCATAGCGGGCGAAGCGGCCGAGGCGGGCGGTGTCGTAGCTCTGTTCGAGATGGGCACGGTTGGAGAACATTTCCGCCACGCCCGGCAGCTGCAGGATGACGATCATGGCGATCGTCAGCAGCGACAATGCCGCGATGGTCATCACCACCACGCGCAGCCGGAACATGCCGCTGTTGCTCTGCAGGAACAGGCAGCCGGTAAGCAGAACGGCAGAGACGGCAAACATGCCCCAGGCGCCGCGCGAGAAGGAGAAGAAGATGCCTGATGTGATGATGAGCAGCGGCACCGCCAGCAGCGGCATGCGCGAGACCGGCCCGGTCAGCAGCAGATAGAGCAGATAGATGCCGGGCAGAACTAGGAACGGCCCGAACACGTTCGGGTCCTGGAAGGCGCCTGCGGCGCGGTCGTATTTGGTGAACATCTCCGCGCCCGGGAAGGCATGGAAATACCCTGCTATGCCGAGCAGCGAAGTCATCACCGCGGATACGACATAGGCAATGAAGATCAGCCGGTAGAGGCTCGGCTGCGTGGCGGTGACCGATGCGAAGAAGACCGCGCTGAAGGCGAGAAACAGCGACACTGCAAGGTAGAGCGGCGTGTTGGCGAGGTCTGACATCTGCGTCATGGCGATCATGCCGCCGATATTCATCGTCACCAGAAGCACCAGCAGCGGCGCGGCCGCGTGCGAAATCCTCAAACCGAAAAGCGCCCAGATGGCGATCAGGCCGGCCATGTAGATCTCGTAAGGAGCCGGCTCGCTGATGACGAAGCCGGAAAGCAGGATGCCGAGCCCGACCGCGCCCGAGGAAATCAGCGCGATCAGCTTCGCATTGACCGCCGCGCGCGGCAGGTCATGGGTGACCGCGCTCAATAGGCGTTTTCCGTGTTGAGCAGCCGAATCGGCGTCAGGAACAGGATCCGCAGGTCGAACAGCATCGACCAGTTCTCGATATAATAGAGGTCGTATTCCGTCCGCATGCGGATCTTCTCGTTGGTGTCCATCTCGCCGCGCCAGCCATTGATCTGCGCCCAGCCGGTAACGCCGGGCTTGACCTTGTGGCGCGCGAAATAGCCGTCGACCACTTCGTTGTAGAGCAGGTTGTGCGACTGCGCGGCAATCGCGTGCGGCCGCGGGCCGACCAGCGACAGCGAACCCAGCAGCGAATTGAAGAACTGCGGCAGCTCGTCGATCGAGGTCTTGCGGATGAAGCGGCCGACGCGGGTAACGCGCGGGTCGTTCTTGGTGACCGTCTGTCTGGCGGTCGGGTCCGACCGGTCGGCATACATCGAGCGGAATTTGTAGACTTCGATCACCTCATTGTTGAAACCATGCCGCTTCTGGCGAAACAGCACCGGTCCCTTGCTGTCGAGCTTGATGGCGATAGCGGTCGCCAGCATCACCGGTGAGAACACGACGATGCCGATCAGGCTGAAAACGATGTCGAAGGCGCGCTTGGCCACCGAATCCCAGTCGTTGATCGGCTTGTCGAAGATGTCGAGCATCGGCACCGAGCCGATGTAGGAATAGGCGCGTGGACGAAACTGCAGCGCGTTCGAATGCGCCGACAGCCGGATGTCGACCGGCAGCACCCACAGTTTCTTCAGCAATTGCAGCACGCGCGATTCGGCGGTCAGCGGCAGCGACACGATCAGCATGTCGATGCGGGCGATGCGGGCGAATTCGATCAGCTCCGAGATTGTGCCGAGCTTGGGATAGCCGGCGACGATAGGCGGCGAGCGTTTGTCGCTGCGATCGTCGAAAATGCCGCAAATGCGGATGTCGTTGTAGGGCTGCCTCTCGACCGAGCGGATCAGGACCTCCGCTGCCTTGCCGCCGCCGACGATGACGGCGCGCCGCTCCATGTGGCCGTCGCGCGCCCAGCGCCGGATCAGCTTCGACATCACCAGCCGCAGGCCGAAGATGAGAATGAAACCGACGGCGAACCAGGTGCCGAACAGCAATCGTGAATAGTTTTCAGATATCTTCATCACGAATGCCGTCAGCGCCATGAGGGCGAACGTGCCGGCCCAGACCAGCAGCAAACGTCCAAAATTGGCGATCGGCCGCATGAGCGAGACGATCTGGTAGCAATCGGTGACGTCGAGCAGCACCACTGCAAGGAACGACGCGGCGGCGATCGTCAGCGGATATTGCCAGGCGAAATAGTTGAAGAAGCCGACAAAGTAGAAATAGACGCCGAGGCCGGAAAGGAACAGCACTGCGAACTCGACCATCCGCAGGACGCCGCTGACCATGATCGGCGACATCGTATCGCGCCGGTATTGCGAGGCGACCTGACGGGCGACATCATTCATGCCGCCCGGCATGCCGCCATCGGTCGGGGTGTCGAGTTTGCGCACAGCCTCTGCCGAAAAGCGGTGCACGGGATCGATCTCGTTCATGGGATTTCCGCAAGCTTCCCCCAGGCAATAGCAAAAGAGAGCTAAGAAACCCTTGAAACAACGCGTGGCTTTGGAAGGGCTTGGGCTTGTGGTTTATTTGGCCAGCGCCGCGAAATACGCTTTCTCGATCTCGGCGGCCATGACATCGGCTCCGAAGCGTGCCTCCAGATCGGCGCGATCGGGCATCAGTTTTCGATAGGCGGCGGGATCGGCCAGCGCTTCGGCCATCTTGTCGGAAAGCTGCAACGGATCAGGTCTGATCAGGGCAGGGGAATCGGCGCCGAAGATCTCCGGTATGCCGCCAACGGCCGTGGCGATCATCGGTTTTCCTGCCGCCAACGTCTCGAGCACGACATACGGCAATGCTTCGGCGCGCGAAGGAACGACGACCAGCGCGGCCAGCGCAAAGGCATCCCTGGCCGGCATCGGCGGCAGGAAACGCACATTGCCGTCAAGCCCGAGCCGCCTCACTTGCGCGCGGTACCGAGGCAGGTTGTCGCCGTCGCCCACCATGACCGCGCCCAGCGGGCGTCCGAGCCGTGTCCCGGCAAGGGCCAGCGCGTCGATGAAGATGTCGGGTCCCTTGAGGTCACGCATCATGCCGATGTAGAGCAGGTCCACCATTCCGGGCTTCTCCGGAACGGGGTCGAACTCAGCCGCGCGCAGGCCATTGTAGATCAGCGCGTTCGGAATGGGCGGCTCGCCGACCTTCCTGCGATAGGTGCGTCGCTCATAGTCCGAGACGAACAGCAGACAGTCGGTGAAGTGAGCCATGGATCGCTCGAGCGCGAAGAACAGCTTTCCCGTGAACGTGCTCTCGTCATAGTGGAGAGAACCGCCATGCGGCGAATAAAGGCGGGCTACGCGAGACCTTGATACCCGCAACAGTGAGCCGAACAGACGGGCATAGGCGCCACCCTTGGCGCCGTGCCCGTGCAGCACGTCCGGCCGCAATTCCTTGATGATTCCGTAGGTGCGCCAGGCCGAGGCGAGATCGCCCAGTCCGACATGGCGCTGCATCGGCGTGCGATGGATGCCGAGCGCCAGCATGGCCTTCATCCGCTCGAACAGGCGCTCCTCGTATTCCCCGCCTGTGGTCGAATCGCACACGACGCCGACCGAATGGCCGGCGGCGACCTGAGCTTCCGCGAGGTCCCGCACATGCCGAAAGATCCCGCCGACAGGTGAACGAAAGCAATGGACGATCCTGAGTTTGTCCGCCACGTGTGTTCGTCAGAACAGACGTTCACGCACATAGACAGTATCTCCGGGCAGCAGCGGGTCTGACGTGACAACCCGGCCGGTCATCACCTTGCCGTTGATATCTCGGGTGATGTCGACGCTTTCCTGGTTGGCGCGCGGCGTGAAGCCGCCGGCAATGGCGACGGCTTTCTGAACGGTGAGGCCGGGCACATAGGAATACTGGCCGGCGGCGCCCACTTCGCCCATGACGAAGATAGGCCTGTAGCGGTCGATCTCGACGGAAACATCGGGATCGCGCAGATAGCCTTGGCGCAGTTTGTCGGCGATTTCCTTTTCCATCTGCTGGGCGGTGTGGCCGCGGGCCGGCACGGCGCCGACCAGCGGGAAGGAGAGATATCCGGACTGGTCGACACTATAGGTGTTGGTCAGCCCGTCCTGCTCGAACACGGTGACGCGGACGCGGTCACCGGCGCCCAGGCGATAGGGTTGATCGAGCACCTCGTGGAAGGCGGCCGGCGTCGGCCGGTAGCTGGAGCAGCCAGCAAGCATCGACACGGCAAGCAGCGCGCGAAAGAGGGAAGCAGTGCTTTTCATGACAGGACACATACCTTCGACTGGCCGCTGCGGCGGCGCAGCAAACATCTGAGAGCGCGTCCGTTATCGTCCTGTTAGGGTTAATGGCCGGTAAAGGGCGCGATCGATACGGCATCGATCGGCAGGAGTTTTATAATTTTGACGGTTTTGCTTGGCGCCTGCCAGTAAGCCCTGACGGAAGCTTCCTGTGATCTTAACGGCTGAGTTACCATAGTTGTTTACGGTGCATGCGATCCGTATCGGAGTAGGATGCATGTCCGTTCAGTCCACGGCCGCAGACGTTGACGTCGATCTCAGGCAGCTCTTTGCCAGCCTGGCGAGGAACTGGCTGCGAATATTGGTCGTCTCCCTGGTGGTTACCGGGTTGGCGTTTGCGCTCGCTTCGCTGGCAACCAAGCACTACAAGGCCCAGACGCAGGTTCAGATCGATACGCGTGAATCCGTCTACACGCGCCCGGCCGGCAGCAATGACAGCGACAAGCCTATCCTCGATGAGCAAGGCGTCGCCACCCAGGTCCAGATCATTTCGTCCAACGAAATCCTCAAGCAGGTAGCGCAGAAGCTTGATCTGTCGCGATTGCACGAATTCGACGAAACTGTCGATATGTCGCCTCTCAACCGCCTGCTGATCCTGGTGGGGTTGAAGAACGATCCCATGGATATTCCGGTCGACGAACGCGTCCTGAAGAAGATGCGCGAGAAGCTCAACGTCTATGGCGTCGAAAAGACGCGTATCATCGCCATCGAGTTCTCCTCGGAAGATCCCAAGCTCGCGGCTGCTATCCCCGATGCCATTGCCGCCGCCTACATTGCCGGGCAGGGCGCGGCCAAGCTCGAATCCAACACCGCCGCGGCGGACTTCCTGGCTCCCGAGATCGCCGATCTGCAGAAGCAGGTCAGGGATGCCGAGGCCAAGGTCGCCGCCTATCGCGCCCAGTCGGACCTTCTGGTGGGCGGCAACAATTCTGTGCTCGCCACCCAACAACTGGCCGAACTGTCGACCGAATTGTCGCGGGTGCGGGCCAACCGCGCCGCCGCCGAGGGCACCGCCGACAGCGTGCGCAAGGCGCTGCAGAATGGCGGCTCGCTGGATTCGCTGCCCGAGGTGCTGTCATCCGATCTGATCCAGCGCTTGCGCGAACGGCAGGTCGAACTGCGCGCTAACATCGCCGACCTGTCGACGACGCTGCTCGACAATCATCCGCGCATTCGCGCGGCAAAATCACAGCTGGCCGATCTCGACGCGCAGATCCGCAGCGAAGCTCAGAAGGTGATGAAGGGGCTGGCTATGCAGGCCGATGCCGCCAAGTCACGTGAGAGCCAGCTCGTCGCCGACGTCAACACGCTGAAGGCGGCTTCCGCGGAGGCAGGCGAACAGCAGGTCGGTCTCGATGCGCTGCAGCGTGACGCTGCCGCCAAGCGCCAGCAGCTCGAACTTTACCTGACCAACTACCGCGAGGCGGCTTCGCGCCAGGATCGCAATTACGTGCCGGTCGACGCGCGTGTCATCTCGAAGGCCGTAGTGCCTTCCGAGGCCTACTTCCCCAAGATCGGGCCGATCGTCGGTGCTGCTTTTGCCGCCTCGCTTTTGCTCATGTCGGTGTTCACGCTGCTGCGCGAACTCTTTTCCGGCCGCGCCATGCGCCCGGCCAGCGGCGCTCGCTTCGAGCCGATCGACGAGGTGGCGATGCCGGTCGCGGCCAGGGAAACGACGATCATTCCAGAGTCCGGGCCTGAGCACCACGCTGAGAAAGCGGTGGAACCGGAGATGATGGTGGAACCGGATCTGCCCTCGCCGGCGGAATCTGCCATAGAGGTCGAACCCGCCGCCGGCGCACCGGTCGCCGAAACCGTCCCTGTTGCCGAGGCCGTCCCGGTCGCCAAAACCAGGCCGCGTTCGGTGCTGGGCGAGATCGACGTTGAAAAAGCGGCGGAAAAGCTGATCGCAAGCGGCGCCGCGCGCGCCATCTTCGTGTCGCCGGAAGGTGACGAGGCGGCCGCGTCCGCGATCCTGGTGGCGCGCGAGGTCTCCGACGCCGGCCTGCGTGTGCTGCTGCTCGATCTCACGGCTTCCGGCGCCGCCTCGCGACCGATGCTCGACAGCGGACTGTTCCCGGGCATCACCAATCTGCTCGCGTCGCAGGCGCAGTTCAGCGAAGTCATCCACCCCGACCTCTATTCCGACTGCCATGTCATTCCTGTCGGCACCGCCGATCCGGTTCGCGCCATGCGCGCCGCCGACCGGCTGCCGATCATCATGCAATCGCTGACCACCGCCTATGACCTGGTGGTAGTCGAATGCGGTCCCGCCGACGCCCGAGGCATCAGCCGTCTGGGTGGCGATGCGACCGAGGTGTTCCTCTCCATGCTGGAGCCGGATGATGAGGTGACGCAGGCCGCCGTCAAGCTTATCGAGAATGGCTATCCGGAGTTGACGCTGGTGACCCCGCTCGGCCACGAACCGCCGGGCACCCCGGTGCCGGGAAGGCGCTCGGCGGCTTGAGTCCGATGAGCGGCGCTTGTGGTCATCACGTTGGAAGGTGGGCGGGTTAGCTACCGTCCTCGGCGGGCGCCGGCGCCTGGCCAGCGGCCTTGCGACGCAGCAGCTTGGTCAGCTTCCAGATCGTCGGACTGTTCTTGACGACGGCTTTCAGCCTGGCGCTTTGCCGCAGCCCCAGCGCCAGTGCCCGGCCTTTCGACGTCAGCGGAACCAGCACCTCGAAGTGCTGCGTTTCGATATCGCACCATAAACGCTTGTACGGCTCGTCGCCGACCGAGAAATCATAGACGTCGAAACCCGCCTCGCAGGCTTCCTGGATATTGTCGAAGAACAGGAAGTCGCCGGGGCTGGTGTGGGCGAGGTCATCCTCGGCGATCGCGCCGAACTCGCAGATCAGCCGTTTGCCCGAGCGGCTCGATCCGGTCACGGCGCGAAGCTTGCCGGCGACCTCGAGCCCGTGCAGCACGAAGGAGGGCTTATCCTCGGCAAGCGCCTCGGTGAACAGAGCACGGAAGAACGCGCGCACTTGATTGTCGCCGAAGACGTTGGCGATGCCCATCCTGCGGAAGCGGGATTCCTTCATCTCGAAAAAGCCGTCGAGCAGCCGGCCGACCTCGTCCACGGTCCGCGCCTCGATGCGCCGATGGCTGCCGATGGCCTCGAACTTGCGCGTCTGCGAGCGGTGCTTCTTGCGTTTGCGCTTTCCGTTTGCGCGAGAGAGCAGTGCATCGAAACCGCCGACCAGGTCGACGGCGAGCGACAGGTTCGGGCTGTCGAAATAATCGAACGAGGCGAGTGGGTTGGCTACGCCATCGAGGTCGGGCAGCAGGCGTTCGAAGGCGACGAGATCGATGTCGGGGCGAGCCTCGGCTATGGCCGCCAGGGTCGAACGAATAGCCGCACTGTCCGCCCTGGCAAGCCATTGCGGGTCGGCGGCGACGAAATTGCCATTGGCGTGGCGGCCGCCCATGAAGCGCGCAACGCGGAACGGCCCACGGCCGACGACCTCCAGCGCCAGTGCGAAAACCGGTCTGCCTTCGCAATTCAGCATCGCCACGACCGGGTCCGGCTCGACCTGCGCGGCCCAGTTGCGGACCCAAACCGCACTCTGCGCCGGCGCGAACACGGCGGAGCGGCAGAACGCGGCATAGGCCGCGAGCCCATCGGCGGAAGCGGTGGAAACCGACAGCCCAGCCGGCTCTATTGGCGGCACACTGGGCGAGGCTTCGATTGCCGCCAGGCGATTGCCGTCAAATGACGCGGCCGCGTCAACCATACCTCAATCCTTAGGGCGTATTGCTGCCGATTTGGGGGCGCTCAGGCGTATCCGTGCTTGGTTCAGCCTAGGCGCAAAAGGTGAAGGAATGATCGACGGCGGGGAGGCAATCCGAAAGCTGGCGCTCAACGTCGCCCGCTATACCGGCCTCGCACCGCTGGCCAAGCCGCTGGTCGGCGGTATTGGCGCCATCCTCATGCTGCACCGCGTTACGGCAAAGCCCGAAAAGCCCGACAGCGTCAACCGTCATCTCAACATTGCGCCCGGCTTCCTCGACGCCATGATCGCCGGCCTGAAGGCGGATGGCTACGCCTTCGTCTCGATTGACGAGGCGGTGGAGCGTATCGCGGCGCGCGGCAAGGGCGGCCAGTTCGCCGCCATCACCGCCGACGACGCCTATCGCGACAACATGACCGAGGCCTTGCCGGTGCTGGAAAAGCACGGCGCGCCGATCACCATCTATGTGGCTCCGGGGCTTATCAACGGCACTGCGGATCTGTGGTGGGACGTGGTCGAGGATCTCGTCAACGCGGGCGATCGCCTGACCCTGACGACGTCCGAAGGGAAAACGACGATCGACTGCACCAGCCCGGCCAAAAAGCTCCAGGCCATCGCACGGCTGCACACCTATCTCACCAGCGAGGTTCGCGAGGAGGACCTGCGCGCCGTGCTGCGCGAACTGGCGCATGCGAACGGCGTCGACGCCGGCCGGCCGCGCGTCGACACGCTGATGACTTGGTCGGAGATCCGCGCGATCGCAGCGCATCCGCTCGTAACGATCGGTGCTCATACGATCAATCACAGCAATCTGAAGCGGCTTTCAGAAGCCGACGCGCGGCACGAAATCGTCGGGGTGAAGTCCATCCTGCGAGCCGAGCTGGGCGAGGAGCCGCGCCATTTCGCCTATCCCTACGGCTATGCCAGCGCCGTCGGCTGCCGCGAAGTGGGCTTTGTCCGCGATGCCGGCTACACCTCGGCCGTGACCACCCGTCATGGCGTGCTGCGCGCCGAACACGCCGGCTTCCTGCACGCATTGCCGCGCATCTCGGTCAACGGCCGTTATCAGAACCTCGCCCACATCCGCACCATGCTGTCTGGCGTGACGACGCCGCTCGCCAACGCCGGAAGGATGGTGGTCACCATCTGAGGCCGGCCGGCAACGGTTCAGCGCTTGGGCCGAGGCTCCAGCATCAGCCATTTGATGATGCCCATGGCCGGCAGCACCCAGAGCAGGCCGCTTAGCAGGAAGAACAGGAAATGCGTCCACGGGCCCGCCTCGGACAGCCGGGCGACCGCGAAGATCGATGCGACCAGCGCGTAGATGATGACAAGCGCCACCAGCAGGAACATTCCGATCAGCTTTTTCAGGCGCACGGGCATGGTTGGCCTCCTGGAGCCGGGGTAAAGTGCGGCCCAGCTCAATGTGTCGGCTTCGCCATAGGCCTTGACGCGAAGCTGTGCAACCCGACAGACGCGGCGCGACGGCGTGCCGCGCCGCCCGGTCTTGCATGCGGGAGTGCGATGGTCCACCAATCCGCGACTTCAACCTGCCGGGATAAATCCATGGCCGCCATTACTGCCGCGCCTTACGAGGCGCGTGACCGCGATCTGCACAACCGCGCGCTGGTGCGCGGCTGGCTCTACGTGGTGCTTCTGGTGCTGTTCGCGCTGGTGCTGGTCGGCGGCGCCACAAGGCTCACCGAGTCCGGCCTGTCGATCACCGAGTGGCAGCCGATCCACGGCGTCATCCCGCCGCTCAACGACGCCGAATGGCAAGAGGAATTCCAGCGTTATCAGCAGATCCCGCAATATGCCGAGCTCAACAAGGGCATGAGCATCGAGGCATTCAAGTCGATCTTCTGGTGGGAGTGGGCGCATCGTCTCCTGGCGCGCAGCGTCGGCCTGGTCTTCGCCTTGCCGCTGCTGTTCTTCTGGGCGGCGCGCCGCATCGAGCGCGGACTGGGGCCGAAGCTGGTCGGCATCCTGCTTCTCGGCGGTCTGCAGGGCGCCATCGGCTGGTGGATGGTTGCCTCGGGTCTGGTCGACCGCGTCTCGGTCAGCCAATACCGGCTCGCCACCCATTTGACGCTTGCCGCCCTGATCTTCACGGCGACCATGGTCGTCGCGCGCGGCCTGGCGCCGCATTCGGAACCTGCGGCCGATCGTTCGACCCAGAAACTGGCTGGTTTCATAGTGCTTCTGGCGCTGATCCAGATCTATCTCGGCGGTCTGGTCGCCGGGCTCCACGCTGGCCTGAGCTACAACACCTGGCCGCTGATGGACGGCAAGATCATTCCCGGCGATCTGCTGATCCTGGAGCCGGCATGGCGCAATTTCTTCGAAAGCCCCAAGACGGTGCAGTTCGTGCACCGGATCGGCGCCTACACGGTGTTCGTCGTCGCCCTGTGGCACATGATCGCCACGCGTCGCCGTCTGCCCGGTTCAACGCATGCTCGTCGCGCGACGCTGTTGTTTGCCCTGGTGCTGGTGCAGGCCTCCGTCGGCATCGGCACGCTGTTGATGCATGTGCCGCTGCACATGGCGCTGATCCACCAGGGATTCGCGTTGATCGTGCTGGGGTTCGCCGCCGCGCATTGGCGCGGCACCAAGGGCGCATATCCCTTGCCCCACGAGATCGCCCTCGGACGCTGAGTCTCTCCGGTCACATCCAGAACGTTCGACTGCGCCATCGTCTTGTCGCCGTCGAATTCCGCCTGACGCAAGGCGGCACGGATCAGAAGCCGAGCCGTACCGTTCGGATCGCTGCTGCGACCGACAGTTCGCGGTTCTCCTCGATCGCGTTGTCGTCCTCATGGTGCCAGGAAGCCGACAGGCAGCCATAGGCGATGGCGTGATCCAGTATTGCCGCCGGCGTCTGGCTCAGCGTTCGCGCAAAGACTTCAGCCATCCCGGCAATCCGTGGGGGATCGAGACAAAGGTCGTCGCGATCAAGAGGATTGTAGAACATGTTCGCGGCATCGAATCCCGGGTCGCCGAGAACGCTCTTCGGATCTATCGCCAGCCAGCCGCGTGCTCCGTGCATGATGTTGTCGTGATGGAGGTCGCCATGCAGCGGCCTGACATCATGCGGACCACCCAGCAGCCGGTCGGCGATTTCCGCCGCTTCGACATAAAGGCTGTTCCGGCCAACGACACGGTCGGCCTCCGCTTTCTTGAACAGGCTGGAAAATCGTTCCCGAAGCGGCTGCAGGTCGGGCGGAGCGGGGTGATCCGATGGCGAAAACAGCTTTGCCATCACCTCCGCCGCGATTTCCGTGGCGGCCAAATCTCCCTGCTCGGCAAGAACATGCGACAGCATGGTCTCCCCGGCATATTCGAGCAACATGGAATGCCCGTCGCGGCCCAGCAGCCGCACGGCGCCTTCGCCGCGCCGCCAGGCAAGGAAATGCTCGCCGCGCAACTCGTCTGCGACGCCATCGAATGGCTTCAGCGCCTTGACGATCGCCGGCGAGCCGTCCTCGCGCCGCACCTTCCAGATGCGGCTCGAAAAGGTCTCGGCGATGAGCTCGGGCGCGCTGATCTTCCAACGGTCCGGAAATGCCGGTGCCGCCATCAGAGGCCGAGCATCAGGTCCATGTTCTGTACGGCAGCCCCCGATGCCCCTTTGCCGAGATTGTCGTAAACGGCGAGCAGCAGGGCCTGCGCGCGCTTGTCATTGGCAAAGACGTAGAGCTTCATTCGGTTGGTGCCATTGTAGATTTCCGGATCGATCTCCGGAATGCGCTCCACATGCGCATAGGGCGCCACTTCGACCACGCCGCCCTTGATGGCGGCGAAATGGTCGGCGATGGCTGCATGGAGTTCCGCACCGGTCGGCACATGGTCGAGGCCACCGAGCTGCAGCGGCACCACCGTGATCATGCCTTGCGCGAAATTGCCCACCGCTGGCTGCATGATCGGATCGTGCGACAGTTTCGCATAGGCCCTGAGCTCCGGCACGTGCTTGTGCTGGAGGGTGAGCCCGTAGGGCAGGAATTCAGAGGCGTCCTCGCCCTTGGCGACATAGTCCTCGATCATCGGGCGGCCGCCGCCCGAATAACCCGAGATGCCGTTGACTGTGACCGGGAAATCCGCAGGCAGCAGGCCGGCGGCGACCAGCGGCCGCAGCGTCGCGATCGGTCCCTGCGGCCAGCAGCCGGGATTGGCGACGCGTTTCGCCGCCCCGATCTTCTTCGCCTGCTCCTTGTCCATCTCGGCAAAGCCATATTCCCAGCCTTGCGCTACGCGATGCGCGGTCGAAGCATCGATGACCCTGGTGGTCTCGTTGGAGATCAGCGACACGCTCTCCTTCGCCGCATCGTCCGGCAGGCACAGGATCGCAACGTCGGCGGCATTGAGGAATTCGGCTCGCGCCGCCGTTTCCTTGCGGCGCTCGGCGGGAATTGAAATGATCTCCAGGTCGCCGCGCTCGGCAAGCAGCGCCCGGATTTGGAGACCGGTGGTGCCGTGCTCGCCGTCGATGAAGATTTTCGGTTTCATTGGCTGATCAAATTCCCTGATATCGAAAACTATATGCCGTTGCCTTGGTTCACCGCGGCACCGTTGTGGCTGCCGTTGTTCAGCTCTTCGAGCCGTGCTTTCCGCTCGGCCAGCAGGCCGAGATACTGCATGGCGATCATCGAGCCGGCAATCGCCGTTATATCGGCGTGATCGTAGGCCGGCGCAACCTCCACGACATCGGCCCCGACAATATCGATCTGGTTGAGCTGGCGCAGCGTCGACAGGATCTTTGCAGAGGACGGCCCGCCGGCGACCGGCGTGCCGGTGCCGGGTGCATAGGCGGGATCAAGGCAGTCGATATCAAAGGTGAGATAGGTCTTCTTGCCGCCCGTCCTGTCGACGATGGCGTAGGCGATGTCGGATGCACGCATCTCCTCGATCTCGTGACCGTAGAGGATCTTGATGCCGAACGTGTCGGGCGCGTGGGTGCGGATGCCGATCTGGATCGAGCGGTCGGGATCGATAATGCCTTCCTTGACCGCGCGGCCGACGAAGGATCCATGGTCGATGCGTTTGCCGTCATCCTCCCAGGTATCCTGGTGCGCATCGAACTGCACCAGAGCGAGCGGGCCATGGATTGCGGCATGTGCCTTGAGCAGGGGCCAGGTGACGAAATGGTCGCCGCCCAGCGACAGCAGGAAGGCACCTGACTTCAGGATCTTGGCCGCCTCGCGTTCGATCGTCCCCGGCGTCTTCTGGTGGTTGCCGGTATCAAGCAGACAATCGCCATAGTCGACCACCGCGAGGTGCTCGAACAGATCGCGCGAAAAGGGATATTGCGGATCGTTGTCGAGGATTGCCGAGGCGCGGCGGATCGCCTGCGGCCCGAAACGCGCGCCGGGCCGATTGGTGACGGCGGCATCAAAAGGGATGCCCCAAACCACAGCGTCCGCGCCCTTCACATCCTTCGTGTATTTGCGTCGCATGAACGACAGCGCGCCGGCATAGGTCGGCTCCAGCGAAGCGCCCGTCTTCGAGCGGGCTGTGAAGGCATGGTCGATGTTCTTGTTCGCCATTACGGATCCTTGGTTTTCATCGGGGTGCAACAACTACAGAACCGGCACGCAACATGCCAGTCACAGCTTGGGGAAACGAAACGGCGCGGGCGCGGTGCCGCCGCGAGACAGGATTGTATCATCATGACGCAGACCGCGTTTCTTGATTCTCCCCATGGCGCGGCGTCGATCCAGTCCGGCACGGTGGCGGGTGAGCGGTTCCCGGTTCTCGATTCGTGGCGCGGCATCTGCGCCCTGCTGGTGGCGCTGTTCCACTTCCCGACCGCTTCGACGATCTCGCAAAGCGCCTTTGTCGGTTCGTCCTATCTGTTTGTCGACTTCTTCTTCGTTCTCTCCGGTTTCGTCATCGCCAGCTCCTATGGCTGGCGGCTGAACCAGCCGCGGGAGGTCGCACGCTTTGCGCTGGTGCGCTTCGGCCGCATCTATCCGCTGCACTTTCTCATGCTCGCCGCTTTTGCCGGATTCGAGCTGCTGCGGCTGATGCTGCCGCAGGTGCATGGCGCCGGTGCCGCTCCCTTCACCGGCGGCTTCAGCCTCGAGAGCCTGCTTAGCAATCTGCTGCTGCTCCAGGGGGTCGGCTTCGATGACCAATTGACTTGGAATGCGCCAAGCTGGAGCATTTCGGCGGAGTTCTTCGCCTACCTGTTGTTCGCGGGAGTGGTCTTCACCGCCGGGGCACGCGCCTGGGTGTGGTTCGTCGCCGCCGCCATCACCGCGCCTCTGTTTCTGCTTGGCTTCTCGACCCACCATATGGATGTGTCCTTCGATTTCGGCTTCATACGCTGCCTGTACGGCTTCTCGCTCGGCGCCTTGCTTGCCTCGTTCCAGCATGATTCCATTGCAGGCGCGCGACAGGCGCTTGCCCGGACCGGCCCGTTGCTGAGCTGGACCCTTGCCGAAATCGTCATGGCGGCTGTCATTGTGCTTTTCGTCGCACTGGCGGGCGACAATGATGCCGGGATCGCAGCACCGCTGGTGTTTGCACTGGCATTGTTTCTCTTTGCTCATGAGGGGGGCTGGATCAGTGTCTTTCTGAGAACCCCACTCATTCTGACGCTCGGCGCGCTGTCCTACTCGATCTACATGGTCCACATCTTCGTCCAGGCGCGCATGATCAATGTCGCCGGCCTGGTCGAGCGCAAGCTCGGCCTCGGTCTTGTCGGCGACATCGTCTTGCGCGGAGAGCCGGCGACCGGCTTCGGCGCCGGCTGGGCGGGGGACGTTGCGATCCTCGTCATGCTCCTTGCCACGATAGGTGTCTCCTGGATTACCTGGCGTTTCGTCGAGATGCCTGCGATGGCCTGGTTCCGCCGACTGTCGAAACGCATCTGAGGCGACATATCGCTGGCAACCGCTAGCCGGCTTCGTTCACCTAGATGTCACGGGCATCGCCTATTCCCGGTTCGATCCGGAATGGAGCGATTCTCGATGCGGACCTTCTGGCCGAGCCTTCTGTTTTCCGTCACGCTGGCGGCTTCCGCCAGCCAGTCAATGGCGGGCGAAACCCGTGCGAGGCAGATCCTCGACCGCTTCGAACATGCCAATCAGTGGCGCGACCACGTCATGGTGGCCGCGCATCGCGCCGGCAGCATGCAGACCGGCAAGAGGCTGTATGCGGAAAATTCGCTCGCCGCCGTCGAAGGCTCGATCGCGATCGGCGCCGAGATCGTCGAGGTCGACATCCGGCGCTCGAAGGACGGCGAGTTCGTCGTCATGCATGACAGCTGGCTTGATCGCACCACGACCTGCAAGGGTGAGGTGGTTAAGTACACGCTGGCCGAACTGGAGAGCTGCCGGCTGGTGATCGAAGGCACGGGCGCCGTCACCGACGAGACAGTCTCGACGCTGCGCGAGATGCTGCTGGCGACCCGGGACAAGATCCTCATCAATCTCGACAACAAGCTCGAGGTTGGGGACCTGGCGGGTATGGTCGCGGTGGCGCGAGATCTCGGCATGGCCGACCAGGTCATCGTCAAGGAAAACCTGTGGAGCCAGACCAGGATCGCTACGGTGAAGGCTGCCATGGAAGCGGTCGGCAGCGGCTTCCAGTTCATGCCGATCATCGCCGACGACGCAGTGCATGACGCCGGTTTCGTCGCGACGGTCGACCATGCTTTTGCGCCGCGCGCGATCGAGCTGATCAACTGGCGCGCCGGCGCGGAGACGTTGACCGAGACTGGCGGAGCGCTGTTCAGCACGCGCATGCGCGCGGCCGCGGTGAGGGGCGACTGGCACATCTGGGCCGACACCTACGCCATCGTCAACAAGCCCGGCGGCTTCCTTGCCGGCGGTCGGGGCGATGAACTGGCGGTTCAGGCCAGCCTGCCGCGTGAAGCCTGGGGCTTCTGGGCCGATCGCGGCGCCACAATCATCCAGACCGATGAGCCGAAGGCGGCGATAGGCTGGCTGGCAGCAAATGGGTTTCGCGTGCCCTATGCGGGGACGGGCGAACGCGTCGAACCTGCCGCGACCGCCAGCATCAATTGATTTGCCGCGGCTGAAGTTCCGGCCTGGTTGTCGCAGGCCGGCGCCTGCTGACGCAACGGTGTCAGGGGAAACCCGTTATCCATGGGCATGCCCGATACCATCGTTATCAAGCGCCCTGCCGCCTATGCCGCCACCGTTGCTGCGACCAGCCTCGGCTTCGTGGTCGTGCAGCTCGATGTCTCCATCGTCAACGTCGCGCTGAACAGGATCGGTACTGGGCTGTCGATGGGGGTCGGCGGCCTGCAATGGGTCGTCGACGCCTACACGCTTGCCTTCGCCTCGCTGCTGCTCGCCGGCGGCGCCCTCGGCGACAGGGTCGGCGCTCGCCGCGTTTTCGTTGGCGGCATGGCGCTGTTCAGCATTGCTTCGCTGGCTTGCGGCCTGGCTCAGAGTGCCTGGTTGCTGATTGCGGCGCGCGCTGCACAAGGCGCGGGTGCCGCCTTGCTGATGCCGTGTTCGCTGGCACTCCTCAATCGCGCCTACGCATCCGACAAGGCGCGCCGGGCACGCGCCGTTGGGCTGTGGACGGCGGCGGGCGGCATCGCGCTGTCGGCAGGGCCGGTGCTCGGCGGCTTCATGGTCGCGTCGCTTGGCTGGGCCAGCATCTTTCTGGTCAACCTGCCCATTGGCGCTCTCGCCATCTGGATGGCTTATCGGTTTCTGCAGGAAACGCCGCTCAAGGCCGAGCGGCCGCCGATCGACTGGGTGGGGCAGGGACTTGTCGTGCTGGCGCTGTTTTCGCTGACCGGCGCCTTTATCGAAACCGGTTCATCGGGCTGGACCTCGATGCCGGTCATCGGCGGACTGGTATTGGCGGCGGTGGCCGCAAGCCTGTTCCTGCTGGTCGAGAGCCGGACGAGGGCGCCGATGTTTCCGCTCGGTCTCTTTGCCAGCCGCGTGCCGGCTGTGACGAGCCTCGTGGGACTGGCCGTCAACCTGACGCTCTATGGCACGATCTTCATGCTCAGCCTGTATTTCCAGCAGGAAAGGCATTTTTCTCCCGAAATGACAGGGCTGGCCTTCCTGCCGTTCATGGCGGCAGTCACCCTGTCGAACATTGCCGCCGGGCGCATTGCCGCAAATCATGGCCCACGATCGCCCATGGCGATTGGCCTGTTCGTCGGGGCAGCCGGTTTCGGACTGATGGCGCTGATCCAGGCCGATACGTCCTACCTGTCGCTGCTGTGGCGCCTGCTGTTCCTGCCGGTCGGCATTGGTCTTGCCGTACCGGCCATGACCACCGCGCTGTTGTCTTCCATGCCGGCGGAGATGTCGGGAACGGCATCGGGCGTGCTCAACACCGTGCGCCAGTCGGGTGGCGCGATCGGGGTGGCGCTGTTCGGATCCGCCTTGGCGCTGGGCACGATCGAGGGCATGCAACTGGCATTCCTGGCCTCGGCGCTCGCGGTGGCCGGCTCGGCACTTTGCGCGTTCCTGTTCATCCGCGACGCCGACCATTCCGCTCAATAGTGATGCGCAACGCAAAAAGGCCGCCCGGAGGCGGCCTTTCGGTTGTGAAGCTGCGATGCGCTTAGCGCTTCGAGAACTGGAACGAACGACGGGCCTTCGCCTTGCCGTACTTCTTGCGCTCGACGACGCGGCTGTCGCGGGTCAGGAAGCCGCCCTTTTTGAGCACGGCACGCAGCGCCGGCTCGTAATAGGTCAGCGCCTTGGAGATGCCGTGACGCACAGCGCCGGCCTGGCCCGAAAGGCCGCCGCCGATGACCGTGGCGACGATGTCGTACTGGCCCGAGCGGTTGGCGGCGATGATCGGCTGGTTGAGGATCATCTGCAGGACCGGACGCGCGAAATAGGTCGCGAATTCCTTGTCGTTGACGACGATCTTGCCCGAACCTGGCTTCACCCAAACACGCGCGATGGCGTTCTTGCGCTTGCCGGTGGCATACGCGCGGCCCGACTTGTCGAGCTTCTGGACATGGACGGGTGCCGCGGCCTGCGTATTGGTGTTGCCGGTGGCGGCGCCCAGTTCTGCGAGCGAGGAAAGCTCAGCCATCTTATGCGACCTTCTTGTTCTTGGAATTCAGCTTGGCCACGTCGAGGACTTCTGGCTGCTGGGCGACATGCGGATGCTCGGCGCCTGCATAGACGCGCAGGTTCTTCATCTGGCGACGGCCGAGCGGGCCACGCGGAACCATGCGCTCAACGGCTTTCTCGACGACACGCTCGGGGAAACGGCCTTCGAGCAGTTGGCGCGCGGTGCGCTCCTTGATGCCGCCGGGGTGCCCAGTGTGCCAATAATAGACCTTGTCGGTGAACTTCTTGCCGGTGAACACCACCTTGTCGGCATTGATGACGATGACATTGTCGCCGTCGTCGACATGCGGGGTGAAGGTCGGCTTGTGCTTGCCGCGAAGATGATTGGCGATAACGGTGGCGAGACGGCCGACGACGAGACCTTCGGCGTCGATCAGGATCCACTTTTTCACCACATCCGCAGGCTTCTGCGAAAAGGTTGTCATGTTTTCTGCTTTCGGTTCGGACCTTCCCCAATCCACAAACGATAAGGAAGGCGTTTCTTGTTGCTTGGATTGGCGAAAAGCGCTTGCCCGCCGCCAATAACAAAACGGCGGCCTTTGCGGGCCGCTGCTTCGTGAGGGCTTATAGGGGAGAAGGGTAGCCCTCGTCAAGCATCATTGGGAGTCAACGAAAACGAAAAACCGTTAAATTTCAAGGGCTAAGCTATGTGGTATTATTTTACAACACGGCCTACCGCCAAAACGGCTGGTATTTCGCTCACCGCCGGCCACTCGTCACTGCAAGCAGGAGTCTGATGCCGACGGCGACCATAATGGCTCCGGCTAGCCTTCCCTGCCACACGACGAAGCTGCTTCGGCGCGACAGCCAGCCGCCGACCGCGCCGGAGGTCAGCGCGATGGCGCCGAGGACAACCATTCCCATCATCTTCATAGTCGTGCCGAGAATGACGAACTGCAACGCCGCTGGACCGGCCCAAGGGTGAACGAATTGCGGCAGCATCGCTAACATGAAGGCAAGCGTCGTCGGATTGGTGAGATTGCAGATCATGCCCTGCCGGAAAGCGGCAGCAGTGCCACCGGTGTTGGCAAAGGCAGAGGTACGACTTTCATCCTGCCGGCGCGCCAACAGGAATTTGACCCCGATGGCGATCAGATAGATGGCGCCGACGATTTGGAGAAAGCTGTAAAGAGGCGGCGAGGATGTGATCAGCGTGGCAAGTCCCATCGCAAGTAATGGAATTTGTACGACGCCGGCCGATACGCAGCCTGTCGCGGCCGCCAGCGCGTGGCGCCAGCCCTGTCCGACGCCGCGACTGATCACAAGCATCATATCGGGCCCGACGCCGGAAAGCTGGTAGGCAAGCACGGCGCCGAGAAAGGCAAGGTATGTGGCCAGATCGGGCATGCCGCAAAACGGACGTGTCGATCGGGAGTTCCGGCCAGGATGCCGGATCGGCCTTCTCCGTGTCAGCGTTTCGGCGGGATCGAATAGGTTCCGGTGGCGTGCGCCACTGTCTGCCCCTCCGGGCCGGCGACGATGTCGATGTCGAAGACCATCAGGTTCTTTCCGAGCTTCAGGATGCGGCAATGGCCATCGATCGGTCCCGCTTCGGCCTTGCGGACGAAATTGATGTTCAGATTGGTGGTGACCGAGAGCGCATCCGGCCCGGCATGGCTGAGCACGCAGACATAGCCGCCAATGTCGGCCAGCGTGAACAAGGCGGGGCCGGACACCGTACCGCCGGGACGCAAATGCCGTTCGCCGGCATTAAGCCGCACGGTGCAGCCGCCGGGAAACACGTCGGTTGCCTCAAAGGCCGGGCCCTTTTCGTTAAGCTGCGGAAACACGGTCTCCATCAGCGCATTGACCTGGGCTGCTGTCAGCACCGGCTCGAGCTTGGTCTGGGCGGGCATTTCGGTCCTCATTCTGCGCCAAGCCTGTATGGGCGAAGCGGCGCGTTTCTGGCAACACCTTCATCCTACTGGCGCAAGCGATACGGTGTTGATGAAACCCCAGCCGATATTAGATACGCTGCCAGCGGAATGGAATCGCGGAGACCTTAGCCATGGCCGAAATCCTTGCCATCAAGCCTGTCGCAGTTGAAGGGCCGGTTGCGGCTAGCCGCGACGAGGGCGTGCTGCGCCTGACGCTTGCCAATCCCCCCGCGAACGCGCTTTCCCTGGCGGTGATGGCGGCGCTGACGGAGGAACTGGACCGTGCCAGGGCCGACAAGGCCGTTCGCGTCATAGTGCTGTCGGCGGCCGGAAAGGTATTCTGCGCCGGCCACGATCTGAAGGAGATGACAGCGCGCCGCGCCGACGCCGATCGCGGCAAGGCCTTCTTCGAAGAGACGTTTGCCGCCTGCGCTACGCTGATGCAGGCGATCGTGCGCCACCCCAAGCCGGTGATCGCCGAAGTGGATGGCCTTGCCACCGCCGCCGGCCTGCAGCTTGTCGCCAGTTGCGACCTCGCCATCGCCTCGCATGAGGCGACCTTCTGCACGCCGGGCGTCAATATCGGCCTGTTCTGCTCGACGCCGATGGTGGCGTTGTCTCGCAACGTCTCGCGCAAGCACGCCATGGAAATGCTCCTGACTGGCGAAACCATCGATGCCGCGACCGCCAAGGAGTTCGGCCTGGTCAACCGCGTCGTGCCGCGCGAGTACCTGAATCAGATTGTCAACAAATACGCCCAAACCATTGCTTCAAAATCATCTTCGGTGCTGAAGACCGGCAAGGAAGCGTTTTATGCGCAGGCCGAGATGGGGCTGGCGGATGCCTATGCCTATACCGGCCGGGTCATGGTCGAGAACATGCTGGCGCGTGACGCCCAGGAGGGCATCGGCGCCTTCATCGGCAAACGCAAGCCGGAATGGATCGACGAATAGGGACGAAAGTCATGGAGCCGCGCATCTCCATCATCACCATCGCCACCGACGATCTCGATCGTGCGGTGCGCTTCTACGAGACGATGGGCCTGAAGCGTCATGCCGGCATCACCGATGGCGTCGCCTTCTTCCAGATGGGTGGTGTTATACTCGGCCTGTTCCCGCGCGTCAGCGCCGAGGAGGATTCCGGCATCACCTTCGCCAAGGCGCCTTCCGCCGTCTATCTCGCCTACAACACCCGCTCCGATGCCGAAGTCGACGCGGTGCTTGCGATGGCTGAAGAGGCCGGCGGCCGCATCGTCAAGCCGGCAGGCCGTGCCTTCTGGGGCGGCTGGTACGGCTATTTCGCCGATGCCGACGGACATGTCTGGGAAGTGGCGCACAACCCGGCCTTTCCGATCGCGGAAGACGGTACGATCTCGCTGCCCGATTGATGGCTCACCGCAGGCAGCTGACGCGGCTCAAGGCGCCCTATCTCAAGCGCATTCTGCTCGATTCCGAGCGGGTGACCGATTGGGAAAAATACCCGTGGAACCTGCCGCTGTTTCGCGGTCACGCCTTCGAACTCGAATTCACCACACCAATTACCATCATCGTCGGTGAGAACGGCACCGGCAAATCGACATTGCTCGAGGCGATCGGCGCGCTCGCCGGTTACGACGAAGCCGGAGGCGGCAAGGGCTACCGGCCTGTCGACCATTCCGGCGCCATCGACAGGAGTGGTGCCGCGCTGGCAGATACCTTCCGTGGCCATTGGTTGCCAAAAGTCACCGCCGGCTGGTTCTTTCGCGCCGAATCCTTCTACTCGGTGGCTCGCTATCTTGACCAGGTGGCCCTGGAAGATCCGTTCAAGCCACCTCCGCCCGACTTTCTGTCCTGGTCGCATGGCGAAGGGTTCATCCGCTTCTTCGAGGAACGTTGCCGCAGGCAAGGCATCTACATCCTCGACGAGCCCGAAAGTGCGCTGTCTCCATCGCGCCAGATCGAACTTCTCAAGATGCTGCGGCGCATGGATCGGTCGGGCACTGCGCAAGTGATCATGGCGACGCATTCGCCGCTGCTGATGGCCTGTCCAGGCGCGCGGCTGTTCCGCATCAGCCGGTTCGGGCTAGATTCGACCGATTTTCGTGATACGGACCACTTCCGCATGATGCGCGATTTCAGCAGTGATCCTGATGGCTTTCTCGCCGAGGCGTTGTATGAGGACGAGCCATGAATCACGATAGCTATGACAACGCCTACATCGCCGGCATCCTCAATTCGGTGAAGACCATCGCCATGGTCGGCGCGTCCGCCAACGACGTTCGTCCAAGCTATTTCGTGTTGAAATACCTGCTGGCCAAGGGGTTTGAGGTGTTCCCCATCAATCCGGGCCATGCTGGCAAGGAGATACTCGGCCGTACGGTCTATGGCAGCCTTGCCGAGATTGCCCAGCCCATCGACATGGTCGACATCTTTCGCGCCTCGGCGGCGGTGGCCGGCGTTGTCGACCTGGTGCTGAAGCTCGATCCCCTGCCGAAAGTGATCTGGATGCAACTCGGCGTGCGCCACGACGAAGCCGCCGCACGCGCCGAAGCCGCCGGCGTCAAGGTGGTGATGAACCGCTGCCCCAAGATCGAATATGGCAAGCTGTCCGGCGAGATCGGCTGGACCGGGGTAAATTCCGGTGTGCTGTCGTCGAAGAAGCCGCTGATGCGGTCGGGATTCCAGAGTTTCGGCGTGCGGCAAAAATAGACAAGGGGAAGGCGCAAAATTATTCCGGCAGGAGCCGTATTTTCCTGCTGCCTGGTCGAAGATGACACGCCGAAGGGTATTTTCTTCTTTGCATTCGTGGTCGAGCTTGGCCAAGAATGGCCGGCGAATTTCAGAAGTTTTTTTCGAGGGAGGTTTCAGTGACCCGCACGCCCGGTTTCAACACGCTCGCCGTCCATGCCGGTGCCAAGCCCGATCCGGCCACCGGCGCACGCGCCACGCCGATCTACCAGACGACCTCCTTTGTTTTCGACGACGCCGATCATGCCGCCTCGCTGTTCGGGCTGAAGGCCTTCGGCAACATCTACACCCGCATCATGAACCCGACGCAGGCGGTGCTCGAAGAACGCATAGCGGCGCTCGAGGGCGGCACGGCCGCCCTTGCGGTGGCGTCCGGCCACGCCGCCCAGGTAATCGTGTTCCACAATCTGTTGCAGCCGGGCGACAATTTCGTTGCCGCCAACAAGCTCTATGGCGGTTCGATCAACCAGTTCGGCCATGCTTTCAAGAACTTTGGCTGGGAGGT
Organism: Mesorhizobium sp. B1-1-6; assembly: GCF_006443035.1. Classification (NCBI taxonomy): domain Bacteria; kingdom Pseudomonadati; phylum Pseudomonadota; class Alphaproteobacteria; order Hyphomicrobiales; family Phyllobacteriaceae; genus Mesorhizobium; species Mesorhizobium sp. B1-1-6. The sequence continues at coordinate 236,254 of NZ_VFWR01000010.1, read as the reverse complement.
GCGCTGGGCCGAAGCGAACGATCCGTCAACCTTCGAGAGCCAGATCGATGACAAGACCAAGGCGATCTTCATCGAGAGCCTGGCCAATCCCGGCGGCACCTTCGTCGACATCGAGAAGATCGGCGACATCGCGCGTAAGCATGGCCTGCCGCTGATCGTCGACAACACCCTGGCCTCGCCCTACCTGATCCGGCCGATCGAGCACGGCGCCGACATTGTCGTCCATTCGCTGACCAAGTTCATTGGCGGTCACGGCAACTCGATCGGCGGCGCCATCGTCGATGGCGGCACGTTCGACTGGTCGAAATCAGGGAAGTACCCGATGCTGTCGGAACCGCGCCCCGAATATGGCGGCCTGGTGCTGCACGAAACCTTCGGCAATTTTGCCTTCGCCATCGCCGCGCGCGTGCTTGGCCTGCGCGATCTTGGCCCGGCGATTTCGCCGTTCAACGCCTTTCTCATTCTGACAGGCCTCGAAACCTTGCCGCTGCGCATGCAGCGCCATTGCGACAATGCGATCGCCGTCGCGGGCTGGCTGTCCAACCATCCCAAGGTGGCCTGGGTCAACTATCCCGGCCTTCCCAGCGACAAGAACAACGCCCTGCAAAAGAAATACTCGCCGCAAGGCGCCGGCGCGGTCTTCACCTTCGGCCTCAAGGGCGGTTACGAGGCCGGCGTCAAATTCGTCGAAGCGTTGGAGTTGTTCTCGCACTTGGCCAATGTCGGCGACACCAAGTCGTTGGTCATCCATCCGGCGTCGACCACGCACCGCCAGCTGTCCGACGAGCAGAAGGTCAAGGCGGGTGCGGGACCGGACACGGTGCGGCTGTCCATCGGCATCGAGGACGTCACCGATATCGTCGCCGATCTCGAACAGGCACTCGCCAAAGTTTGATCTATCCTCCCCCTCGTGGGAGGGTCGGCGCAAAACGCCGGGGTAAGGCGAGCCGGCCCGAGGCCGGTTCTTCATGGAGGCAAATCCTGTCCGAGCATTACCTGACGATATCGACGGATTCTGTCGACGCCGAAGAAGGCGCGCCGGCGCCCGATCGCCTGATCTCGGGCGATCCGAAATTCCGCACCTGGAACGTCGAGGAGCGCGAAGGCGGTCTTTATGCCGGTATCTGGGAATCGACTCCGGGCAAGTGGCGCATCGTCTACGACGAATGGGAATTCTGTCACATCCTTTCCGGCGTTTCGGTGATCGAAGAGGAGGGTGGCGAAGCGCGCACCGTCAGGGCCGGCGACAGCTTCGTGCTGCGGCCTGGCTTTAAGGGAAGCTGGGAAGTGCTTGAAACCACCCGCAAGGAGTATGTGATCAGGCTGTGAGCTGCGCGCAGCTCACAGCTCAGGCCTGCGCTCCTTCAGAAGCCGACGGTGAGCGCTTCCAGCCCGTGGAAGTGATACGTGTCGCGGAAGCTTGGGCTTTCGGCAAGACGAAGCTTTGGGTGCCGCTCGAACAATGTTTTCAGCGACACCTGCAATTCGAGCCTGGCCAGGGGCGCGCCGATGCAGAAATGGATGCCGGCGCCGAACGACACGTTCTTCTGGTCGGCACGATCCGGCCGGAAGGCCCGCGGCTCGGCAAAGGCATGAGGGTCATGGTTGGCCATGCCAAGCAGCAGGCCGATCGTCTGGCCGGGCTGCACGACGATCCCGGGAGCGATTTCGATCTCCTGGTAGGCGTAGCGGGTGAACATGTGCAGCGGCGCGTCGAAACGCAGGCATTCCTCGACAGCGGCCGCCGTTGCCTCGGCTGAGGTGAAGAAACGGCGCGGGTCGCCGCCTTGCGCCAAGATCGAGCGCACCGCATTGCCGGTCTGGTGCACGGTCGCTTCGTGGCCGGCATTGAGCAGCAGGATCGCCGAGGACACCATTTCGTCTTCCGACAATTTTTGGCCGCCCTCCTGCGCCGAGATCAGCAGCGACAGCAGGTCGTCGCCGGGATTTTTGCGCCGTTCGGCGATGGTGCCGCGCAGGAAATCGGCGAAATCCTGAGTCGCGCGATTGGCCGTCTCCTCGATCTCGCGAGTGCGGCCATGCACGTACATGGCGACCATTCGATGTGACCAGTCGAGCAGTTGCGGTCCCATTTCGACCGGCACGCCGAGCATCTCGGCAATGATGGTGATGGGCAGGGGAGAAGCGAAGGCGGGCAGCAGGTCGACTTGCTTGCCCGGCTCGAAACGATCGATCAGTTCGTTGGCGAGTGCCTCCACGCGCGGCCGCAGCCGCTCGACCTGGCGCGACACGAAGGCGCGGTTGACCAGTGTTCGAAGCCGCGTGTGTACCGGCGGCTCCAGTTCCAGCATGGAATTGGCTTCGATGCCGTCGAATGCCTTGAGATGTGTTCTATCCCGGCCGATGCCACGACTGTCGGGAATGCCCGCCGGGTTCTGGCGGCCGAAGCGGCGGTCGCGCAACAGCTTGTTGACGTCGTCGAAGCCGCCAAAGCACCAGAATCCGAATTCTTCCCAGAAAAAGACGTTCGATGCATCGTGCAGGAACGTGTAGGCCTCGTACGGATCCTGGAAGAAAGCCCACTCGTGCGGGTCAAGCCTCAGGCGACGGGTCGCTGGATCAAAGGCTAGGTAGGATGGCGTCGATTTGGTCATGCCAGACCAATAGCGCGGCTTGCCAGCCTGGTTCCAGACCGTATGTTGGCGCCCGCAATCCAATGCGTTGAGCCAGCCGCAACGGCTGCGGAAAGTCTGATTTGATGAATGTGATCGTTGTCGGCGCGGGCATCGCCGGTCTCTCCACCGCATGGTCGCTGGTCAAGGCCGGCCATAGCGTTTCCATCGTCGAGCAGGGGCCGATCCCCAATCCGTTGGCGGCATCCGGCGACCATCACCGCATCATTCGCCGTGCCTACCGGGCCGGGACCGGCTACGGCCGGCTGATCGGCGAGGCCTATGAAGCCTGGGACGAGATGTGGGCCGACCTCGGCGAGAACCATCTCGATTCCAGGGGCTTTCTCTGCGTCTCGCGCGAGCCGGGCGACGAAGCCGAGGAATACCGGGAAGGGCTGGAGGAGGGAAACTATCCGTTCGACCTGCTGGAACCTGATGCCGCGGTCGAACGCTGGCCTTTCCTGGAGCCGGGCTCGTTCCGCTACGCCTACTTTTCGCCGGAAGGCGGCGCGCTGCATTGCCGCAAGATCGCGTCCGGCCTGGCCAAGTGGCTGCGCGCCAACGGCGCCAACGTCTACGAGAACAGCAAGGTGACGGCGGTCGACTCCGAGGCAGGGCATATCGTGCTCGCGTCCGGCGAGACGATGCAGGCCGACCGCATCGTCGTCGCTGCGGGCGCCTGGGTGCTGAAACTGTTCCCCGAACTCGGCGGCGAACTGAAGACGTACCGAACCGCGCTCGCCTATGTCGAACCGCCGGCGGACCTCAAGGCCGTCTGGGAAGTTGCGCCCGTGGTCCTCGATGTAGGTGGCAAGACCGACGGCTACATGATTCCGCTGACCCGAGGTGCCGGCATGAAATTCGGTTCAGGCCTGCACAGGGTGCCGACCAGCGACGCCGACTGGAACCGGCAGCCGGTGCCGGGCGAGGGCGAGGCGATCCGCAACCTGTTTTCACCGCCGATCGCCCGCATCGAGGAGTATGAGGTGACCGAAGTGGTCACCTGCGCCTACACATTCACGGACGATGAGAAATTCCTGGCGCATGAGACGGGCAAGTGCCTGATCGTCTCGGCCTGCTCGGGCCATGGCTATAAATTCGGGGCGGCGGTCGGCCGGCGTGTGGCGGCGGCTGTCGATGATGGCGATATTGCCGGCCTGAAACGTTGGTTGCGAGCCGAAATCGCCTGAATTCAGTCCTGGCAATGCCTGGGAATATGCACGCGCCGCCAGCCGGATGAGCCTTCGCGCACCAGCACGCGCCGCGCGACGGTCTGGTAGGCGCCGGGAATGTCGATGACGCGCCTTTGCTCCGGTCGCACCAGCACCTCCTCGGCGATCCTGTCATATTGCGCCGGAATGACGACGCGCCTTGTGCGCTCCGGCCGGATCACCACCGTTTCGGCGACGCGTTCATAGCGCGCCTTGTGCCGGACCTTGCACAGCACCTTGCGGCCGTGGATGACGCGCCATTCCCAGGAATAGCCGCCATCATCGATCTTGACTGTGTGGTAGACCGTACGGGTGATTGCGGGCACCACCTCATAGGTCACCTGTGCCGGAACCGTCATCACCACCCGCTCGCGCGTGCCGTAGATCGGCGCTTCATAGTCGACCTGCTGGCTGGGCGGACTGATCATCACGTCCTCGTAGACCGTGTCATAGACATCAGGCGTTTGGACCGGCTCATAGCATTCGACGGCGCGGCCGCCGGCCGCCGTCTGCGAAATCGAGCCGAGCATGGTCAGCCCGGCCATGGCGAAGCATGCGGTTTTCCTGGACATGACGTTCCCCCTGTTGAACCGCGGACACAAGTTCAACGTTGAATTGTAGGGGAAGCGGTCCGCGAGAAAAGCGGGTTCGGCGCATTCGTTAAGTGACGCGGTTAAGAAACTGCTACCTGTCAGGCCGCAGGTGCCGTCGCGAGCCGGCGGAAGCGCCCGCCGTTGCGAATCTCGCCTGGAAAGCTTGATTCGACTTACCCAGATGGCTAGGAGGGGTCGGCCTTGCACAAGGATGAGCCGGCATCCTATTTACACAATAACGATCCAGAACCGATTCTGCCCGAGTTGCCAGCATGTCCGGCGCCGGAATCCCACCGCGAGACAAGAGATAACGAATGAAGAACCCCGTCGAAACCTACATGAACCTCGTTCCGATGGTGGTCGAACAGACCAATCGCGGCGAGCGGGCCTACGACATTTTCTCGCGCCTCCTCAAAGAGCGCATCATTTTCATCACCGGTCCGGTCGAGGACGGCATGGCGACGCTGGTCTGCGCGCAGCTTCTGTTCCTGGAAGCCGAGAATCCGAAGAAGGAAATCAACCTCTACATCAATTCGCCCGGTGGCGTCGTCACCTCGGGCATGGCCATCTACGACACCATGCAATTCATCAAGCCGGCCGTGTCGACGCTGTGCATCGGCCAGGCGGCCTCCATGGGCTCGCTGCTCCTGACCGCCGGCCACAAGGACATGCGCTTCGCCACGCCCAACGCCCGCATCATGGTTCACCAGCCGTCCGGCGGCTTCCAGGGCCAGGCGTCCGACATCGAGCGTCATGCCCAGGACATCATTAAACTGAAGCGCCGCCTCAACGAGGTGTACGTCAAGCACACCGGCAAGAGCTACGACGAGATTGAAAAGACGCTCGACCGTGACCATTTCATGACCGCGGACGAGGCCAAGGACTTCGGCCTGATCGACAAGGTCATTTCGTCGCGCGAAGCGGCCGAAGGGGCGCTGGCATAACGGCATATTGGCAGTTGGATGGCGGCATCACGCGCTTTTGGCGCGTCTTGCGGCATTTCGGCCACAATTGGCTGTTCCCTCGACGATCGGGATTGCCTACGTTAAGGCTATGTTGATTTTCGACGGCTTAGCTTTGTGTGGGGTTGCTGCGAATCATTGCCACGTTTTCTGATTTGTGTTTCGTACGGAATACGTTGCGGGAGCCGGGATACTGGCGGCGGCGGATTCCCGCGATAAATAGAGTATGCGCCCTTTCAGCCAGACCATCGGCGGGCGGCCATGAAAGGACATGAAAATGAGCAAAGTCGGCAACAACAGCGGCGATTCCAAGAACACGCTTTATTGCTCGTTTTGCGGCAAAAGCCAGCATGAGGTGCGCAAGCTGATCGCCGGCCCGACGGTCTTCATCTGCGACGAATGCGTCGAGCTGTGCATGGACATCATCCGCGAGGAGAACAAGACCTCGATGGTGAAGTCGCGCGAGGGTGTGCCGACCCCGCAGGAGATCCTCAAGGTTCTCGACGACTACGTTATCGGCCAGCCCTACGCCAAGCGCGTGCTCTCGGTGGCCGTCCACAATCACTACAAGCGCCTCGCCCATGCCGGCAAGAACAACGATGTCGAACTGGCCAAGTCCAACATCCTGTTGATCGGCCCGACCGGTTGCGGCAAGACGCTGCTGGCGCAGACGCTCGCCCGCATCATCGACGTGCCCTTCACCATGGCCGATGCCACGACGCTGACCGAGGCCGGCTATGTCGGCGAGGACGTCGAGAACATCATCCTGAAGCTGTTGCAGTCGGCCGACTACAATGTCGAACGCGCCCAGCGCGGCATCGTCTACATCGACGAGATCGACAAGATCTCGCGCAAGTCCGATAACCCCTCCATCACCCGCGACGTGTCGGGCGAGGGCGTGCAGCAGGCGCTGTTGAAGATCATGGAAGGCACTGTCGCCTCGGTACCGCCACAGGGCGGCAGGAAACATCCACAACAGGAGTTCCTGCAGGTCGACACCGCCAACATCCTGTTTATCTGCGGCGGCGCCTTCGCCGGGTTGGACAAAATCATATCGGATCGTGGCCGCAAGACCTCGATCGGCTTCGGCGCCACCGTGGCATCGCCCGAGGATCGCCGCACCGGCGATGTCTTCCGCCTTGTGGAGCCAGAGGATCTCTTGAAGTTCGGCCTCATTCCCGAGTTTGTCGGCCGTCTGCCGGTCCTGGCGACGCTGGAAGACCTCGACGAGCCGGCGCTGATCCAGATCCTGACCGAACCGAAGAACGCACTGGTCAAGCAATACCAGCGGCTGTTCGAGATGGAGAATGTCGACCTGACCTTCCACGAGAACGCATTGTCTGCGATCGCCAAGCGCGCCATCGAGCGCAAGACCGGCGCGCGTGGCCTGCGCTCCATCATGGAAGCGATCCTGCTCGACACCATGTTCGAACTGCCGGCGCTCGAAGGCGTGCGCGAAGTGGTGATTTCGGAAGAAGTGGTGACCGGCAGTGCCCGGCCGCTCTACATCTATTCCGAACAGAAGGAAAAGAAGGGCAATGTCAGCGCCTGACATGCCACTTGAACCCATATTTTTGTGGAACGGCGCCCTCGGGGCGCCGTTTTGCCATGAGAGGCATGCGACCTTCGCGAGGGAATGGAACGCCGGCGATGTTAACTCTTGATCTTTGGCCCTCCTGCATCCACCTAACACGAGAAGGCCGAGGTGCCCGATTTCTGTGCTGTAAAACTCCCGTCACAACGGTGGTAGGCGGAACGATCCCCGGTCGTTAATATAAGATTCGCGGTTGGCCGATTGGCGGCCGCGACATGAAAGGTTGGACAATGGCCAAAATAACCAAGGCTCCCAGCGACGGCGTCTTCGCAGTCCTTCCACTGCGCGACATCGTGGTGTTCCCGCACATGATCGTTCCGCTCTTTGTCGGGCGTGAAAAGTCGATCAAGGCGCTGGAAGAGGTGATGGGTCAGGAAAAGCAGATCCTGCTCGCCACCCAGATGAATGCCGCCGATGACGATCCGGAGCCCGATGCCATCTTTGATATCGGCACGCTCGCCAACGTGCTGCAATTGCTGAAGCTGCCCGACGGCACCGTCAAGGTGCTGGTCGAAGGCGCCTCGCGCGCGAAAATCACCGCCTTCACCGACCGTCCCGACTTCCATGAGGCCCGCGCCACCGCGCTGGTCGAGCCGGAAGAGGAAGAGGTTGAGGTCGAGGCGCTGGCTCGTTCGGTCGTCACCGACTTCGAGAACTACGTCAAGCTCAACAAGAAGATCTCGCCCGAGGTGGTTGGTGCCGCCAGCCAGATCGACGACTATTCCAAGCTCGCCGACACGGTCGCTTCGCACCTCGCCATCAAGATCCCCGAAAAGCAGGAGATGCTGGCCACGCTCTCGGTCAAGGAGCGGCTGGAAAAGGCGATGGGCTTCATGGAGGCCGAAATCTCCGTCCTGCAGGTGGAGAAGCGCATCCGCTCGCGCGTCAAGCGCCAGATGGAGAAGACGCAGCGCGAATACTACCTCAACGAGCAGATGAAGGCGATCCAGAAGGAGCTCGGCGAAGGCGAGGATGGCCGCGACGAGGCCGCCGAGATCGAGGCCCGCATCAAGAAGACCAAGCTCTCCAAGGAGGCTCGCGAAAAGGCGGAAGCCGAATTGAAGAAGCTGAGGACGATGTCGCCTATGTCGGCGGAATCCACCGTGGTGCGTAATTATCTCGACTGGATCCTGTCGATTCCGTGGGGCAAGAACTCCAAGGTCAAGCAGGACCTGGCGTTCGCGCAGAACGTGCTCGACACCGACCATTTCGGTCTCGACAAGGTCAAGGACCGTATCGTCGAGTATCTCGCCGTGCAAAGCCGCCAGAAGAAGCTCAAGGGGCCCATCCTGTGCCTCGTCGGCCCTCCCGGCGTCGGCAAGACCTCGCTCGGCAAGTCGATCGCCAAGGCGACCGGCCGCGAGTTCATCCGCATGGCGCTGGGCGGCGTGCGTGACGAGGCCGAGATCCGCGGCCACCGGCGCACCTATATCGGCTCGATGCCCGGCAAGGTCATCCAGTCGATGAAGAAGGCGAAGAAATCCAATCCGCTCTTCCTGCTCGACGAGATCGACAAGATGGGCCAGGATTTCCGCGGCGATCCGTCGTCGGCTTTGCTGGAGGTGCTCGACCCCGAGCAGAACTCGACGTTCATGGACCACTATCTGGAGGTCGAGTACGACCTGTCGAGTGTGATGTTCGTGACGACGGCGAACACGCTGAACATCCCTGCGCCCTTGATGGACCGCATGGAAATCATCCGTATCGCCGGCTACACCGAGGACGAGAAGATCGAGATCGCCAAGCGGCATTTGCTGCCGAAGGTGGTGCGCGATCACGCGCTGCAGCCGAAGGAGTTCTCCGTCAGTGAGGACGCGATCCGCGCCATCATCCAGACCTACACCCGTGAAGCGGGCGTCAGGAGCCTGGAGCGCGAGCTGATGAAGCTCGGACGCAAGGCGGTGACCGAGATCCTGAAGACGAAGAAGAAGACTGTGAACATCACGGGGGACAATCTCGCCGATTATCTCGGTGTTCCGCGCTTCCGCTTCGGTCAGGTCGAGGCAGACGACCAGGTCGGCGTCATCACCGGACTTGCCTGGACGGAAGTCGGCGGCGAGCTGCTGACGGTTGAAGGCGTCATGATGCCCGGCAAGGGCCGCATGACGGTGACCGGCAATCTGCGCGACGTGATGAAGGAATCGATTTCGGCGGCGGCCTCCTATGTCCGCTCGCGCGCTCTCGATTTCGGCATCGAGCCGCCGCTGTTCGACAAGCGCGACATCCACGTCCACGTGCCGGAGGGTGCCACGCCCAAGGACGGGCCGTCGGCCGGTGTGGCGATGGCGACCGCGATCGTCTCCGTGCTGACCGGCATTCCGGTCAGGGCCGATGTCGCCATGACCGGCGAGATCACGCTGCGCGGCAGGGTGCTGCCGATCGGCGGTCTGAAGGAGAAGTTGCTTGCCGCACTGCGCGGCGGCATCAAGAAGGTGCTGATCCCGGAAGACAACGCCAAGGATCTGGCGGATATTCCTGACAACGTGAAGAACGGTATGGAAATCATCCCGGTCTCGCGGGTCGGCGAGGCATTGCGCCACGCGCTGGTGCGTATGCCGGAGCCAATCGAATGGGTCGAACCGGTCAATCCTCCTGCCGCGACGGACACTGCGGATGACGCCGGAAAGTCGCTTGCGCATTAGTTCTTGCTAAAGTTGCAGCGCAAAAACAGAAAGCCGGGCCTCGCGCCCGGCTTTTTCATGTGAAAAACCCCGGAATTCCGGGCTTTTTTCCATCCTTTCCCGGCTTTTCGACTTGGTTGCGGGAGCGCTTCTTTCTAAAGTCCGTTTCCTGCCGGATGAGTCGAGAGTTCCGGTGTTCTCATGGAAGGGAATTTTTATGAACAAGAACGAACTGGTGTCCGCTGTCGCCGACGCCGCGAGCATTTCGAAGGGTGACGCGCAGTCGGCTGTGGATGCGGTATTCTCCGTCATCACCGGCGAACTGAAGAAGGGCGGCGATGTCCGGCTTGTCGGCTTTGGCAATTTCACCGTGTCAAAGCGCGCAGCCTCGACCGGCCGCAACCCTCAGACCGGCGCCGAAGTGAAGATCCCGGCGCGCACCGTGCCGAAGTTCTCGGCCGGCAAGGGTCTCAAGGACGCCGTCAATTAAGCGCCTTTTTTAAATTTCAAATATCAGAAAAGCCGGGCAAGCCCCGGCTTTTCTTTTGCGCTCGTACTGGGATAGGTTCGCGATTGCGAGCTACCCGGTCGGCGCGTCCGCCCGCATCAGGCCGTCCTTCTTCAGGTCGGCCCAGAGTGCCGCCGGCAGTTTCGCATCGAGCAGTGACCGATTGCTTTCGACCTCGCTTGGCCGCTGGCCACCGGGGATCACCGACACGACGGACGGATGCAGCAACGGAAACTGCAACGCTGCCTCGATCAGGCGCACGTCATGCCGCCGGCAGACCGCCTCGATGCGCGCCACCCGGTCGAGCACGTCCCGCGGCGCTTCGGTGTAGTTGTAGAAGGCACCCGGCTTCGGCCCCGTGGCCAGGATCCCGGAATTGTAGGGGCCGCCCAAAACGATGCCGATGCCGCGCTTCTGGCAGAGTGGCAGGAAGGATGTCAGCGCCTCCTGCTCGAGCAGCGTATAGCGGCCGGCAAGCAGGAACAGATCGAAATCACCGCGCTCGGCCAATGTCTGGGCAACCTGCCATTCGTTGATGCCGCCGCCGAAGGCCTTGATGACGCCCTGGTCGCGCAAGGCAAGCAGTCCGTAATAGCCGGAGCGCATAAACTCCTCTATGCGCTGGTCGGACGCTTCCTTGCTGCCATGGGTGAAGATGTCGACGTCGTGCACGAACAGAATGTCGATGCGGTCGACGCCGAGCCGTTCCAGGGACGCTTCGAAGGAGCGCATCACGCCGTCATAGCTGTAGTCGTAGACCTCCTTGCGCGACGGCGTGTCGAAGAACTTGCCGATGCCGGTGCGCTCTTGCGGCGGACAGGCGCGCATGATGCGGCCGACCTTGCTCGACAGCACGTAGTCGTCGCGTTTCTTGCCGCGCAGGAAGGGGTTGAGCCGCGTCTCCGACAGGCCAAGCCCATAGAGCGGCGCGGTGTCGTAATAGCGGCAGCCGGTCGCCCATGCAGCCTCCAGCGTCGCATTGGCGTCCTCGTCGGAGACGGCGCGGTAGAGGTTGCCGAGCGGCGCCGTGCCGAAGCCGAGTTCGGTGAAGCTGATGCCGCCATTGCCGATGCGGTCGAAATGCCGTGTCTTCATATCCTGCCGTTTGCCTCATTGATTTGTCTGACATGACACTATCATGCTCGTGGCACAGCAAAAGCGCGCAGGGGCGTTGGACACGGATTTTCGCGGTGGTAGCATCAATAAAAACAAGCTGTTCGGGGAGAGACGTGACCGGGAATTTCCACTCTTCTTCGACCTCGGATCGTTGGACGGCACCATCATGAGCGATGCGGGCTCGCAGATGTTCAGGACCGCTCTGGACGAGCTCGGCACTGTGCTGGCGCGCGTCGACGACGGCCGGATCGATGCCGCCTGCGAGATGCTCGCAGGAGCACGGCAGATCGTCGTCTACGGCTGCGGCCGCGAGGCCTTGCAGGTCAAGGGCTTCGCCATGCGGCTCCATCATCTGGGCCTGCCGGTGTCGGTGGTCGGTGACATGACCACGCCGCCCGTGGCGCAGGGCGATGTCTTCCTGGTCAGTTCCGGGCCTGGAGAAACCGCGACCGTGCTAACCCTGATGCAGGTGGCGCGCCAGGCCGGCGCGACGGTTCTGCTTCTGACCGCTCAGCCCGGCGGCAGTGCAGCGCGCTTGGCCGACTTCACGCTGCTCGTGCCGGCGCAGACCATGGCCGACGACCAGGGTCCGCAAAAAACATCGGTCCTGCCGATGGGATCGGTGTTCGAAGGCGCGCTGTTCCTGCTGTTCGAGGTCATGGTGCTGAAACTCAGGGGTCTGACCGCGGCCTCGCCGGAGGCGATGCGGGCCCGTCACACCAATATGGAGTAGTGCGATGCGCTACGAGTTGATGCTGCCGCACCAGATCCGCAAGGCGATCGCCCAGAACTGGCCGATCGCCCTGCCGCTCGGCGTGCTCGAATACCATGGCGAGCACATGGCGGTCGGCATGGACACGCTGGCGGTCGTCAAGACGCTGGAGCTGTTTGAGAAGGAGCGGGAGATCGTCATCCTGCCGCCCTTCTACTACGGCGCGGCGAGCTACGCCGTGGCGCCGCCGGAGGGCACAGGCTCGGTGCAGGTTGGCGGCAATCAACTGGCGCCCTTCGCGGAGGAACTGTTCTACAGCCTGCTGCGCATCGGTTTTCGCAACATCCACGCCATAATCCACCACCAGACCGAGAATTTCGCCGCCGGCATGCCGACCGATCTCGCCTTCAAGGCCGCCGGACGTCAGGCGATCTTCCGCTTCCTTGAGAAGGAACGAGGTGAAGGCTGGTGGGGCTCCGAGGCGATGGCCGCCTACTATGCCGAGCATGCCGAGGGCAGCAATTTTTTCAACTGGGTGCAGGTGCATCCGCTGATGCCGGCCGAGATGAACGGCAAGTACCCGTTCGATCATGCCGGCATCGGCGAGACCTCGCTGATGCTGGCGCTATGCCCTGAGGCTGTCGATGCCGGCCATTTCGCCGACAATACGAGCTGGTATACGGCCAGCGCTCCGGATGCCTCGGCTGCGCTCGGAGCAGAGGGCGTTGCCATGATCATGGATCACCTGCGCACGATCCTGAGGGACTAGCGCGGTTCTCCTTCTCCCTTGTGGAGAAGGTAAGGACGGCGCCGCCTATTTCACCGCTCCCGCGGTCATGCCCATGATCAGATAGCGTTCCAGCGCGATGCCGATGACGGCCAAGGGCGCGATTGCCGCCGTGGCAAGCGCTGCCATCGACCACCAGTTGATGCCTTGCGAACCGGTCTGGCTCGCCACCATGACCGGAATTGTCTTGGCGTCGGTCGAGGTCAAAAGGGCGGCGAAGAAATACTCGTTCCAGCACAGCACCATCGCCAGGATGAAAGCCGCGACCATGCCGGGCAGGGCAATCGGCATGACGATGCGAAAGAACGCGCCCCAGATCGACAACCCGTCGACGAGGGCCGCTTCCTCGAGCTCGACCGGGATGGAATTGAACTGGTCGCGCATGATCCAGATGACGATCGGCAGCACCATCAGCGTGTAGAGCAGGATCAGCCCGATGCGCGTGTCGAGCAGTCCGACTTCGCGGTAAAGCACCAGGAACGGCAGTGCGAGCACGACCGGCGGCAGGATGAGCTGCGACAGGAAGAAGAAGGAAATGTCCTCGTTCTTGAACCAGGCGAAGTGATAGCGGTAGCGCGTGAGGCCGTAGGCGGCGAGGCTGCCGATGACGATGGCGAGGCTCGACGCGCCGACCGAAGTGATGACCGAATTCATGAAGCGCTTGAAGAATTCGTCGCGGACGGTCGACGTCTGGAAGATCGAATCCGGCGACAGGCCAAGCGATCGCCAGCCCTTCCAGTCCGGCTGGAAGTCGACGAAGGGGATCAGATGCCCCTGGGTCACGTCTACCGCCGACTTGAACGAGGTCGTGATCGTCCAGTAGATCGGAAAGAGGCAGATGAAGGCCCAGAACACAAGCGCGCCATAGATGAAGACGCGGCTGGTGATGAAGCTCGCCGGCGAGTGGATTTCGGAGACGGTATAGTCGGTGGTCTGAACGCTCATGATCCCTGCCGCACTAGTTCACATTGCGCACGAAGCGGTTGGCGACCTTCAGCAGCCAGGTCACGAACACCACGATGATGACGAGATAGGCCATCGCCAGCATCGTGCCGTAGCCGACATTGGAACGGTCCCGGTACTCGCGATAAATAAAGCTCGACACGGAATCGGTGGCGCCGCCGGGACCACCCGAGGTGACCGTGATGATGATGTCTGCCAGTTTCAGCTTGAAGATGATGCGCAACACGACGGCGGTCACCGACACCGGCAGCATCAGCGGGAAGGTGACCTGCCAGAAGGTTTGCCAGGCCGTGGCGCCGTCGACGCGCGCGGCCTCCAGCACCTCGCGCGACATCGCCTGCAGGCCGGCAAGCAGCATGATCATCATGAAGGGGATGAAGGTCCAGGCGTCGAGCATCATGATCGAGATACGGGCGGTGATCGGGTTGGAGAAGAAAGCGGGGTTGTCCCAGCCGAGGTGGCGGGCCAGCGTCGCCGCCGGCCCGAACCGGTACTCCATCAGCGATTTGCCAATCATCCACGAGACCGCGACCGGCGACAGCATCAGCGGCATCAGGAAGACGACGCGGAAGAATTTGCGCGCCCGGATCTGCGCGTTGAGCAGCAGCGCCAGGCCGAAGGCGATGACATATTCGACCAGCACCGCCAGCACATAGAGCACCATGTTGAACAGCGCGTTGCGATAATAGGGATCGCCGAGCATCTGCCAGAAATTGTCGAGCCCGTTGAACTTGCGGCCCGAGAATGAACTCAGGTTCCAGTCGGTCAGCGCGATGTAGAAGCCGAACAGGGTCGGGAAGATCACCATGGCGATGGTGAACAGCAGCGCCGGCAGCAGGAACAGCGCCCGCTGGCCGTCTTCGCCGCGCGTCAGCACCTGGCCGACGCCGAGTGCCACGCCCCACAGCACATAGGCGTAGACCACGGGCCGCCATGTCTCGAAGCCGATCGTGTCGACCTCGCTCTTGTAGAGGACTTGCACCAGGATCGTTGCCAGAAGGCCGAGCGTCGCGACGGCCATCAGGGCCCAACCGAGCCGTTTGCGGCCGGGCGGGATCAGATCGGTCGGTACGGAATTTGCCGGCCACGCATTCGTGGTCGAAGTCTGGTCAGCCACGCCTCTTGCCTCTTTTGCGCAAATGACCGGCCGAAGCCGGCCAAGATACGGCCCGGCGACGATGTTCCGCCGGGCCGTGATCCTCATAACGCCTGCCTACAGGCCGAGCGAGGCCTTGTAGAGCTTGATCTGGTTGTCGCGGCCGATCTGGTCGGTCAGCTTCTCCCAGGCCGCGGCAATGGCGTCTGCGCCCTCCTGCGCCTTCATCTTGCCGGCGAAGGTGTTGGCCAGAATGTCCTCGGCGGCTGAATAGTATTGGAAGATGCCGGGAATGCGTGGCTCGATCGCCGCGTTCGGGTGGTTGTAGCTGTCCGATTCCGACTTGAGATAGGAGGTGATAAAGGCTTCGTCATAGCCCGCCGCCACCCACTCCGGAATGTCGAAATGTGAGTTGCGGTAGGGCTGGAAGCCGGACGGGTACATCGCCGTCCAGATCGACAGGTCCTTGCCGCCGAGATGGGCGGCGGCGGACCATGCCGCCTTCTTCTTCTTCTCGTCGCTATCGACGCGGGCCATGACGTATACGCCCCAGCCGAGATAGGCGCAGTTCGGCGCATAGTTCGGTCCGCTGGCGAGTTTGTCCCACTGCCCGGTCTTGGAGTTGTAGACATCGTCGGAGCCGGGCAGGATCGAGAAGCCGGTGACGTCGCCCACGACGGAGGAGTCGTTGGTCTTGACGTTCGAGCCGACATCGCCCCACCAGGTGACCATCGAGCCGGTGCCGGCCAGGAACTGCTGGAAGGCGGTGGTGTTTGGATCGGCGTTGATCTGGTCGGCAGGCTCCGAAGGCAGCGCGTCGATCACGTCCTGTATGGCGCGCACCCAGGCCGGATTGTTGATGCGCGGCTTCATCGTGTCGGCGTCGAACAGCCAGGCCTTGTCGTCGGGGTGCTTGGCGTACGCGGTGGCGCGGCTGCCGAGGAAATAGAAGCCGAATCCGCCCCAGGGTTTCGGCGCGTCGAGATAGCCGTAGACGTCCTGACCCTTGACCTGCTTGCCCTTGAGGAACTTGGTGACCGCCTGGACCTGCTGCCAGGTCTTCGGCACGCCCCATTCACCGCCGCCGCCGCCGTCCTTCCAGGCCTTGGCGAGGTCGGCATCGGAAAACACATCGGTGCGGTAATTGAAATTATGCGCGTCGCCGTCGACGGTCACGCGGTACTGCTTGCCGTTCCAGGTGCCGACAGGCGGCTTCAGATAGTTGACGAGGTCATCGAAATCGATCTGGGTCTTGACCCAGTCGGGCATCTCGGACGTGAGGCCCTTGCCGCAGACGTCGCCCTCGAACGGCGCGCCCATCTCGATGATGTCGAAGTCGACCGTGCCGGTGGCGATCGACTGCTGCAGGCGGGCATTGTAGTCGGCCTGCGCCAGATCGATCCAGTTGATCTTGGCGCCGGTATAGGTTTCCCAGGGCTTCAGGAAGCCGCGGAATAGCACATTGTGCAGGTTCTGGTTGTTGAGACCCATGAAGGTAAGCTCGACGCCGGCGAATTCGCCTTCCTTGACATTGGCCTTGGTCGCCTCGAGACAGAGCTCGCCGACCTTCTGGAAGTCGGCGTCGGTCGGCTGACCCTTGCCCACGCCGGGGATCTGCAGGATTTTCGAGCGCAGCTCACTGGCGGCGGAGGCCGGGCGCGTGAGGGCGCCGAGCCCGGCGCCGGATGCGGCAGCGATCGCGGCCATCGAGGCCGCGCCCTTCAATATGTCGCGTCGGGTTGCCCCCGCGCGGACCAGCGTTTCGTAGAGACCTGTTTTCATCGATGTTCCTCCCAGAATATCTGTTGTGAATGCGGCCAAATTTCTCAGGCGCTGGAGCGCCAAACGATTCTCCCGGTTCGGAAACGAACGATGCAGGACCCCACCTGCTCGATTGAAGTTCCGTTTTTTTGGTTCGGGCAACCGGTATTCGGACCAGCGCCCGTCACTATTCTCGCAACCAAACGCCGTGTCAACGAGACCGGGTTTTTGTCGGGAAGAGACCGGCTTGCCCTGGCAGGTCGCGTTGGTTAGCTTCTGCGCATACGGCAATGGAGCCGATGGGGGAGATATGGCTCAAGTCGCGATCAGCAAAGTGGCCAAGGCGTTTGGAACCGTCAAGGTTCTGCACGAAGTCAGCGTCGATATATCTGACGGCCAATTCGTGGTGCTGGTCGGTCCTTCGGGTTGCGGCAAGTCCACGCTGCTGAGAATGGTGGCGGGGCTGGAGACCGTCTCCGGCGGCACGATCGCCATCGGCGACCGTGTGGTCAACCACTTGCCGCCGGCCAAGCGCGACATCGCCATGGTGTTCCAGAACTATGCGCTCTATCCGCACAAGACAGTCGAGCAGAACATGGCCTTTGCGCTCAAGCTGCGCAAAACCGATCCGGCCGTGGTTGCCGAGCGGGTCAAGCGCGCCGCCGACATCCTCGACCTCAACCCTTATCTGAAACGCTATCCCCGGCAGCTTTCCGGCGGCCAGCGCCAGCGCGTCGCCATGGGCCGCGCCATCGTGCGCAACCCGCAGGTGTTCCTGTTTGACGAGCCGCTCTCAAATCTCGACGCCAAGCTGCGTGTGCAGATGCGCACCGAGATCAAGGAACTGCACCAGCGGCTGAAGACCACCACCATCTATGTCACGCATGACCAGATCGAAGCCATGACCATGGCCGACAAGATCGTGGTGATGCGCGACGGCCGCATTGAACAGGTCGGCGCACCGCTGGAACTGTTCGACCGGCCTGCCAACTTGTTTGTCGCCGGCTTCATTGGCTCTCCGTCGATGAACCTGCTCAAGGGCGTCGCGCGCAAGGGCGGTGTCGACATCGCCGGCGCTCTGTTCCCGGTCGCGCCCGGCAGCGCTGCGGAGGAAGGGCGCGCCGTCGTCTATGGCGTGCGGCCGGAGCATCTCGAGATTCATGCCGATGGCGTGCCTGCCAAGATTTCGGTGGTCGAGCCGACTGGCTCGGAAACCCTGGTCTTCCTGCGTTTCGGGGACGGCGAGATGGTGGCGCTGTTCCGCGAACGCCACGACTTCAAGCCCGGCGATACGCTCAAGCTCAGGCCGCGGCTCGACCACATCCATCTGTTCGATGCCGAGACCGGCAAGCGTCTCTGATCTCAAACTCATTTCACGAGGAATATCATGCTCAAAGGGATCAATCCGCTCCTCAATGCCGACGTGCTCCAGGCATTGCGGGCGATGGGACACGGCGACGACCTGATTATCGCCGACACCAACTTCCCCTCCGATTCGGTGGCGCGCCAGACGGCGCTCGGGCGGCTGCTGCGCATCGACGCGCCGGCGGCGCAAGTCGTGAAGGCGGTGCTGTCGCTCTACCCGCTGGATACGTTCGTCGACGATTCAGCCGCGCGCATGGAGATCGTCGGCAAGCCGGACGAGATCCCGCCCGTTCAGCAGGAAGTGCAAAAGGAGATCGACGCCGCCGAGGGCAAGCCATGGCCGATGCTGCCGGTCGAGCGCTACGCTTTCTACGAGCGCGCCAAGCAGGCTTACTGCGTCATCCAGACCGGCGAGCGCCGGTTCTACGGCTGTTTTGCCTTCCGCAAGGGCGTGGTCCCGCCGGATGCGGAGTAGCGGCATGCTGGCCGGCAAGCCGATCGTCATCCTCGGAGTCTTCGTCGCCGACACGGCCTATCGCGCCGCGCGGCAGCCGCGCATGGGCGAGACGATCCTTGGAACGTCCTTCACCCTCGGTCCCGGCGGCAAGGGTTCGAACCAGGCGGTTGCGGCCGGTAAGCTCGGCGCCGAAGCAACCTTCCTCACGCGCCTCGGCGTCGATGCCTTCGCCGACATGGCCAAGCGCACCTGGAAGGACGCCGGCGTGAAGAATGCCGTGATCGATACGCCCGACAGCTATACGGGCGCTGCCTATATTTTCGTCGAGGAGGGCACCGGCAACAACGCCATCATCGTCAGCCCCGGCGCGGCGATGCTGATCTCGCCCGACGACATCGAGGCCAATGCCGCCCTGATTCGTGGTGCCGGCGTCTTCGTGACGCAACTCGAACAGCCCATCGAGGCGGCGCTGCGGGCGTTGGAGATCGCGCGCGGGGCAGGGGTGACGACCATCCTCAACCCGGCTCCGGCGGCCAGGCTCCCCGACCGCATCTATTCGCTCTGCGACTACCTCACGCCCAACGAGACCGAGACGGAGGAGTTGACCGGCACGAAGGTCGCCTCGGTCGATGACGCCCGCGCAGCCGCCGGCAAGCTGCTCGAAAAGGGCGCCGGCGCCGTCATCGTCACGTTGGGAGAGAAAGGCGCATTGCTGCACACGAGGGATCGGTCCGAACATGTCGCCGCCGTCAGCGCCGGCCCGGTGGTCGAGACCACGGGAGCCGGCGATGCCTTCAATGGCGGCCTGGCCGTCGCGCTGTCGCGTGGGATGGAGCCCCTGCAAGCCGTGCGCTTTGCTTGCGCCGTTGCGGGCATTTCGGTGACGAAGCCAGGCACCGCGCCGTCCATGCCGGACTTGCATGAGGTCGAGGCGCTGCTGGCAAGGGGCTGAGGCGTTTGAATGAAAGGCGCCTGAATGGTGGGCGATGACGGGCTCGAACCGCCGACATCTTCGGTGTAAACGAAGCGCTCTACCAACTGAGCTAATCGCCCGCTCCGGGCCGGACCTTTAAGCGGTCGGGGCCAGCTTCGCAAGGCCAAATGAGCGTGGGACGCCGTCGTTGCGGGCCGTATTTGCGAACAACACGCCGGCTGTCAAAAAACCTTCTCCAGTTTGATGTTATGATGGTTTCGTGCGCTTGACACCCGGTGGCGAACCCCTTATCCAGCGCCCAACGACGAACGCGGCTGACACGTGCTCGTCAATGCGCGGGTGTAGCTCAGTTGGTTAGAGTGCCGGCCTGTCACGCCGGAGGTCGCGGGTTCGAGCCCCGTCACTCGCGCCATTAGTTTCAAGGGGTTAGCTACCGCCCCTTGAAAAAGTTTCAACTCTCATTTTCCGGAGAGTTTCAACTTTTCGTATTCATTCCGTTCCTGGCCGAGCAGTTTCCTGCCCCTACGTCAGGCTGCGCAGACGGCTACCAGATTGACCGGCATGTACATCTTCTGGAGCGCCTTGTTCTGGTCGATTGAATTGGCCATCTTGGCCGAGATCGCCTCGATCGAAGCGCCGCTGGCGCGGCGTTGGCCTCGACCGCACCGGAACGCCCAACGTCCATGAACCGGGCGGGCCGAGGGGGGACGCATCGCGATATTCAAGCGGTTCAACCGCTACGGCACCGGTATAGTCTCGGTTTGTGTGAAGACTGCATGTCCGGCCGTGAACACTACGGTATTGGCTAGCAGCGGAGAAATGCCCCCATCGTGCGGATAGACAAAGAATTTTTGCGGGCGCACGCGGATGCTTTCACAGGATCCCGTTAGGCAGGGCAACAAACTCAGGCCATCGTGAGGTCTGTTAGGCTGGTGCCCGATCGCGTCCATTATTGTGGGATAGACGTCGATCAACTGCGATTCTCCGTCAGATACCGCAAAATCAGAGTCCGATTGAGATGGCTTAATCATGAGGGTTGCCATCGACCTGCTTTCAAATGCTGCGGTGGTGCCTCCAAATGCGGTGATGCCGGAGTGATACGGCGGACTCATCTCTGAGCCACCGAGTCCATTCAAAAAGCCTGCCCACCCGGACCCGTGGTCAGATTGTATGACGATAATGGCGTCGTCATAGCGGTCCAGTCGCTTGAGCTCTTGCAAGAACTCCACAACAAGCTTCATGGCGCAACTGGCCTGAGACCTATAGGCAGCCTGGACCCCGACCGCCGCACGTTCGGGATCGACCATGCAATTTGCATCGAGCACGTAGGGGCCATGAGGAAGGATCGCTTGGAACAATGTGTATCTACCGCGTGCGGCAAACCGCTGTTCATTCGCGATCAGATATTTCATCCCCACAACAGCCTGAAATGGATGGACGCCTTGTTCTACGGTCTTCGGGATGTAGCTTTCCGCTTTGCGCTCAAATACTGCGCTAATCCGCTCGCCGGCCGAGTGTCCCCACCCCAAGGCCTCATTTGTCAAGAAATTTGGAAACAATTTTGCAAACAATAATCCAGAAAATTCGACAATTTGCGGGTGTTTGAGCGAGTATTGGTACTTGGTGATCTGCTCTGGCGTGAAAAATACATCTGCAACATTTGTCTGCAATATCTCCGGAAGCCCCACAACATCAACTGCGTAACCATCCGTCCGAAGATCTTTCAGCAATCCTTGATCGAAGGCCGCCCTCCAGGCGGGAAAGCTTCCATTCCGAAATATGGTGCCGGTCAGATAGCTCGCAACCGACGACAACGTATAAGGATAATTTGAAATATTCCGGCGCATAAACGTAAACCCGCGAAAAATGCTCCGGTCATTCATCTCTTCGATCGCGGCAAGTGCAAAATCTGACTGCATCTCATCGAGATGAAAGTGATATATATTTGGAAGGTCCGAGCGGCCATTTATAGACAAGCCGGATTTAGGAGAGTTTTCGGTTTCAGCCGGTGGCACCGGCAGGCCCGCAGCGACAGTGGCCAATCCGGCAATTAACGCGATCGACAGGATGGCAAAAACCCGAACCAGCGTGCCTAGAGTCGTAACTGCACCCACCGCCAACAGCGCGACCAAGATGGCAACTTCTACCGCAGTGATGGAGATGGGCTCCGGGCTTGCGAATGATGCGCCATCTAAGCGACTCAGCTGAACGGGGGCAAAAACGTCGGCGAGTAATACGAAGGCCCCTAGAAGCAAATACGCCTTTTTTACGAAATCCCGAATTCCGAACAAGGTTAGAGTGGATACAAATATCAAAATAAATGCGCCACCATAAATGAAAATAGTGGGAAGCCAAATATCATACCCCAATTCCTTGGCGTTTTTCGCATAAAGTTCCAATGGAAAAAATACGAAAAGAACTAATATTGGAAACAGTAAGGCGAGAAATGCCATCGAAATTCTAACAATGCGATTGGAATTAATGCCCATTCGAAAATACCCGATGAAGTACCATCTCTTTTTAATTCATCGCCTATCGAATTGATAAAGTGTACGGCCGGTGGCCGACACTGTTTGTTTCTTCGCAATGCGGGAAACGGACGTAAGTGCGCATTCGAACGAAGAAGGGTTATAATCGGGGAAGATATCCTCTCGAAGAGCAAGCATCTGTCGAATTGTTGGATCATCCTTGGGGACGAACTCGATTATGCCGGTGGGAGCAACGTCAACAATCCATTTGACGGCCTGGTGCAAAGGCACGTTTCTGCCAATGGCAAGATGGTGCTCAAAAGCGAGAGCAAGAACCGCATCAGCTCTGAATCTCGACGAGAAACCCTTTCGTTCCTTCTGAGCCCATCCTTGATCAGGGCTGGGGTTCGCAGCATCCAGCCACAACGGAAGAAAGTTCATTTTAGCTGACGCGGCCCGCAAAAATCCGATGTCGACTGCGGTCTGATCGAAATCGAAGCCAACTACCGCTTTCGCGCCACCCTCCAAAGCGGCGACCGAAAAGTCGCCAGTATTGCAGCCCAGATCGATTGCGGTGGCGACTTGGCCGGATGCCGCGAAATCGTGGATCATTTGCCGCTTTGTCGAGGCCTCTTGACTGGAGTAGGTGTTCATACTCGCGTATGCGCCCCACACAGTCTTGCCGGTGTCGGCCGGCTCTAGACGTGCGATCCACCGGCGCAATTGGGATAAAATGCCGTGATACCCCGCCCGCGGTAGCTTTCTGCTTCGGCTAACCCTTTTGACAGCGTTGCTGGGATCATTCACGGAGCTCTGTTCAAGGCGACTTTGCAGCGTGACGTGGGTCAACATGTTCCACGAAAATCGCTCAGAAAATGTGAGCAAGCGAGCAAAATCGCGGGTGGAAATGCCCTCCAGCGCACCCCTGAACCATGAATTGTGGGCGATTCCCTTCACAGCTCGGAGAAGCAGCGGATTAAGAAACTGCTCGCAGAATTGTCTGTGACCCGTCCAATACTCCCCGTCCCGATATGGCCTAACAGAGAGGATATCGATGAAGATGGGCTTGGAGCCAACGAACTGCACATTGTAGGCGCTTGCGTCAGAAAGGACAAAATTCTCGGTCAATAGTTGTATTTGCAGGTCAAGATGATGCAGGGCTGCTGCCTTCAACGCACCGAAAGACCATTCGTAGGGATAGCTCACGAATGGTATCGCTCCGTGTTCCAACACGTAAGCTGGTTTTCCTACGACCTCGGGCCAATCTGCGGGGGCGACCTCACTGGTCCGGACTATTTTATCCAGCTCGGCGTAACGTAGCAGGATGCCCGCATCCCGGGCGGCCTCATAGCTCGCTTTGCCCTGGTCGGTCACTGTGCGGAAAACCCGGCCATCGGAAACAAAGACCGACCCGGAAGGATCTCGGAACGATCCATCCTCAAAAACTAGTCCTGAACCTTTCATTTCCGGTCTGTACGATTCTTACCGAAAATGCGCGCCAACAGCAGTTTGAGGCGATTGTAATAGATGGTTAACACGGTGGTGCCCGCCGCGACACCTGCAATCAAGCCCTGCAGCAGCATGCTCCCGGTGCCCGGGTCGAGATATGCGTGAGCCGACACCGTCAGACTCAATAAATATAGCATCCCAAGTGAAGCTGTCAGTCTCATCTTGTACAAAGGCCCATACTCCCCATCGGCTCTGCGCGCGGTTGCTGTTTAATGCGCCTTTAATGCGATCCAACGCGTTTGACCAGACATTTGTCACAAATCTTTCACACTTCGAGAAACTTGTGGTGACGGAAATGGCCGCGACAGCGTGTCGCTAGTGAGCCACTCTGTCGCTGTGCGGCGCCAAACATTTCGGATTTTTGCGATCGAACATGTCTCCGCCAAAATGGTCAACGAACGCCTTCGTCGCGGCGGGTCGGCGAAGTGAAGGCGATAGTCCTCATATTTGCCGCTCTACCATATCGACGGCACGTGCCCGTTCGATGAGTGATGGCGCCGGGGGTTAACACGATTACGTTTGGCATCAGTGGGAGGTCGGCTTCTCGGTTGCTGCCGCTTGGGCGTCGATTGCGTCGCTCCTTGACCTGCAACATCATGGCGTGGGGCTGCTTGAATAACGATGTACTTGGCGCCGTGCCGAGCCAAGGTGGCCGGCGCCCTTTTTTGGGGGCGGGTGGGGTAAACCCGACTTGCAGGACGCCGGCCAGGCGGGTTGGGGTCCGCCAAGAAGTATAATGCCAGAAAACCTTCTGGTTCGATATTCCGCGATAACGGAACATCTGCGCGACATGCGCGAGTTCCAGCCGATCTCAAGGGGCTTGTGGTTCGGCTGTTCATCCCTAGCGTAGATAGCGCATATCGGCTTTCTGGCCGCAGATATTGAAGGTGTAGACGTTGTGCTTCTTGTGCGCCGCGCGCCATCATGCGGACGGCCGGGAGAGGCGGGGAGCCCGTCGACCGTAGGCATAACGGCTCTCGGGAAGACGCCTTTTATGGCAGCTCTGCTATCTACCAGCCCTGCCGACTATACCAGTCGTCGACGTCTCGGCGTACGCGATCCTTCTCGATGCCGTAGCGTTCCTGGATAATGCCCTCAAGCTGATCGCGTTTGCCGGCGATGCGGTCGAGATCATCATCAGTGAGCTTGCCCCACTGCTCCTTGACTTTACCCTTGACCTGCTTCCAATTTCCTTCGACGCGGTTCCAATCCATTGTGGCTATCTCCTGAATCACACATGGAAGAACGGGTGTATCGCCATGAGGTTCCGGTGGGCCAAATCCCCGCCGATCACCGCCAGCGGGAACGCTGCGGCTGCGCTTGGCATCAGTGATGATGTGCGCCGGCTTTCTTGTTTCCCTCACGCGTTGTTCACGGCGGCGCCAGCCTGAAGTCGCTCCCCTCTGGCAGCAATTGCCCGCCATCGACGACAATCGTGGTGCCGGTGATGTAGCTGGCATCGTCGGAAGCCAGGAACAGGAAGGCATTGGCGACATCGCGCGGACTGCCCAGCCGGCCGAGCGGAATGGCGTCTTCCATGTTCTTGATGAAGGCAGCACCCCGGTGAAGCTCCATTCCCTCGGTGAGAATGTTGCCGGGTTCGACGCCGTTGACGGTTATGCCGTAGCCGGCGAATTCGAGCGCCGCCGAACGGATCAGCCCGTTTATGCCTGCCTTGGTCGCGGAATAGTGGCCGTGGCCGGGACTGGTGACGTGCGGTCCGGTGATCGAGGAGGTGAACAGCATGCGCCCGCGGCGCTGCGCCTTCATCGGCACCAGTGCGGCCCGAGCGGCATTGAAACTGCCGCGCAGATTGACCGCCATGACGCGATCCCAGTCGTCCGGGCTGGTGTTCTCCAGCAATTGCCAGGGATAAATGCCGGCGTTCTGGACGATGATGTCGAGGCGGCCGTGGCGCGTGAGCGCCAGCGCGACGGCGGCCTCGACATCGGCCAAAAGCGAGATGTCCGTACCGATGAAGGCGGCGTCAAGTTCACTGGCGGTCGCTCGCCCCACCTCGATCTCGGTGTCGGCAAGTACAAGCCTGGCACCTTCTTCGGCGAAACGTTGGGCGATGCCCTTGCCGATGCCGCGCGCGGCGCCGACGATCAGCGCCACCTTGCCCGACAGTCTTCCGGTCTCTGGCCCTACGGTCATGCGAGCCTCTGGCGAATGGTTTGCTTGAAGGCGTCGAGCAGGACCGCCGCCAGCACCAGCAAGCCGTGAATGACCTGGGTGAAGTTGGCGGGCAGGCCCATCAGATTGATCGCCGTGTTGATTGCCGACAAAAGCAGCACGCCGGCATAGACGCCGGGTAAGGTGCCGACGCCGCCTTTCAGGCTGACGCCGCCGATGACGACGGCGGCAAAGGCGTTGAACAGCAGGCCGACGCCGAGATTGGCGGTGGCGCCCGATGTGCGGATGGCGAGCAGCCAGCCGGCAAGGCCGGCTATGGCGCCGGCAAGTACGAACGCGATGATCAGGTTGCGGTTGACGCGGATGCCGGCGCGGAAGGTCGCCGTCTCGTTGCCGCCGATCATCACCAGATGCCTGCCGAAAGGCGTCTTGGCCATAATCAGCGAGAAGACGACGAAGCAGGCGATCGCGATCCAGGCGGTGAGCGGCAGACCGATCAGCCGCTGGATGCCGAACCAGCGGATGGCAGGCGCCAGATCCTGCGCCGAGCGGCCGCCCGAAATGACCAGCACCAGGCCGCGCACCCAGATGTAGGAGGCCAGCGTGATGATGAAGGCGCTCATCTTGACCTTGACGACCAGGAATCCGTTGAAAGCGCCGATGACGCCGCCGACGGCAAGCGCCAGCAGCAGCGAGACCGGCACCATCAGCCAGTCCGGATGCAACTGTACGCCGAAGCCGATGCCCGAAGAGCAGAACAGGATGCCGACCACCATGGCGCTGAGCGCGGCCACCGATTCGACCGACAGGTCCATGTGCCCGGCGATGATGACCAGCGCCAGGCCGATCGACATCACGCCTAGCACGCTGGAGGCTTCGATGATGTTGGCGAAAATACCGAGCTGGAAATAGTTGGGAATGAAAAGGGAGAACACCACCAGCACGAAGACCAGCATGAACCAGACGAGATTATCGAGGACGAACTCGAGGATTTGACGGGTGCGGGGGCTCATGGGCTGATCCGGTTTGGGTTCGAATGCCGCGGCGGCTCTATGCCGGGCAATTCTGCCGGGCAGGGCGGCTCCGGGCGGGTGGCCCGGAGCCGTTCTGGGGAAGGTTTATTCGACGGGCTTAACGGTGTCCGTCGGCGGCTTCTGGTTGCCCCAGAAGGCTGGATTGTCGACGTTCTCCTTGGTGATCGCGGCACCCGGGATCTTGATGTTGGGGCCCCAGGCCTCCTTGGTCACCACTGATTTCAGCCCAAGCACGTCATAGTCGCCGGGCTTGATTTCCTGCTTGTTGACGACCTTGTCCATGAACATGGCGACGGCCGCGGCCTGCGCGTAGAGCGGCTGTTCGACTTCGACGTTGAGCCAGCCCTTGCGGATCAGGTCGAGGCCGACCGGCGCGCCGTTCGAACTCATCAGCATGACGTCGCCCGGCTTCTTGCCGGCGGCCTCGAGCGAGGCGACGGCGGCGACCGAAAGATGCGCGGCGTGGCTGAAGATCAGGTCGATGTCGGGGTTGGCAAGCATCTGGTCGGCGACGATGGTGCCGGCGTTGCTGGCCTC
Source organism: Mesorhizobium sp. B1-1-6 (assembly GCF_006443035.1). Lineage (NCBI taxonomy): Bacteria > Pseudomonadati > Pseudomonadota > Alphaproteobacteria > Hyphomicrobiales > Phyllobacteriaceae > Mesorhizobium > Mesorhizobium sp. B1-1-6. The sequence goes on along the minus strand of NZ_VFWR01000010.1, from coordinate 209,257 downwards.
CCATTGCATGGCCGGCAGCGAGATAATCTTGACGTCCGGGAACGCCTTCATCTTCTCTTCAAAGCCTTTCTGGATGTCCAGCGTGTAGGGATCGCCGGGGTCGCCGAGCACCTGCAGGATCTTGCCCTTCACAGCGCCGTTCTTGGCCTTCAGCAGCGCTTCGGCCTGTTCGGCGGCGACGTGGCCGATCTCGACAGTGCCGGCTACCGAGGTGAAGTCGGACGGAGTGGAGGTGATCTGGCGATCGAATTCCACGACAGGTATGCCGGCCGCGCGCGCGGCCTCGATCGACGGCTTCAGCGCGTTGAAGTCGACGGCGGCCAGGATGATCGCCTTCGGTTTCAGCGCGATGACGTCGTTCATCTGCGATTGCTGGGCGTCGGTCTTGTTGTCGGCGTTCAGCGTCTTCATCTCGTAGCCGACCTGTTTCAGGAACAGTTCCAGCGCGCTCACCGAGCCGGTCTGGAACTCATCGAGCAAGGTCGGCACCATGTAGTAGACGGTACCCTTGGACTGGGCGAATGCCGGCGTGAGCGTGGCAACTGCCAGTGCCAGGATACCTAGGACAGAAAGAAGTATTCGTTTCATGTCGTTGGCTCCTCTAGTGCCGGACCCCTCTTTTGTCCCTCAGCCCGCCGGTCCGGCACCGGCAAGCGTCTCCCCGGTGATCATGTTGATCACCGCATCGGGACTTGTTTTGTTGCGTGCGACATCGCCGGCCACGACGCCTTGCCGGATCACCACGATCCGGTCTGCGACCTGGAAGGCCTGCTGCATGATGTGGGTGATGATGACGACGCCGATGCCCTGGTTCGCCACTTGGCGGATCATGTCGAGGCCGCGCCGCGTCTGTTCGACGCCAAGCGCTGCGAACGGCTCGTCGAGCAGCACAAGCTTGCCGCCCCAGTGCACGAAGCGGTTGAGCTCGATGGCTTGCCGCTGGCCGCCCGAGAGATGCTCGACATTGGTGCGCAATGACGGAATACGGGTGCCGGCGCTGGCAAGCGCCTTGCCGACCACGGCCTCCATCGCCCGCTCGTCGAGCACTGGAATGCCGAGCACCTTGCGCGTGATCTCACGGCCCATGAAGAAATTGGCCACCACGTCGACATTGGTGCACAGCGACAGGTCCTGATAGACGGTCTCGATGCCCGCCGCCTTGGCCTCGGCGGGGGATTTGGCAAGGAACTCCTTACCTTCGAACAGCATGCGGCCGGAGGTGGGCTCCAGGCCGCCGGCGATGATCTTGACCAGCGTCGACTTCCCGGCGCCGTTATCGCCCAGCAACGCGACCACCTCGCCCTTGCCGATCGAGAAGCTGATACCCTTCAGCGCCTGGATCGCGCCGTAGTTCTTGGTGACGTTGTCGAGCACCAGCAAGGGTGCGCTCATCAGGCAACCTCCCTGGCTGTCAGAATATCGCGGCCGCGTTCGCGCTCGGCGGTGAACATCTGGCCGAAGCGTGGCGACAACACGCCAGAGACGGCCAATGCGGCCGCGCCGCGCAGCACGGCTTGCTGGCCGCCGCCGGCGACGACGATGCGTGGCGTCTTGCGGTCCTTGCGGGCCGAAACCGAATTGTGCAGAGGCGCAGCCGATCTCGCCAGGCGTTCGAGCAGGTCCGGGGCCGCCAGCCCGCCGAGCACGACCGTCTCGGGGTCGAAAAGGTTCTCGATGATGGCAATGGCGTTGCGGAAGATCGGGCCGACCTCGGCGACCCAATCGGCATCGCTGCCCTTCCAGCGCCCTCGCGCTTCGAGCGAGACATAACGTTCGAGGCAACCGCGATTGCCGCACGGGCAAAGCTCGCCATTGGGAACGACGGGAATATGGCCGATCTCGCCGGCATTGCCCCAGGCGCCGCGCAGCACGCTGCCGTCATGCATCATGGCGCTGCCAAGTCCGACGCCGAAATAGAGATAGTAATATTCGGAATGCTGGGCGCCGATGCCGTAGAGGCGCTCGCCCATGGCGGCCGCAGCCATGTCGCCGTCGAAAAAGGCCGGCAATCCCGTCGCCGCCGTCAGCCGCTCGCGCAGCGCCACGTCCTTCCAGCCGGCCATTGTGGTCGGCCCGATGAAGCTCATCGTGTCCACGCCGAACGGGCCGGGAAGCGCCATGCCGATGCCGATGACGCGGCCCGCGGCGCGCGTTCCGGTCAGGTCGCGGACCATGGCGCGGACCTGGTCGAACGCATGATCGGGCGTCGCGTTGGGGGCCTCGCGGTGCAAGCTGTCGATCACGTCACCGCTGAGATTGATCAGCGCCGCGTCGATCCCCAGCGGCGTCAGGTGGATGCCGACGGCATAGCCGCCCTCGGGATTGATGCGCAGCGTCGCCGGTGGCAGGCCACGGCCCTTCGGCTCCTCGCGTACGGACAGGACGTAACCCTGCTCCTCCAGTTCGCGAACGATGGTCGATACGGTTTGAACGGTGAGGCCGACGTGCCTGGCGATATCGCCTCTGGCGATGGGGCCGTACCGGCGGATCGATTCGAGCACGATGCGCCGGTTGTACGGCCGCCCGAACTCCTGATTGGTCCCTCGCAATGCCATGCCTTGCGTCCCCGGTTGAGGCAAGGTTGGCACCAAATATTTATTCAGTCAAATGGAATTCAAAAATGCGCCGCATTTGAGGGCGCGCCCGCTACGGCGGAAAAGCCGGCCGGTGTCCGGCTGATCACCGCGCCCTAGATAGCGGGACATGGATAAGATTTATGTCTTGCTGATTTTCGCCGCGGCCATTGCCATCATCTGCCTGGGCGGCAGATGGAACACATCTGATACCGACCACTATATGGGCTTCGACAATTTGCGGTCGCCTCGAAAGGGAAAAGCCCTGAACGGCGACAAGGATGCGAAAAAGCAATGAGGACGGCGCGGGATGGCGGCGGCCTGGGCCCGTGCGTTAGAGATACTGCGCGACCTTCTTGCCGACCGTGAGGAAACGCAAAGGATCGATCGCTTCGCCATTGTGGCGGACTTCGTAATGCAGATGCGGGCCGGTCGAGCGACCGCTGCTGCCGGTCTTGCCGATGACAGCGCCGGCATCCACTTTTTCGCCCACGGTCACGTCGATTTCGCTGAGATGTCCATAGCGCGTGGCAAATCCATTGCCGTGATCGACTTCGACCATGCGGCCATAGCCGCCATTCCAGCCCGCCTTGGTGATCACGCCTGGCGCGGTGACCTTGGCCGCCATGCCGATCGGCGCCCTGAAGTCCATTCCCGAATGCAGGGCGGCCGTGCCGAGGATCGGGTCGGTGCGCACGCCGAACGGGCTGGTAACGGAATGACCGGGTGCGGGATTGGCGAGCGGCAGCCGGCGTGCTTCCTTCTTGAGTTGGTCGAGCGTGTCCAGCGCCTCGTCCAGTTCCTTGACCTTGCTGTCGAAAAACATCGAGCTGTCGAGCGGGATCAGCGGTCCGCCGACATCGCTTTCGTTCTTGCCGAAATCACTGTCGACCGGCAGTCCGGCCGCCTCGAGCGCCTGGGTTATGGCGTCGGCATTCTTGTAGGCGTTATCAGCAAGTATGCTGATGCGCGTGAGCTGGTCGTTCTCGATGGATTTCAACGACTTGTTGATCGAAATGAACAGTTTGTCGGCACGATCGGCGGCTGAATCGTTCGGCAGCGGATCGGAGCGGGTCGCCCACAGGGAGAACGGCCTGGTGTCGGCGGTGCCAGTGGCGGCGCCGAGGCTGGCCAGCGCGTAGCTTTGAGCAGGCTGGGCGATGCTGCCGGTCACTTCGGCGTGTTTGTCAGGCTTTGCCGGCACTGCCGGATCTTCGGCCGTCGCTGCGCCGACTTCATTTTCGGCGCGGTCGAGTAGCGGGCCGAGGCGGCCGTGGCGCTGGCTGAGCTGCGTCTGGCGCTCCAAAAGCTCGCTCACCTTGGTTTCCATCAATTGCTGGTCAAGCAACTGCCGGCTGGTGATGCGGTCGACCTGGGCGCGAAGCGCCGAGATGCGGTCTTCGTAAGCCTGCTGCATGCGCGCCTGGCGCGCGGTCGTGGCGCCGATCAGGTCGTCGCGCAGCACGAGATAGGAGGTGGCCAGCAGGTAACCGATGGCGATCGCCGCCAGCGCCGAACCGAGAAATACAACCAGCCAGGGCCGGATCGTGAAGTGCCTGATCTCGCTGCCGCGGGCGATGATGACTGTATGCGGTTCCTTGCGCCTGCCAAAGATCGCGGACTGACCGGTTGCGTTCACGGGACCAAGCTTTCGTTTACGACACCACGACAGCCCGACTACACATTATTAAGGTTAACAAAGCTTTGCCGAAGCAAGATGCCGGCAAGAATTGCCCGCAAAGCGAGCATGGGGTTGCTTCGCGTCGCTTTCTGAAAACAAGGGCGCGGAGGCGCCCCCTCAAATCGCCCGCACAGCTTCCAGCACCTCCTCGGCATGGCCCTTGACGCGGACCTTGCGCCAGATCCTGGCGATGCGCCCGTCGCGGCCGATCAGGAACGTCGCGCGCTCGACACCCATGTATTTGCGGCCATACATCGATTTTTCGACCCAAAGGTGGTAGGCCTCGATCACCTTGCGCTCCTCGTCGGAGGCAAGGTCGATGCTAAGATCGTATTTCGACTTGAACTTGTCGTGCTTCCTGGCGCTGTCGGGCGACAGGCCGATCACGACGGCGCCGGCCTTCTCGAACTCCGGCTTCAGCTGCGAAAAGCTGATCGCTTCGGCGGTGCAGCCGGTGGTGTCGTCCTGTGGGTAGAAGTAGAGGACGACAGGTCTGCCGGCAAAGCCGGCCAGGCTGAGCGAACCACCGCCGTCCCGCGGCAACTCGAATTGCGGCGCGGGATCGCCCACATTGAGGTCAGCCATATCCATGCCCTTGTTTGAGGTTACGCGCGAAGCCACACCGATATAGTGTCGAGCGGGGATTCGTCCACGAGCGAGTTCGTAGAACGGAAAATTGCGTGGATCAGGAGCAACCGCAGCACGAGAAGATCAGGTTCAGGCGGGATGAAATCACCGACCTGGGCGCCTTGCCATCGGCTTGCCGCGTTCCGCCGCTCGGCCAGGCGGCGATCGGGCGCGGCTTTCGTATCCTATCGCGGCTGTTTGCCGGCGCCGTTGCGCTGGTGCTGCTGGCGGGGGTGGCTGTCTATCTCATCGGTGTCTCCGGAATAGGGGCCGACCGGCTGCGCGTCGAGGCGGAGGCCGCCATCGAGAAGCTAGCGGGTGTCGATGTCGATGTTGCGGTCGGGCCGGCCCGCATCACCCTCGACAGTTCGAGCTTCGTCGCGCTCCAGGTGAGCGACGTCAGCCTGAAGGCCAGCGACGGTAAACCCATGGCCGATGCGGGCAGGGTGCGTTTCGGCATCCGCCTGCTGCCGCTGCTTCGAGGCGAGGTGCGGCTGACCAGCGCCAGGATTTCCGATGCGCGCATCGTTACCGCGGCGATGCCGTCGGGCGGCGACTGGACGGCCGAACTGCGCAATCGGGACGGGCTGATCGATCCCGAAAAACTGTCCGATTCGCTCTTTGCCAACATCAATCACGCTCTCGATGCGGTGCGCGAGGAATCGCTGCACCGTATCGATCTTCACAATGTGGCATTCGTTTTGCCCGACACCGAGGCGGTCAGGTTGATCACAGTCGCCGACGCGGTCGTCCTGCAGTCGGGGACAGGCGGCATGGAGTTCTCCTCGCAGGCAAATGTCGACGGCAAGGCGGTGACCGTCGCCGCATCCGCCAGCCGCGATGCCGTGACCCGGCGCGTGATGTCGCTGGATGCCACCGTCGGCATCGCCGAAGACGGCGGCGAAAGCGGCGCAATGGCGTCCGGCGGCAAGTTGGGGGCGCTCAGCGTGACGCTCAAAGGGTCGCAGGGGGCCGACGACACCGCGTCGCGGCTGACGGCTGCCCTGTCGTCCAGGGGATCGGTGCTTGATCTCGGCACGCGTGGCCTGTTGTCGGCCGATGTCGATGTCGGCGCCACGCTCGTCCGCGGCAGCAACAAGATCCAGGTGGACAGGCTGTTGCTGAAGACCGGCCGCTCGACCTTCGATTTCGCCGGCTCGATCGGACCCAGGCCCGCGACCGGCGCCGCCGGAGAGGAGCCGGCCTACCGATACGATCTGACCAGTGACGGCTCGACACTGGCGCCTTCGGAATCGCCGGAGCCAGCGCTCACCTTCCTTGCCCGCATCGCCGGCGTCTACCAGACCAAAAGCCATAAATTGGTAGCCGATCAGATCGCAGTCCGGTCGGCCGCTTCCAGCGAGGTCCTTGGAACCGCGGCCGTGCAGTTCGTTGACGGCAAGGCTCCCGGCATCAATCTGGCGCTCAACGTGCACGACATGCCGGTCTCGCACGTCAAGCAGCTTTGGCCATGGTTTTCGGCGCGCAACGCGCGGCTCTGGGTATTGGACAATCTGTTCGGCGGCCGCGTCGTCGACGCCAATCTTCAATTCCAGGTGGTGCCTGATCGCCTCGGCAATGGCGTGCCGCTTTCCGCCGACGAGGTGTTCGGCCGCTTCCAGATCGAAGGATCGCGTTTCGACACGGCTGGCCGCATTCCGCCGATACGCGATGCCGTCGGTGTCGTCGCCTTCCACGGCAATGACGTCGATATCTCCCTGTCCTCTGGCAACGTCTTCATGCCCAGCGGCCGCACCGTGGCGGCCAGCAACGGCACGCTGACCGTCAAGGCGGCCAACCGCCCGCCGGTCGTCGGCGCGCTCGACATCGACGTTGCCGGCGAAGCGTCCGCGGTCGCTGAACTTGCCTCCTACGAGCCGATCAATGCCATGCGCCATGTCGGCTTCCTGCCCGAAGACCTGTCCGGCAGCGTCACCGGCCATGTCAGGGCCGATATTCCGCTGCAATCCGGCGTCGACAGCTCGAAGCTCGATTGGCTGGTATCGCTCGACTACAGCGGGCTTTCCTTGGCCAAGCCGTTCGAAGGCCAGACCGTGACGGATGCCGATGGTTCCGTCACGGTCGACCCTGAAAAGGCTGTCATTTCCGCCAAGGCCTCCTTGAACGGCATTCCGGCCGAACTCGACCTGATCGAGCCGCTGGAGGATGGCGGACCGGCACGCAGCCGCAAGGTGGCCCTGGTGCTCGACGACAAGATCCGCGCCGCCGCCATGCCGGGGCTGGCCCCGTTGCTGGGCGGAACAGTGAAGGTAGCGATCGACAAAAGCGGGGAGGGCAACCAGAACGTCTCGGCCGACCTGACCAATGCCAGGCTCGACATTCCCTGGGCCGGATGGAGCAAGGGGGCAGGGGTCCCCGCAAGTGCTACATTCATCATGACCACGTCCGGCGACACCACGACGCTGTCCGACTTCGACCTCGACGGCAAGACATTCTCCGTCGACGGCAACATCGTGCTGGTCAACGGGGCCCTGTCCTCGGCAAAGTTCAGCAAAGTCGCCCTGAATCGCGGCGATGACGTGGCGGTGTCCGTCAAGCGATCGGGCAGGGGCTATGCAGTCAACATCAACGGCAATGCCCTGGATGCCCGCTCGCTGATCAAGCAATTCACCTCCGACGTCGACACCGCGACCAAGACGACGGGCGCCGACGCGATTTCCGTCAGCGCCGACGTCGATCGGCTGACCGGTTTCCACGACGAGCAACTGTCCAACCTCAAGCTCGACTACAGCGCGGCCGGTTCGAAGGTGAACGGGCTGAAGGTCAGCGCCACTGCAAGTTCGGGAGCCGCCATAGCCATCAGCAACACGAGCAGCGCCGGCCGGCGCTCGCTTAACGTACAGTCGGCGGACGCCGGTGCGATACTGAGATTCCTCAACATCTACGAGCACATGGAAGGTGGGGCGATTGCCCTGGCCTTGTCAGGAGCGGGCGACGGGCCGATGAAGGGCAAGGTGGACACGACGAACTTCTTCGTCGTCAACGAGCCGAAGCTCGCATCCATCGTCTCGACCACGCCGGCAGGCGACAGCCGCAGCCTTAATCAGGCGGTTAAGGGCAAGCTCGACACCTCGCGGGTACAGTTCGAACGCGGCTACGCCGAGATCGAGAAGGGCAGCGGCTATCTCAGGCTGGCCAACGGCGTGCTGCGCGGTCCCCGCATCGGCACGACGTTCCAGGGCACGCTCTATGACCAGAACAACAATATGGACATGACCGGCACCTTCATGCCGGTATACGGCCTCAACCGCATCTTCGGTGAACTGCCCATCGTCGGCGCGCTTTTGGGCAATGGCCGCGACCGCGGCCTGATCGGCGTGACCTACCGGCTCAAGGGCAACGCCAACAAGCCGCTGCTCGACATCAACCCGCTCTCGGTGATCGCGCCGGGGATATTCAGGTCGATCTTCGAGTACCGGTGAAGGGGCCTCAGATCGGCCGCACCAAAATGTGTTTTTTCCTGCCCAGTGAAAGCTTTACGACGTTTTCCGGACTCAAATCCTGAAGCGTGACCGTGCGACGGTCATCGCTGACAGGCTGATCATTGAGCCGCACCGCACCGCCTTGCACATGCCGCCGCGCTTCGCCGTTGGACGCCGCCAGCCCGGCGGTCACCAGCAGCGCCAGGATGCCGACGCCGGCTTCGAGCTTGGCGTTTTCAACCTCGACGCTCGGCAGCGTCTCGGCGAGGGCACCTTCCTCGAAGGTCTTGCGTGCGGTTTCGCTGGCCTGTTCGGCGGCGCCGCGACCATGGAGCAACGCGGTGATCTCCGTGGCGAGGATCTTTTTCGCCTCGTTGATCTCGGACCCGCCGAGCTTCTCCAGGCGCGCCACCTCGTCCAACGGCAGCGTCGTGTAGAGCTTCAGGAAGCGGCCGACATCGGCGTCCTCGGTGTTGCGCCAATACTGCCAGAATTCGTAGGGCGAGAGCATCTCGGCATCGAGCCAGACCGCGCCCGTGGCGGACTTGCCCATCTTGGCGCCCGACGAGGTGGTGAGCAGCGGCGTCGTCAGCGCATAAAGCTGCGCGTCCTCCATGCGGCGACCGAGATCGATGCCGTTGATGATATTCCCCCACTGGTCGGAGCCGCCCATCTGCAGACGGCAGCCGAGGCGCTTGTAGAGCTCGACGAAGTCGTAGGCCTGCAGGATCATGTAGTTGAATTCGAGGAAGGACAACGACTGCTCGCGGTCGAGCCGCAGCTTGACGGAATCGAACGCCAGCATGCGGTTGACCGAAAAGTGACGGCCGACGTCGCGCAGGAAATTGACGTAGTTGATCTCCATCAGCCAGTCGGCGTTGTTGACCATGATCGCATCATTCGGGCCGCTGCCGAATTTGAGATACGGCATGAAATTGCGGCGGATGCCGGCGAGATTGTCGTCGATGTCGCGCGGTGTCAGAAGCTTGCGCGCCTCGTCCTTGAAGGAAGGGTCGCCGATCATCGAGGTGCCGCCGCCCATCAGGGCGATCGGCCGATGGCCGGTCTGCTGCAGCCAGTACAACATCATGATCTGGATCAGCGAGCCGGCGTGCAGGCTCTTGGCCGTCGCGTCGAAGCCGATATAGGCCGTCACCGTCTCCTTGGCGAAGAGATCGTCCAGCCCGGCATCATCCGAAGTCTGGTGGATGAAGCCGCGCTCGCTCATCGTGCGCAGAAAATCGGATTTGAAGGCAGGCATTTTTTCTTTCCCGAAGCGTCCGCCCGTCCGGCGCGGGCGTATGTGAAAGCGCGCGTTTAGCACCCAAGCGCGATCAGCAAAAGTGGATTCCGGTTTTGCGCCCGATCGCGCTTCGACCAGGGGCTTGGCAATCACTTGTTGTTGAAACGCCGCAAGCCGCCTCTCGGCGCGGATGCTTGCTTCATTGTTTGTGCTGGCGTAATGAGGCGCGCGCCAAAAGGTCCTTGCAGCCCACGACCTTAAGCGGCACCGCACGGCATCCACCCAATGCCATATCCGACGACAGAGCCCCACGCGACATGCCGGACGCATTGATATCCATTGTCATTCCTTGCAGGAACGAGGCGGCAAACCTGCCGCTGCTGATCGATGAGATCGAGGCGGCGATGACCGGGCGCGACTTCGAACTGATCATCGTCAACGACGGCTCGACCGACGAAACCACAGCCGTTCTCGCCAGGCAGGCAGCACTTCGCCCGTTTCCAGTCAGGGAATTGCGGCACGAGAAATCCGCCGGCCAGAGCCTCTCGGTACGCTCCGGCGCCTGGGCGGCGCGCGGAAGCATCGTCGCCACGATCGACGGCGATGGCCAGAACGATCCTCAGTACATTCCCATGCTGGTCGACGCCTTGCGGCGGGCCGGGCCCGGCTACGGTGCCGCGCAAGGGCAACGCCTGAAGCGCCGCGACAGCAAGGTCAAGCAACTGGCATCGCGGTTCGCCAACTGGCTGAGAAACGCCATCCTGCATGACGAGACGCGCGACACAGGCTGCGGCCTGAAGGCGGTCCACACCGAGATCCTGCGCAAGCTGCCGTTCTTCGACGGCACCCATCGTTTCGTTCCGGCGCTGGTCATCCAGGAAGGATACCATGTCGTGCATTGCGACGTCGTCGACCGCTCCCGCCGCCACGGCAAGTCGAACTACGGAATTTTCGACCGTGGCCTGCAGGGCGTGCTCGATCTCTGCGGCGTCTGGTGGCTGCGCCGCAGGCGTCGCCGGATGCCAAAAGTAGAGGAAATCACGCATGGTTAACGTGCTTCAGGAACTGGTGACCTGGATCCACCGGGTCTTCATCGAACAGTTCAACGCGTGGATCCTGCTCGGCTTCGTCGCCCAGTTCTTTTTCACCATGCGCTTCGTCGTGCAGTGGCTCGCATCGGAAAAGGCCAAGCGAAGCGTCGTGCCGATCGCCTTCTGGTTCTTCTCGCTGTTCGGCGGAGGTCTGTTGCTGATTTATGCCATCAAGCGGCAGGATCCGGTGTTCATCGCCGGCCAGGGCATGGGCTTGTTCATCTACATCAGAAATCTCTGGCTGATCGCCAATGAACGCAAGGCGGCGATGACGAAGGTCGATTGAGCGGCTTTGCGCATCAGGGAAGAATAGTCGGAGAGGCTGGAATATGGCGCTGAACAGGAACTACATCCTTCTTTTCCTGTTCAGCCTGGTGATGACGGTGTCGGGACTTGCGTCCATGCCGCCGCTGGACCGTGACGAGCCGCGCTTCGTCCAGGCCACCAAGCAGATGGTCGAGAGCGGCGATTATGTCGACATCCGCTTTCAGGACGCTTCGCGCTACCAGAAGCCGATCGGCATCTATTGGCTGCAATCCGCGGCCGTGGCTCTGAGCGGCAAGGGCGCCGCCGCACCAATATGGGTCTACCGCCTGGTGTCGACGCTGGGCATCGCCCTGGCCGTTCTCGGCATCGCCTGGACGGGCACCAGGCTTTTCGGAGCCAGTGCCGGCATCGCCGCCGGCCTGGTGATGGCGGCGATCTTCGCCACCGCCTTCGAGGGCCGCGACGCCAAGACCGATGCGATGCTGCTGGCCTGCTGCGTGGCGGCGCAGGGCGCGCTGGCGCAGATTTACCTGGCATCGCGCCGCAACGAGCCCGTCGCCGGCCATCTGTGGTGGATATTCTGGCTGGCGCAAGGGGCCGCGAGCCTCATCAAGGGGCCGATCGCCCCACTGCTGTCGGCGCTCACCATCGCTGTCTTGTTTGCATTCGAACGCGACGGGCGCTGGCTGTCGAAGCTCAAGGTGGGGCGCGGCCTGCTGCTCGTCGTGCTGATCGTGTTGCCCTGGCTCGCCCTGATCACCTGGAAAAGCCACGGCGCCTTCCTCCAGCAGGCCGTCGGCAAGGATATGCTCGGCAAGGTCGCCCAGGGCGAGGAATCGCACGGCCTGCCGCCCGGCTTCTACATGTTGACCTATTCGCTGTTCATGTGGCCGTTCGGCCTGATCGCCGTCGGCGCCGGCCTGCAAGCCCTCAACCGGCTGCGCGACGATGTCAGGCTGCGCTTCTGCCTCGCCTGGTACATCCCCTTCTGGCTGGTATTCGAACTGATTCCGACCAAGCTGCCGCACTACGTGCTGCCGGCCTATCCCGGCATGGCGCTGCTGATCGGCTGGCTTTTGACATTGCAGCCGCAGGAAGCCAATGCGCCGCTCCGGCGCTGGCAGCAATGGTTGTGGTGGTCGACTGCCTTCGGCCTGGTCGTGGTCAGCCTCGGCCTGGCCGCGGTCTGTGTAGGCGCCCCGATCTATCTCACCCACACTTTCTCGTGGTGGAGCATTCCGGCGGCCGCATCAGCGCTCGGCGCCGGCTACCTGGCCTTCTCGCGACAGCTGCAAGTGCCGCTTGCCCGTATCGGCGCCGTCGCCGCCTGTGCGGGCATCGCCTACGGGTTGCTGTTTGGTGTCATCGCCCCGTCCTTGAAGCCGATATGGCTGAGCCCGGCGATCGACCAGGCTGTGCGCGTCTACAAGCCTTGCGACACCTCGGTGCTGGCGTCGTCGCAGTATCACGAGCCGAGCCTTGTGTTCCTGGTGGGCACGAAAACGATACTGACCGACATCGATGGCGTGGCAAAGCATCTGCTTGCCGACCCCGCCTGCGCGCTGGGACTGACGCCGGTCGAGGATCAGCAGAAACTCGATGGATTGCTGGCAGGGCAAGGCAAGGCGGCGAGCCATCTTACGACGGTCGACGGGCTCAACTTTTCATCGGGAGACAAAATGTCGCTCGGCCTCTACCGTATCGCCCAATGAGTTCGACAATGGGATCGGGTTTTCAATGCTGGTGAAACCGCGCCCTTCCGTTTCCATTGCGCCCGCTGCGGTGGTGCGTCGGTCCGTTGGAAATTTCCGCGACACGCTGCGGATCGTCAGAGGGCGCTTCGCCGCTCGTTCCGCCTCGTATCCCAAGGTCCTATGGCCGCTCTGGATCTCGGCCTGGATTTTGCTCACGGCAGCGGCATTCGCCGGCCTCGACACGCCTGCGGGATTGCTGCACGGCCGGTGGTCGGCGGGCTTCGGCCGGCTCGCCGAGTTCCTGACACAGTTCGGCCTGGGCGGCTGGTATCTCATCCCGCCGGCACTCTTGCTCATAGGGGCCAATCTGACGGACTGGCGAAACCTGTCGCGGCGGTCATTGATGCTCGTCTACAACTGGACCTGCCTGGCGTTCCTTGCACTGAGCGCCGTCGGTCTGTCCGGCCTGCTGGTCAATGTCCTGAAATATGCGGTCGGCCGGGCGCGTCCGCTCTATTTTCAGGATCTCGGCGTGCTCTCGCTGCGTCCCTTCGCCTTCGATGCGCGCTTTGCCGGTTTCCCGTCCGGTCACGCCACGACCATGGGGGCCGTGTTCGGCATCCTGCTGCTTTTGTTCCCGCGGCGCTGGTACATCGCCTTGCCGATCACGGCCTGCATCGCCTCGACGCGGGTCTTCGTCGGCGCGCATTATCCGAGTGATACCGTCGCCGGCTTTGGTCTTGGCTTTGCCTTCGCGCTGGTTTGCGGACTGGTCTTTGCCCGGCTCGGCTTCATCTTCAGCCCGACACGATCGGGATTGCCGGTGCGCAAGCAGACGTTTCGGCTGATCGGTCGAACAAGCCGAACGGCCGTCTGATCCATCGAGCCTGGGATTTAGTCGCCGTTCAGTCCGCCATAGGACCTTACCAGGTTCACCATGTCGGACGAATTTGCCGTCTCGCTTTCAAGCCCGTGCGCAACGCCTGCGCGATCCGCGACGGGACGGTTCTGGCTGACCTTCCATTTGCCATGGATTTCGGCGATATCGATCTCCAGCCCGATGATGCCCTTGATCTGCGACTGGATGAACGGGGCAGGCGCATCCGTTACCGCCCATGGCGCCTCACGCGTGCCTTCCTGCGAAGCCGTCAGGTCGGCGATCTGCCGCGCCAGCCAGTCCTGATCATCGATCACCTTCGCGGTGCCGCGCACCTGCACGATGGCATAGTTCCAGGTTGGCACCACCTTGCCGGTCTCGCGCTTGGTCTCGTACCAGGACGGCGTCACATAGGCGTCGGTACCCTGGAAGACGATCAGCACCGTCGAGGCCGGATTGTCGGCGATAAGCCGCCATTGCGGATTGGCTCTAGCCAGATGTGCGCGCAGCCTGCCGTTTGGCCCGACATCGGCGTCGATCAGGAACGGAATGGCGTCGGCGACCGGCCCTTCGGGTCCGCTGGAAACCAAGAGGCCGAGCGGATGTGCCCGGATCAGCCCGTGCAGCACCTCCGGCCGTGTTTCCTGGAAATGAGGAGGCTGGTACATCGCGATCATCCGTCCTTTAGCGCAGCCGCTTCGGGCGCGGATCCGACAATTCGCCGGCCAGCCGGCGATCGAGATAATCCGCGCATTCCTCGATCAGCAGTTCGGCATCGTTGGCGAAGAAATGATTGGCGCCGGGCAATGTCTTCTGCGTGATGGTGATGCCCTTTTGCGTGTGCAGCTTGTCGACCAGGCCTTGCACGTCCTTCGGCGGCGCCACCTTGTCAGCGTCGCCATGGATGATGAGCCCCGAGGAGGGGCAGGGGGCCAGGAAGGAAAAGTCGTAGGTGTTGGGTTGCGGCGCGACCGAGATGAAGCCTTCGATCTCGGGCCGGCGCATCAAAAGCTGCATGCCGATCCACGAGCCGAACGAATAGCCGGCAACCCAGCAACTCTTGGAATCCGGATGCAGCGACTGCACCCAGTCGAGTGCGGCGGCCGCATCCGACAATTCGCCGGTGCCGTGATCGAATTCGCCCTGGCTGCGCCCGATGCCGCGGAAATTGAAGCGCAGCGTGGTGAAGTCGCGCTTCTGGAACATGTAGAAGAGGTCGTAGACGATTTTGTTGTTCATCGTCCCGCCGAATTGCGGGTGCGGATGCAAGACAATGGCAATCGGCGCGCTCTTTTCCTTCGAGGGCTGGTATCGACCCTCCAGACGGCCGGCCGGACCGGTGAAAATGACCTCAGGCATGAAATACTCCAACTTGGGTAATAAGAATGCGCGGCGCCCGGAGAACCTTCCTCTGGCCTTGACGCAGGGCGAGCGTCTTCATAGAAGCTAGTTTAGAATTGTTCAAAACTGGGTGGCCGGAACGCAATCGTCCGGCTGCCCGCGCCGCAAGCCGCGTAAATAGGACGGCTTGCCTTGGAATTTCAAGGAAATAACGCGATATCTCGGTGGAATGGCTTCTGACGGGACCAACTGGAAGAAAATGGCCGGAATGCGCGCCTATCTCGACTACAATGCCAGTGCGCCCCTGCTTGCAGCGGCACGCGAGGCTATGGTCGCGGCGCTCGATGTGGCCGCCAACCCATCATCGGTCCATGCCGAAGGGCGTGCGGCGCGTCGCCTGATCGAAACTGCAAGGCGTGATGTGGCGGAATTGGTGAAGGCCAAGGCTGGGCATGTCGTGTTCACGTCAGGCGCCACGGAAGCCGCCTCGACGCTGCTGACGCCCGATTGGCGGATGGGGCGCGGGACCATCCGCATGAGCCATCTCTATGTCTGCGAAGCCGACCACCCCTGCCTGTTGAACGGCGGGTCCTTCCCGGCCTCGCAGGTGACGCGGATCGGCGTCGACGCCAATGGAATTGTCGACCTCGAAGCAATGGCAAACGCGCTTGCCGCGCACGATAAGGCCGCCGGCCTGCCGCTGGTGGCAATCCATGCCGCCAACAATGAGACTGGTGTCATCCAGCCGGTCGATCGTATCGCCGAAATCGTAAAGGCGGTCGACGGTGTCCTCGTCGTAGACGCGGTTCAGGCGGCAGGGCGCATTTCGATCGACATTTCGGCGGGTTACGCCGACTATCTGATACTGTCGTCGCACAAGATTGGCGGCCCCAAGGGCGTCGGCGCCATCGTCGCCGCTGCCGATCTGATGATGCCGAAGCCGCTCATCAACGGCGGTGGCCAGGAAAAGGGCCATCGCGGCGGCACCGAGAACCTGCCCGGCATTGCGGGATTTGGCGCGGCGGCGCGGGAGGCTCTCATCGGATTGGAGGCCATCGACGCCCTGCGTCGGTGCCGCGACGAGATCGAGGCCATCGTTAAAATGTTGATACCGGACGTGGAAATCTTCGGAACCGGCGCACCGAGGCTTGCCAACACGACATTCTTCGCTATTCCCGGCGCCAAGGCCGAAACGGTACAGATCGCCTTCGACCTGGCCGGTGTGGCGCTGTCGGCGGGTTCCGCCTGCTCGTCGGGTAAAGTCGGTCCGAGCCATGTGCTGAAGGCCATGGGTCAAGGTGACAGTCCGGGTGCGTTGCGCTTGTCGATCGGCGCGGCGACCGGCGCGCAGGACATCGAGGCGTTCCGCCTGGCGTTGGCAGAAATCGCCGCACGTCGGGTGGGCAAGGAGAAGGCCGCGTAGCGGTTGGACGAATTTGGGCCTTTCGGCCTGGTAGAGCCGTGCGTTTCATGCTGGCCGGGTGAATTTCCGGCCGAGGCGCACTATATGAAACTTACGCCGCCGCGGGTGCTCCTTGGGTGCTTATCCGGCGGTGCCATAGTTTGAAAACTGTCGGGCCTTGACCCCGGCGTGGATGGAGAACGCATATGCCTGCTGTGCAGGACACGATCGATCGGGTCCGAAAGATCGACGTCGACCAATACAAATACGGGTTCCAGACCGAAATCGCTGTCGACAAGGCCCCCAAGGGCCTGAGCGAAGACATCATCCGTTTCATTTCAGCGAAGAAGGACGAACCGTCCTGGATGCTGGAATGGCGTCTGGAAGCCTATCGGCGCTGGCTGACGCTGGAAGAGCCGACCTGGGCGCGCGTCAACTATCCCAAGATCGATTTCCAGGACATCTATTACTACGCGGCGCCGAAGAGCACGCCCGGACCGAGCTCGCTCAGCGACGTCGATCCGGAGATCTTGAAGGTCTACGAGAAACTCGGCATTCCGCTGAAGGAGCAGGAGATCCTGGCCGGCGTGCAGAAGACCGATGCGTCCGAGCTCGAGGAAGCCAGCGACAACGTCTACAAGTCCGGCCGCGTCGCCGTCGACGCCGTGTTCGATTCGGTATCCGTCGTCACCACGTTCAAGAAGGAACTGGCGCAGGCGGGCGTCATCTTCTGCTCGATCTCGGAAGCCATCCGCGAGCATCCGGAACTGGTGAAGAAATATCTCGGCTCGGTCGTGCCGACGTCGGATAATTTTTATGCGACGCTGAATTCGGCCGTCTTCACCGACGGCTCGTTTGTCTTCGTGCCCAAGGGCGTTCGCTGCCCAATGGAACTGTCGACCTATTTCCGCATGAACGAGAAGAACACCGGCCAGTTCGAGCGCACGCTGATCATCGCCGAGGAGCGGGCCTACGTCTCCTATCTCGAAGGCTGCACGGCGCCGCAGCGCGACGAGAACCAGCTCCATGCCGCAGTCGTCGAACTGGTGGCGCTAGACGATGCCGAGATCAAATATTCGACGGTGCAGAACTGGTACCCCGGCGACGCCGAGGGCAAGGGCGGCATCTATAACTTCGTTACCAAGCGCGGCGATTGCCGTGGCCACCGCTCGAAGATCTCGTGGACGCAGGTCGAGACCGGCTCGGCGATCACGTGGAAATACCCGAGCTGCATCCTGCGCGGCGACGATTCCAGCGGCGAGTTCTATTCGATCGCCGTGTCGAACGGCTACCAGCAGGTCGACAGCGGCACCAAGATGATCCATCTCGGCAAGAACACGTCGAGCCGCATCATCTCCAAGGGCATCGCCGCCGGCTTTTCGCAGAACACCTATCGCGGCCAGGTTTCGGCGCACCGCAAGGCGACCAACGCGCGCAACTTCACCAACTGCGACTCGCTGCTGATCGGCGACCAGTGCGGCGCCCACACGGTTCCCTACATGGAAGCCAAGAACGCGACGGCTCAGTTCGAGCATGAGGCGACGACGTCGAAGATTTCCGAGGACCAGAAGTTCTACGTCATGCAGCGCGGCATTCCGGAGGAGGAAGCGATCGCGCTGATCGTGAATGGCTTCGTCAAGGACGTCATCCAGCAGCTGCCGATGGAATTCGCCGTCGAGGCACAGAAGTTGATCGGGATTTCGCTCGAGGGCTCGGTCGGCTGACCGGACAGATATTCAGGAAACAAAAGAATGCTTGAGATCAAGAACCTGCATGCCCGCATCGTCGATGACGGCACCGAAATCATCCGCGGCCTGAACCTCTCGGTGAGAGCCGGCGAGGTCGCGGCCATCATGGGGCCGAATGGCTCGGGCAAGTCGACGCTGTCCTACATTCTCGCCGGCCGCGAGGACTACGAGGTCACCGAGGGCGATATCCTCTACAACGGCCAGTCGATCCTCGAAATGGATCCGGCCGAGCGCGCGACTTCGGGCATTTTCCTGGCCTTCCAGTATCCGATGGAGATACCGGGCGTGGCGACCATGGAATTCCTGAAGGTTGCCATGAACGAGCAGCGCAAGGCGCGCGGCGAGGAGCCGCTGAAGATCCCCGAATTCCTGAAGCGGGTGAAGGATGCCGCAGCCTCGCTCAACATGGACATGAACATGCTCAAGCGGCCGCTCAATGTCGGCTTCTCCGGCGGCGAGAAGAAGCGCGCCGAGATTCTGCAGATGAAGCTTTTGGAGCCAAAGCTCTGCGTGCTTGACGAGACCGATTCCGGGCTCGACATCGATGCGCTCAAGATCGTCTCCGATGGCGTCAACGCGTTGCGCTCGCCCGAGCGCGCCATCGTCGTCATCACGCACTATCAGCGGCTGCTCGAACACATCGTGCCCGACACCGTGCACGTGCTCTACAAGGGCCAGGTCATCAAGTCCGGCGACAAGTCGCTGGCGCTCGACCTCGAGGCCAATGGCTATGCCGGCGTGATCGGT
The DNA here is from genome assembly GCF_006443035.1 of Mesorhizobium sp. B1-1-6. Classification (NCBI taxonomy): domain Bacteria; kingdom Pseudomonadati; phylum Pseudomonadota; class Alphaproteobacteria; order Hyphomicrobiales; family Phyllobacteriaceae; genus Mesorhizobium; species Mesorhizobium sp. B1-1-6. The sequence continues at coordinate 190,523 of NZ_VFWR01000010.1, read as the reverse complement.
GAAGCCGCGTGAGATGCCAGAAGGCAAGGCAAGACTGATGAACATGCACACACAACCCCAGCGGACACCGGCCGAAACAGCGTTGATCGACGCTTTCGGCGAACGGTTGTCGCTGCTGCCAGGCGACGGCGCGGTGATGTTGAAGCGCGACGACGCCATCGAGGCGGTAAAGCACGGACTGCCGACACGGCGCATCGAATCCTGGCACTACACCGACCTGCGGCGGCTGCTGAATGCGGTGCCGGACTTCGACCCGACGGCCGTGGCCAAAGCCATCGCGCCAGTTGTTGAAGGTTCCACCGTGTTGCCGCTTCTCAATGGTGTGTCGAGCGCCAAAACGCCCGCAATCGAAGGCGTCAGCGTCCAGGCCCTGTCGGAGAAACTGACCGACGGCAGCATCGCGCCTGGGCTCGATCTCTATGGCAGCGACGATGCCATCGGGGCGTTGAACACGGCTTTCGTCGCCGATGGCTATTTCGTCGACATCGCCGATGGCACCCAAGTGGAAAAGCCGATCGAATTGCAGAACCTGCAGGCCGGCGGCCAGACGCATGTACGCCTGGCCGTTCGCGTCGGCGCCGGCGCCAAGGCTGTGATCGTCGAGCGCCAGGCCGGCGAGGGCGCGGCCCTTGTCAGCTCGGTCAGCCAGCTCGTGCTCGGCGAAGGCGCCGAGGTGACGTGGCTGATCATCCAGGAGCAGCCGGACACGGCGACGCATCTGGCGCAGTTCAAGGCTCATATCGGCAAGAATGCGAAGCTGACGCTGTTCGTCATGAACGCCGGCGGCAAGCTCGTGCGCCAGGAGGTCGTGGTGAAGACGACGGGCGAGGGCGCCGACTTCCAATTGCGCGGCATCAACCTGCTGGCCGGCGACGCCCACACGGACACCACCATGGTGCTCGATCATGCGGTGCCGCACACCACGTCGACGGAAGTGATCCGCAACGTCGTGACCGGCAAGGCGCGTGGCGTCTTCCAGGGCCGCATCAACGTCCATCAATACGCGCAGAAGACCAACGCCAAAATGGCTTGCAACACGCTGCTTCTGTCGGACGACGGCGAGTTCTCGACCAAGCCGGAACTCGAAATCTTCGCCGACGACGTGGTCTGCGGTCATGGCGCCACCGTCACCGAGATCGACCACAACCATCTGTTTTACCTGATGGCGCGCGGCATCGACGAGAAGAGCGCCCGTGGTCTGCTGGTGAAGGCCTTCATCGCCGAGGTGATCGAGGAACTGGACGACGAGGTGATCGTCGAGGCCCTGGAGACCAGGCTCGACGGCTGGTTTGCGGCGCATGGATGAGTGGATAGGGCTCGCTCCGGCGAACACCCCTGATCCGGCTGCTTCGCGGCCACCTTCTCCCACAAGGGGAGAAGGAAGAGCGCCTGACCTTCTCCCCTTGTGGGAGAAGGTGGATCGGCGCGTAGCGCCGAGACGGATGAGGGGTGTTGGACGGAATGAGGCAGTGCCTCAAGAGAGCTTATGATGGACCAGAAAGTCGAAACCTACGACGTCGAGGCGATCCGCCGCGATTTCCCGATTCTGTCACGCGAAGTCTACGGCAAACCTCTCGTCTATCTCGACAATGGCGCCTCGGCGCAGAAGCCGCAGGCGGTGCTCGACGCGGTCCAGCACGCCTATGCCCAGGAATACGCCAACGTCCATCGCGGCCTGCACTTCCTGTCCAATGCAGCGACCGACGCTTATGAGAAGGCGCGGGAGACGGTTCGCCGCTTCCTCAATGCGCCGAGCACCGACAATATCGTCTTCACCTCGAACACGACATCGGCGATCAACACGGTCGCCTATGGCTATGGCATGCCCAATATCGGCGAGGGCGACGAGATCGTGCTGTCGATCATGGAGCACCACTCCAACATCGTGCCATGGCATTTCATCCGCGAGCGGCAGGGCGCCAAACTGGTCTGGGTGCCGGTCGACGATCTCGGCGTCTTCCACATCGAGGAATTCGAGAAGCGACTGACCGACCGCACAAAGCTGGTCGCCATCACGCAGATGTCGAACGCGCTGGGCACGGTGACGCCGATCAAGGAGATCGTGCGCATCGCGCATTCGCGCGGCATTCCCGTGCTCGTCGACGGCAGCCAGAGCGCTGTCCATATGCCCATCGACGTGCAGGACCTCGACTGCGATTTCTTCGTCTTCACCGGCCACAAGGTCTACGGTCCCTCCGGCATCGGTGTGCTCTATGGCAAGAAGGACATCTTGCAGCGCATGCGTCCGTTCATGGGCGGCGGCGAGATGATCGAGGAGGTGACCGAAGACATCGTCACCTACAACGACCCGCCACACCGCTTCGAGGCCGGTACGCCGCCGATCGTCCAGGCGATCGGGCTGGGCGCCGCGCTCGATTACATGGAAAAGATCGGCCGCGAGCGCATCGCCGCGCACGAGGCCGATTTGAAGGACTATGCGCACGAGCGGCTGCGCGCCATCAACTCGCTGCGCATCTTCGGCGACGCGCCCGGCAAGGGCGCCATCATCTCGTTCGAGCTGCAAGGCATTCATGCCCATGACGTGTCGATGGTGATCGACCGGCAAGGCGTGGCTGTGCGCGCGGGCACCCATTGCGCCCAGCCCCTGTTGAAACGCTTCGGCGTAACCTCCACATGCAGGGCGTCGTTCGGCATGTATAATACGCGAGCCGAAGTCGATGCTTTGGCTGATGCGCTGGAAAAAGCGCGCAAGTTCTTCGGGTGACGATAATGGAAGATGCCAGCACAGCCACCGACGCTGTTCCCGACGCGGCCGCTAAGGCGGTGGTTTCCGCCTCCGCAATTCCCGCCGACGAACTGGCGCGGCTGACCGACGACATCGTTTCGGCGCTGAAGACGGTCTACGACCCGGAAATCCCGGCCGATATCTACGAGCTTGGCCTCGTCTACAAGATCGACATCGAGGACGACCGCTCAGTCAAGATCGACATGACGCTGACCGCGCCCGGCTGCCCGGTGGCCGGCGAGATGCCGGGCTGGGTTGAGAACGCCGTCGGCGCCGTCGAAGGCGTGTCGGGCGTCGAGGTCAACATGACATTCGACCCGCCCTGGTCGCCCGATCGCATGTCGGAAGAGGCGCAGGTGGCGGTGGGCTGGTACTGACGTCGAGTCCGGCACACTTGCGCCAGTGGTAAAACTTCACCATTTTAGGTGAGGAATCATTCGGCAGGCCTTGAACCTGCATGGAATGGAGAAGGAAAAAGATGGGATGCTTTGCCGTCATCACGATGACCGAAAAGGCCGCCGACCGGGTGCGCGAGATCGTTGCCACGCGTGAGAATGCGCATGGCATTCGCCTCGGTATCAAGAAGGGCGGTTGCGCCGGCATGGAATACACGGTCGACCTGGTGACCGAACCCAATACCAAGGACGACCACATCGAGCGCGACGGCGCCCATGTCTATGTCGCGCCGGAAGCAGCACTTTTCCTGTTCGGCACCGAGATGGATTTCGAGCAGACGACGCTGCGCACCGGCTTCACCTTCCGCAACCCGAACCAGAGCTCGGCCTGCGGCTGCGGCGAATCCGTCGAACTGAAGCCGGCCGACCTCAAGGCGCTGGCAGAAGCACGCGCCTCCGCCTGACCTTCCTTCGTCCCGTTTACGGGGAGAAGGTGTCCCCCAGGGCCGGATGAGGGGCAGCGATAGCCCCGCTGCCGGCGTTCGTCATTCGAAAAGCCGCGCAATTGGCTTCCCGCCTGCTGCGCAGACCACTCCTCACCTCCCTTAGAACGCAGCGAAGACACTCACTCCACCCACGTCCCGGTCCGCTTATGCCAGTCGGCGATCGATTCCTCGGGATAGACGTCGAACACCTTGTCGCTCGGCCCGACATCGGGCTCGACCCAGTTGGCCTTGTATTTCAGCATCAGATGCACCTTGCTTGGCGGTTTCGGCAGGTCGCTGTCGATCGCCGAGGCGAAGGGATGGACGAGTTCCGGCCAGGTCGGGTCGTAGAGCCACAGCGCCGATCCGCATTTGCGGCAGAAATTGCGCTCTCCGGTCGAGATTTCGCAATGCGGATGTTCGTCGTCCTCGATCTCGGCCCGATAGACGCCGAGGCTGCTCTTGCCGCGGATGGTCATCGTCTCGTAGTCGGCGCCGAGATTGATGGCAAAACCGCCGCCGCCCTGCTGCTTGCGGCAGATCGAGCAGTAGCACAGCATGAACGGCACGGGCGTGTGGCTTTCCACCTCGAAACGAACGGCATTGCAGCGGCAGGACCCCTTGAGCAGGACAGGCATGGCGGGAACTCCGATCGATCCCCTTTCAATCTGTCAGCATGGTTTTGGTTGCGCCGATGACAAGGCCGAATCGCGGTGACATGATCCGCGCATGGACAATGAACGCATAGAAGAATTCTTCCAGAGCCTGGGCCCGGTCAGCATCCGGAAACTGTTCGGCGGCAAGGGCATCTATGCCGACGGCGTCATCGTCGCCATCGTGCTGCGCGGCGAATTGATGCTGAAAGCGGACGAGCAAAGCGCGCCCGACTTCGAGGCCGCCGGCTGCACGCAGTGGACCTACACCGGGTCCCGGCACGGCAAGCTGGTGGCGATGCCCTATTGGAGCATTCCCGATAGTGCCTTCGACGACCCCGACGAGATGGCGGTCTGGGCGCGGCGGGCCTATGAGGCGGGGCGAAGGGCGGGGAAGTGAAGCGCAGCCGTCGAGTTCCTTCACACCCCCCTCTGGCCTGCCGGCCATCTCCCCCGCAAGGGGGGAGATTGCCAGTTTCACTGTCGGCCTGTTTCTTCAACGTTGAAAATCGGCGAAAGCCGGTGTGACGTCTGATCTCCTCCTTGCGGGGGAGATGTCCGGCAGGACAGAGGGGGTGCCGTCCCGCCCACATCGGCCTACAGCGCCCTGGCAATCCGCGCCGCCAGCCGAGCATTGTTTTCCACCAGCGCGATGTTGGTCTTCAGGCTCCGGCCACCGGTGAGTTCGAGGATTTTGGAGAGCAGGAAAGGCGTCACCGCTTTGCCGGTGACGTTGAGCGCCTCGGCGGCCTTCTGGGCGGCCTCGATGTAGCCGGCCATCTCGCCGGCCGGGATTTCGTGATCCTCCGGCACCGGATTGGCGATCAGCATGCCGCCGCTCAGGCCCAGCGCCTGTCGCGTCTTGTAGAAATGCGCGATCTCTTCCGGTGCGTGCAAGGTCAGCGGCGCGCGGAACGGCGACTGCCGCGACCAGAAGGCCGGCATGGTCTCGCAGCCATGGCCGATCACGGGCACGCCGCGGGTCTCCAGCACCTCCAGCGTCTTTTCGATGTCGAGGATGGCCTTGGCCCCAGCCGAGACGACGATGACGGGCGTGCGCGCCAGCTCATCGAGATCAGCCGAAATGTCGAAGCTTTTTTCGGCGCCCTTGTGCACGCCGCCGATGCCGCCGGTGGCGAACACCTTTATCCCAACCATATGCGCGGCGATCATTGTGGCGGCAACCGTGGTGCCGCCGGTGCGCCCTTGCGCGACGGCGAAGCCGAGATCGGCGCGAGAGAGCTTCATGGCGTCGCCGGTCATGGCGAGCGATTCGCGTTCTCCGTCGGAGAGGCCGATCTTGATGCGGCCCGCCACCACGGCGATCGTCGCCGGCACCGCGCCGCCGTCCGCAATGATCCTTTCCACGTCGGCCGCCATGGCGCCATTGTCGGGGTAGGGCATGCCATGGGTTATGATGGTGCTTTCCAGCGCAACCACGGGCTTCCCGGCGGCCAAGGCTTGCGCCACCGGCGCGTGGACATCGATGAAGGGGCGGGCGGTGTCTGGGGTCATCTGGATCTCCAATCCGAAGTGCGGCGCATCCTTTCGGATGCCGGTCTCATGCCATTTCCTGCTCTTCGGGCACAAGAGCCAGCGCTTGCGCGAAAGTCGCCGTGGTGAAATCGGGAACGGCGCCCGCGCTTTCAATAGCCAGCGTCGCGGCGGCGACGCCCTCCCGCAGCGCCGCGCGCAAGGGCATGCCGCGCAGTAGGGCGGCGACCGTCGCGCCGGCAAGCGCATCGCCGGCGCCGGTGACGTCCACGACCTTTCTTGGAGGGGGCGGGACGACGGCAAAGCTGCCGTCGCGGTCGAAGCCCAGCACCGGGCCGCCGCCCGCCGTGACCACCGCGCTGTCGAGGCCGGCGCTTCTCAGCCCGTCGAGGACAGTTTTTTGAGAGGCGGCATCGTCAAGCCCGGCAAGCGCCACCGCCTCGCGCCTGTTCATGAAGGCGACGGCCAGGCCGCCGAGCACTGGTGTCAAGCGCACGACCTTGGCCGGTGAAATGGCAATGGCGAACACGGGCTTGCCGGCGGCAAGCGACACCAGCCGCTCCAGAGCCGCCGATGGCAGATTGGCGTCGCAAAGGACGGCATCTGCGGCGGCGATCTCCTCCCTCACCCTGGAGCGGCGGATCTGCTTTGCAAATGCCAGCTCATAAAGCGCCATGTCGGCAAAGCCGACGAGCAGTTCGCCCTCGCGGTCGATCAGCGCCGTATAGCTCGGCGTCGTGCGGTCGAGGAACACCGCGGACAGGTCGGCAATGCCTGCTTCGGCGATGGCGCGCGAAACCGTGTCGGCGGCGGCATCGCCGCCGCGCACCGACAGCAACGAGCCCGAGACGCCTCGCCGCACCGTGCTGCGCAAAGCGTTGAAGACGCCGCCGCCGACATCCTCGCGCATCGTGCCCGGGTTGGAGGCAGCCGGCACGTAAGCGCCGGACACCTGGCCGCGCCTGTCGATATGGGCGCCGCCCACCGCCAGGACTCTTGGAGATCTCACCATGCGCCGATATGACCTTTGTTGGCGGTCACGCACAAGCGCCATGCTGTGCGACGGAGCTTCGCAGGCAACAACCAGCGATTCGTGAGACCGGCACGGCGAACCAGCCTGGCCCAATATTCGGACCATGTTGGAGCCGAATCGTGAGACAAAAAAAGAACAAATCAGGATGTTGCTTATTTTTCAGATGCTTGATCCCTCTTGCCAAATGAGAACAAAAAAGGTACAAATAACCAAGGATTACGGATTGTCCGGCCTTCATTGACGACTACGGGGTGATGTATCATGGCTCAGAACAGCTTGCGGCTTGTAGAGGATAAGGCAGTGGACAAATCAAAGGCTCTGGATGCGGCGCTGTCGCAAATCGAGCGGGCTTTCGGCAAGGGCTCGATCATGCGGCTCGGCGCGAACGAGCAGGTCGTCGAGATCGAAACCGTGCCGACCGGCTCGCTCGGCCTCGACATCGCGCTTGGCGTCGGCGGCCTGCCGCGCGGCCGCATCATCGAGATCTACGGGCCGGAAAGCTCGGGTAAGACGACGCTGGCGCTGCACACGGTGGCGGAAGCCCAGAAGAAGGGCGGCATCTGCGCCTTCGTCGATGCCGAGCATGCGCTCGATCCGGTCTATGCCCGCAAGCTCGGCGTCGATCTCGAAAACCTCCTGATCTCGCAGCCTGACACTGGCGAGCAGGCGCTTGAGATCTGCGATACGCTGGTGCGCTCCGGCGCCATCGATGTGCTGGTGGTCGATTCGGTCGCGGCGCTGACGCCGCGCGCCGAAATCGAGGGCGAGATGGGCGATTCGCTGCCCGGCCTGCAGGCCCGCCTGATGAGCCAGGCGCTGCGCAAGCTGACCGCCTCGATCTCGCGCTCCAACACCATGGTCATCTTCATCAACCAGATCCGCATGAAGATCGGCGTCATGTTCGGCTCGCCCGAAACCACCACCGGCGGCAATGCGCTGAAATTTTACGCCTCGGTGCGTCTCGATATCCGCCGCATCGGCTCGGTCAAGGACCGCGACGAGGTCGTCGGCAACCAGACCCGCGTCAAGGTGGTCAAGAACAAGCTGGCGCCGCCCTTCAAGGTGGTCGAGTTCGACATCATGTACGGCGAAGGCGTGTCGAAGACAGGCGAGCTGGTCGATCTCGGCGTCAAGGCCGGCGTGGTCGAGAAGTCGGGCGCCTGGTTCTCCTACAATTCGCAGCGTCTCGGCCAGGGCCGCGAGAACGCGAAGCTGTTCCTGCGCGACAATCCCGATACGGCGCGCGAGATCGAACTTGCGCTCAGGCAGAACGCCGGACTGATCGCCGAGAAATTCCTTGAGAATGGCGGCTCCGAAGGTGGCGATGATGGGTTCGAGGATGAAGCCGGCGCGATGTAAGCGTTCGCCGGCGCAATTCAAGCGTTCGCCGGCGCGATCTAGCGTTCGGTTTATGGCCCGAGTTCGGCCATAATCCCGGTTCATCAATTTGAGCTTATGTAATCGAGTTCTGTAGTATTGCGTTTCGAACCGCCGGCCCCGTGCCGGCGGTTTGCGTTTTGGGTGGCTGGTGAACCGCGAATTGGCCGGCTTGCGTGTTTCTGGACAGGGTGCCAAGCGGCGGCTAAAAGGCCAGCTCCATCTTCTAAAGCAGAGCCCATTTTCCGCCGGTCCGGCCGGCGGCTCTCTCGAAAAGGCAGCATTCATGAGTGGCGTGAACGAGATCCGGTCGACATTTCTCGACTATTTCCGCAAGGAGGGTCACGAGGTCGTGGCGTCGAGCCCGCTTGTACCGCGCAACGATCCGACGCTGATGTTCACCAATGCCGGCATGGTGCAGTTCAAGAACGTCTTCACCGGCCTGGAGAAGCGGCCCTATTCGCGTGCCACGACCGCCCAGAAAAGCGTTCGCGCCGGCGGCAAGCACAACGACCTCGACAATGTCGGCTACACCGCGCGCCACCTGACCTTCTTCGAGATGCTCGGCAATTTCTCCTTCGGCGACTATTTCAAGGAGCGCGCCATCGAGTTGGCCTGGAACCTCATTACCAGGGAGTTCGGGCTTAAGAAGGACAAGCTGCTCGTCACCGTCTACCACACCGACGACGAGGCGGCCGGCTTCTGGAAGAAGATCGCCGGCTTTTCCGATGATCGCATCATCCGCATCCCAACCTCCGACAATTTCTGGGCGATGGGCGACACCGGGCCGTGCGGGCCATGCTCGGAAATTTTCATCGATCGCGGCGAGCACATCTGGGGCGGTCCGCCCGGCACCCCGGAGGAGGATGGCGACCGGTTCCTGGAATTCTGGAACCTGGTGTTCATGCAGTACGAGCAAGTGACGAAGGACGAGCGCATTGACCTGCCGCGCCCGTCGATCGACACCGGCATGGGGCTGGAGCGCATGGCCTCCATCCTGCAAGGCGTGGAAAGCGTGTTTGAGACCGACCTGTTCCGCCATCTGATCGATGCGGCGTCGTCCGCGCTCGGCCGCGGTCCCGACGCCGAGACCGTCGCATCCTATCGCGTCATAGCCGATCACCTGCGCTCGTCCTCGTTCCTGGTCGCAGACGGCGTGCTGCCATCGAACGAAGGCCGCGGCTATGTGCTGCGCCGCATCATGCGCCGCGCCATGCGGCATGCGCAATTGCTCGGTGCGAACGAGCCGCTGGTGTGGCAGCTGGTGCCGGCGCTGGTTCGCGAGATGGGTCAGGCCTATCCGGAACTGGTGCGCGGCGAACAGCTGATCACCGAGACGCTGAAGCTTGAGGAGACCAGGTTCCGCAAGACACTGGTGCGTGGCCTCGGTTTGCTGTCGGAGGCGACGGAAAAGCTCGGCGCCGGCGACATGCTGGACGGCGAGACGGCCTTCAAGCTTTACGACACCTATGGCTTCCCGCTCGACCTGACGCAGGATGCGCTGCGCCAGCGCAACATCTCGGTCGATCTTGCCGGCTTCACCAATGCGATGGAGCAGCAGAAGGCCGAGGCGCGTAAGCACTGGGCGGGTTCCGGCGAGGCGGCGACGGAAGCGGTCTGGTTCCCGGTGCGCGAAAAAGCCGGTGCCACCGAATTCCTCGGCTACGAGACCGAGCAGGCGGAAGGCATCATCCAGGCGGTTGTCCGCGACGGCAAGACCGTCGACAGCGCCGGCAAGGGCGAAGCGGTAGCCGTGGTCGTCAACCAGACGCCGTTCTATGCCGAATCCGGCGGCCAGATGGGCGACACCGGAACCATTTCAGGCGAAGGCTTCTCGATCGAGATTTCCGATACGCAGAAGAAGGCCGACGGGCTGTTCGTGCATCTCGGCAAGGTGGTCAGCGGCACTGCCAGGACGGGTGCCGCCGTCGAGCTGAAGGTTGACCATGCGAGGCGCTCCAGGCTGCGCGCGAACCATTCCGCGACGCATCTGATCCATGAGGCGCTGCGCGAGGTGCTGGGCACCCATGTCGCACAGAAGGGCTCGCTGGTCGCGCCCGAGCGCCTGCGCTTCGACATCTCGCACAACAAGCCCATCTCGCCCTCGGAACTCGAGGAGGTCGAGCGCATGGCCAACGAGATCGTGGTGCAGAACAGCCCGGTGATCACGCGCCTGATGTCGGTCGACGATGCCATTGCCGAAGGCGCCATGGCGCTGTTCGGCGAGAAATACGGCGATGAGGTGCGCGTCGTGTCTATGGGCACGGGCCTACATGGCGCCAAGGCCAATCGCCCCTATTCGGTCGAGCTTTGCGGCGGCACGCATGTCAGGGCAACCGGTGACATCGGCCTGGTGCGCGTCGTGTCCGACAGCGCCGTCGCCGCAGGCGTGCGCCGCATCGAGGCGCTGACGGGCGAGGCCGCGCGCAAGCATCTCGACGAACAGGACCGGCGCCTGAAGGCGGCCGCGGCAACACTGAAAATCTCGCCGGCCGACGTGCCGGCGCGTGTTGAAGCCCTGCTCGAAGAGCGCAAGAAGCTCGAGAAGGAGCTCACCGAAGCGCGCAAGAAGCTGGCGCTGGGCGGCGGGTCGCCCGCTGACGCGCCGGCCGCCAACGAGACCGTCGCGGGCGTCGGCTTCCTCGGCAAGTCGGTTTCCGGTGTCTCGCCGAAGGATCTGAAGCCGCTCGCCGATGCCGGCAAAAGCTCGCTCGGCTCCGGCGTGGTCGTGTTTGTCGGTGCGGGCGAGGACAACAAGGCGAGCGTCGTGGTCGCTGTCACCGATGATCTCGTCGGCCGCTTCAGCGCCGTCGACCTGGTGCGCGTCGCCTCCGCGGTACTCGGCGGGCAGGGCGGCGGCGGCCGGCCCGACATGGCGCAGGCCGGTGGCCCCGATGCCTCGAAGGCCGACGACGCGATTGCTGCGGTGAGGGCGGCGCTGGAGGCGGCGTGATTCATTGCAGAATTGGGGGGCAACGCTCCAGGCCGGTTGCTTCCCTTCGAGGTCGCGCGGCCCCTCATGATGGGCGGCGCGACATCAATGATCGGTTATCCGCGAAATCGTTGACCTGAATCGAATATCGCTGCGCTGCGCTGTCGCAGATCAGCCGGCCTTTTCAGTCCTGGCAAAGCTTGTCTGTTTAGCAATACAATCCCACCAGTCCTGTATGTCGGCAAAGCGAGCCAGCAGTTTGCGCCCTTCCGCCACCCTGACGAAATAGCCGATGATCGGTGCCGCATGCAGGTCGGCGAGCGTCAGTTGATTGCCGAGCAACCACGGCCCCGGGGATCTCAATGATGAGAGCACCTGAAGGACCGCTCCTGCTTGTCGTAATCCGCTGACAATCAGCGCTTCGTCAGGCGACGCCTTCTCCAGCCGCTCCACGGCGACGTCCCAGACCATGGCCCGATAGCCATAAGCGTCGAGCATGCCGATGATCTGGTTCATCCGCGCGCGGCCGCGCGGATCGTTCGGCTGCAAGGGCGGTCCGTCGAAAGCTTCATCGACATAGCGCGTGATCGCGCTGGCCTCGAACAGGCGAAAACCGTCATGCTCGAAGGCCGGGATGCGGCCGAACGGGTGGTGCTCGAAATACCAGCCGGGGATGCCCTCGGCGGCAAAGACATCGACCGGCACAAGCTCATAGTCGACGCCCTTCTCCTCCAGCGCCATGCGCGCTATGCGCACGTAAACGCTGTAGTCCGCGCCGTAGAGGACCGGTTTGGCCATGTTGCCAGTCCCTTGCTTTCGATTTCGTTGGCCCAAAAAAGCGAAGGCTCCTTCCGGAGCCTTCGGCGTGTTGAACCCGCGGGTGCCTACGCCATCGCCTTCTGCAAATTCTCGTCGATCTTGTCGAGAAATCCGGTGGTCGACAGCCAAGGCTGGTCGGGGCCGATCAGCAGCGACAGGTCCTTGGTCATGAAGCCGGATTCGACCGTCTGGATGCAGACCTTTTCCAGCGTTTCGGCAAAACGCTTCAATTCGGCATTGTCGTCGAGCTTGGCGCGGTGGGCCAGCCCTCGGGTCCAGGCGAAGATCGAGGCGATCGAATTGGTCGAGGTTTCCTCGCCCTTCTGGTGCTGGCGATAGTGGCGCGTCACGGTGCCGTGCGCGGCTTCCGCTTCCACCGTCTTGCCGTCCGGCGTCATCAGCACCGACGTCATCAGGCCAAGCGAGCCGAACCCCTGCGCCACCGTGTCGGACTGTACGTCGCCGTCATAGTTCTTGCAGGCCCAGACATAGCCGCCCGACCATTTCAGGCTGGAGGCCACCATGTCGTCAATCAGGCGGTGCTCGTACCACAGCTTCTTGGACTTGAACTCGGCCTCGAACTCAGCCTCGTAGACCTCCTGGAAAATATCCTTGAAGCGGCCGTCATAGGCCTTGAGGATGGTGTTCTTGGTCGAGAGATAGACCGGGTAGTTGCGCAGCAGGCCGTAGTTCAGCGAAGCGCGGGCGAATTCGCGGATCGACTCGTCGAGATTGTACATGGCCATGGCGACGCCGGCGCCGGGCGCGTCGAACACGTCGTGCTCGATCACCTGGCCATCCTCGCCGACGAACTTGATCGTCAGCTTGCCCTTGCCGGGAAAACGGAAATCGGTGGCGCGGTACTGGTCGCCATAGGCGTGGCGGCCGACGATGATCGGCTTGGTCCAGCCGGGTACCAGCCGCGGCACGTTCTTCATGATGATCGGCTCGCGGAAGATGGTGCCGCCGAGGATGTTGCGAATGGTGCCGTTCGGCGATTTCCACATCTTCTTCAGCTTGAATTCCTCGACGCGCTGCTCGTCGGGCGTGATGGTCGCGCATTTCACGCCGACGCCGTATTTTTTGATGGCGTTGGCCGAATCGACGGTCACCTGGTCGTTGGTGGCGTCGCGATGCTCGATGCCGAGGTCGTAATATTCAAGCTTGAGGTCGAGATAAGGGTGGATCAGCTTGTCCTTGATGAACTGCCAGATGATGCGGGTCATCTCGTCGCCGTCGAGTTCGACGACCGGGTTCGCCACCTTGATCTTCGCCATGGAAAGAATGCCTCGTTGCTGGGAAATGGGACGGCCTTGCCCGCGTGGCGTTCGGCCGGGGATGCGCCCCTATATCAAAGCGTTTTTGGCCGCGCAAACGACGATCGGTCACGAAAGCGAAGCGATCGCCCCGCCATTTGCGAATGGTTCATTTTCGCGGCCGAATATGGCAGGGGACGCTGAAATGCCGCAAACAGCAGTTCATTGACAATCATGCCCGTCACCAAAGATTCCGATACCGCTTCAGTCGCCAGCCCCGCCATCATCCTCGTGGAGCCGCAGCTCGGCGAGAATATCGGCATGGTTGCGCGCGCCATGGCCAATTTCGGCCTGGTCGAACTTCGCCTCGTCAACCCGCGCGACGGCTGGCCGAACGAGAAGGCGCGGGCGGCGGCCAGCCGCGCCGACCATGTCATCGACGCCGTCAAGGTTTTCGACGATCTCGCCACGGCGATGGCCGACCTGAATTTCGTTTTCGCGACCACCGCAAGGCAACGCGACGGCTTCAAGCCCGTGCGCGGGCCGGTCGAGGCGGGCAGGGTGCTCCGGGCTCGCCATGGCATGGGTCAGCGAACCGGCATCCTGTTCGGCCGCGAGCGTTTCGGCCTCTATAATGACGAGGTTGGCCTCGCCGACGAGATCGTCACTTTTCCGGTCGATCCCGATTTTTCCTCGCTCAACATCGCCCAGGCCGCGCTTCTCATGTCCTACGAGTGGATGAAATCCGGCCTCGAGGACGAGACCAAGACCAACTTTACGGGTCCGGACATGAAGCCGGCCAGCAAGGAAGAACTGCACGGCCTGTTCGCCTATCTCGAAGGCGCACTCGAAGCGCGCGGCTATTTCCGGCCGGCGCCGAAGAAGCCGAAGATGGTTGACAATCTGCGCGCCGTATTGACCCGGGCGGGATTTGCCGAGCCGGAGCTCAAGGTGCTGCGCGGCATCATCTCGTCGCTGGACAGGTTCTCGCCGGCGATGCCGCGCGGCGACGGCTCTCCGGGAGATGATCCAAGGCGGCTTCCGGCAGCGGCGCGCGCCGGCGGTCCCGGCCGCAAGACCAATGCGGATCGTCAGGTGGCCGATGACGACGACAACCCCGCGCCGCCGCTCGGCGGCAAGGGAACCGACAATGACTGATCAGCCGATCCTGATGTTCGATTCCGGCATTGGCGGGCTGACTGTGCTGCGCGAGGCGCGCGTGCTGATGCCCGACCGCCGCTTCGTCTACATCGCCGACGATGCCGCCTTCCCCTTTGGCGCCTGGGAGGAACCGGCGCTGCGGGTCCATATTCTCGACCTGTTCGGCAAATTGCTGGACCGGTTCGCCCCGGCCATCTCGGTCATCGCCTGCAACACCGCCTCGACGCTGGTGATCGATGCGTTGCGCGAGAGATTTCCCGGCCATCCCTTTGTCGGCACCGTGCCTGCGATCAAGCCGGCGGCGGAGCGTACCCGCTCCGGCCTCGTCTCCGTGCTGGCGACGCCCGGCACGGTGAAACGGCAATACACGCGCGACCTGATCAGCAAATGGGCGCAGAAGTGCCATGTCCGGCTGGTCGGTAGCGACCGCCTGGCGGGGCTGGCCGAAGCCTATATGCGCGAAGGGTTCGTCGACGAGGAAGCCGTGCGCGCCGAGATCTCCCCGTGTTTCATCGAGCGCGACGGCATGCGCACCGACATCGCCGTGCTCGCCTGTACGCACTATCCTTTTCTGGTTAACCGCATGCGCAAGACCGCACCCTGGCCGGTCGACTGGATCGATCCTGCCGAAGCGATCGCCCGGCGGGCGATGTCGCTGCTGTCGCCGGTCAATGGGCCGTTGCCGCATGGTGAGCCGGACATCGCGGTCTTCACGTCCGGCAAGGCGGATTTTGCCACCAGCCGTTTGATGCAGGGCTTTGGACTGGCGGTCGCCTGATTTCCGGAACATTGGCGAGGCCGTTTCGTTTTCTCCCAGGCAATGAAGGGAGAAAAACCATGCCTGCCACCTCGAAAGCCCAGCAGAAGGCCGCCGGCGCCGCATTGTCGGCCAAGCGCGGCGAGACCAAGAAGAGCGAGCTCAAAGGCGCTTCCAAAGGGATGTACGAATCCATGAGCGAAAAGCAGCTCGAGGAATTCGCCGAAACCAAGCGCAAGGATCTGCCGGAGAAAAAGAAGCACTGAGGGAAGCGCCATTTGGCAACGCCCTTTGTGAAGGGCTCGTCCAATGGCAAGAAATAGGCCCGCGACGGGGTCGCAGGCCTTGGTGTTATTGTCTGGTCAATGGCCGACGTAATCAGCGCCAGTGGCGGCTGTTAGCGCCAGTGGCAGCTGTTAGCGCCGGTGGCAGCTGTTAGCGCCAGTGGCAGCGTCGCACTTTTTGGCGAATGACATGGCGGTTACCATGGCGCCAGACGACGCGCTTCTTGACCACGATCCGGCATACCTGATGAGGCCGGTGACCTTGCCAATGCCTGGCCATCGCCGGCTCCGGCGTGATGACGGCCATCGATCCGGCCAACACCGTCGCACCAGTCAGGCTTAGAAAGAACTTCTTCATCCGAATTCGGGCTCCTCTGCTCAAGTCCCTTCCTGGAGCGGTTCAGCTTCAGGGAATCGCCGCCCCGCTCCGATTTTTTACACAATCCCGGGTAGAAACCGCTAGCGCTTTCCGGGAATTGTTCTAATAGCGCGGGCGGCGCCAGTTGGAACCTTGACATCGGTTAAATCTCTGTTTAACAGCGCTCCCAACACCGGGCCGCAACGCCCGGTGGTTTGTTTTGCATGCGCAAGACCCCGACGGAAGCCAGTCTGTTTTCCAAGGTCTTGTTTGAACTGACGTGTCCCGTGGGTTTTTCGCCGCGTTGCGTGGAAAAACCCTGTCAGGTCTCGAAAACGGAGGCCAGAGGAGGGCGCGTTTCCTTCACCCGGACCATGAGGCTCCGGGTTATGTTGTTTTGAAAGGGAATGCGATGAGCAAGCGCGAATCCGCGAAGTACAAGATCGACCGCCGTCTCGGCGAAAACATCTGGGGCCGCCCGAAGTCCCCGGTCAACAAGCGTGAATACGGCCCCGGCCAGCACGGCCAGCGCCGCAAGGGCAAGCTTTCCGATTTCGGCCTGCAGCTGCGCGCCAAGCAGAAGCTGAAAGGCCACTATGGCGACGTTTCGGAAAAGCAGTTCCGCAAGGTCTATGAAGAGGCCGATCGCCGCAAGGGCGACACCTCGGAGAACCTGATCGGCCTGCTCGAGTCGCGTCTGGACGCGGTCGTCTATCGCGCCAAGTTCGTTCCGACCATTTTCGCCGCCCGCCAGTTCGTCAACCACGGCCACGTCAACGTCAACGGCAAGCGCGTCAACATCGGCTCGTACCGCTGCAAGCCGGGCGACGTCGTCGAAGTGCGTGAAAAGTCGAAGCAGCTGGTGATCGTCCTGGAATCGGTCGGCCTCGCCGAGCGCGACGTGCCGGACTACATCGAAGCCGATCACAACAAGATGACCGCGACCTTCTCGCGCATCCCGGGCCTGGCGGACGTTCCGTTCGCCGTCCAGATGGAACCGAACCTCGTCGTCGAATTCTATTCGCGTTAAGCGAAGGCTTTTTGCGAGACCGGAAGGGGCCGCCCATCGAGGCGGCCTTTTCTTTGTCGGCCATGTCCGCTAATCCGGGCGGCAACGAAGCTCCGAACGTTCGTTGCTCCAGGATTTGGAACCGACGCCATGAACATGCTGCCAGACGCTCAATCGCTTGAGCAGGCCGCCGACATCGAAGGCGGTTTTCACCCGCTGTTCGCCGATGTGCCGTCTTCGGTCGAGTTCAACAAATTGCGCAAGCGGCTGCTGCGGCTGACCCGCCAGGCGATCGAGGATTTTTCGATGGTCAGGCCAGGCGAGCGCTGGCTGGTGGCCCTGTCGGGCGGCAAGGATTCCTACGGCCTGCTTGCCATGCTGCTGGACCTCAAATGGCGCGGCCTGCTGCCGGTGGAGCTGCTGGCCTGCAATCTCGACCAGGGCCAGCCGAACTTTCCCAAGCACATCCTGCCCGATTACCTCAATGCCCACGGCATTGCACACCGCATCGAATACCAGGACACCTACTCCGTCGTCACCGACAAGCTGCCGCAGGGCAGCACCTATTGCTCGCTCTGTTCACGCCTGCGGCGTGGTCATCTCTATCGCGTAGCCCGAGAGGAGGGGTGCTCGGCGCTGGTGCTCGGCCATCATCGCGAGGACATTCTCGAAACCTTCTTCATGAACCTGTTCCACGGCGGCCGTCTCGCCGCCATGCCGCCAAAGCTGCTCAACGACGAGGGCGACGTCATGGTGCTGCGGCCGCTGAGCTATTGCGCCGAAATCGATCTGGAAAAGCTCGCCGCGGCGATGCGGTTCCCGATCATCCCTTGCGATCTCTGCGGCAGCCAGGAAGGTCTCCAGCGCAACGCGATGAAGGCCATGCTTGACGATATCGAAAAGCGCATGCCCGGCCGCAAGGACACGATGCTGCGTGCGTTGTCCAACACCAGGCCGTCGCATCTGCTCGACAGGAAACTGTTCGATTTCGCCGCACTCGATGAAACGCTCTCCAGCAGGCAAGACATTTCCGATGACATTTGACGATACCGCGATCGACTGGCTGGCCAGCACCCTGGCCGAAGCAGCCGAAGCCGAAATCATGCCGCGCTTTCGCCGGTTGGGCGGCGGCGACGTCCGCCAGAAGACGTCGGCCGCCGACCTGGTGACGGAAGCCGACGTCAGTGCCGAGCGGCTGATCACCGCCAAGCTGCGTGAGCGCTACCCAACGGCCATGATCGTCGGCGAGGAAGCCTGTTCCGACAATCCGGCGCTGCTCGACGGTCTTGGCGATGCCGATCTGGCTTTCACCATCGACCCGGTGGACGGCACTTTCAATTTCGCTTCCGGCGTGCCGTTGTTCGGCGTCATGCTGGGTGTCGTGGTCCGGGGTGAGACCGTCGCAGGCATCATCCACGATCCGGTCGGCAAGGACTGGCTGATCGGCGCCAGGGGCGCCGGCAGTCATATCAGGCACGCGCATGGCAACCTGGAAAAAGTGCGTGTCGCGGCGCCCGTGCCGATCTCGGGAATGACCGGCTCCGTCTCCTGGCAGTACATGGCCGAACCAGAGCGGTCGCGGCTGGCGCGCAACCAGACGAAAATCCTGTCGCAATTCGCCTATCGCTGCGCCGCGCATGAATATCGCCTGCTGGCCAGCGGCCATGCCCATTTCGTCGTCTACAACAAGCTCATGCCGTGGGACCATCTGCCCGGCGTGCTGATCCATGCCGAGGCCGGCGGCCACGCCGCGCGTTTCGACGCCAGTGCCTACCTACCGTCGCATGTCGGCGGCGGCCTGCTTGTCGCACCCGACCGGGAAAGCTGGCGCGAGTTGCGCAGCGAACTCTGGGCGCAATAGCCGGCTGCCAATTCGATTACCCAGCCGAGCGCCGCAAAGGCGACAATTCAATGCAGATCGGCAATGTGCCCCGAGACGGGTTGATTCTGCGGCTGGAACATCTTGCCGCGTTCGGCGATGAAGATCATCAGCAGGGCTGCGACCGAGACGCTGCAGAAGCCGGCGGCCAACGGCGTCACCGTGCCGTTGAAAGCCTGGCCGATCAGCGTGCCGAGAATGCCGCCGAGAAACGTCTGCATGAAGCCCAGGATGGACGAGGCCGTGCCGGCCAGCTGACCAAGCGGCTCCATAGCCAAGGCATTGAAATTCGCGCCGAGCGCACCGAAAGGGAGCATGGCGCAGGCAAAGAAGGTGACGAACAGCCAGAGCGGCATCTTCATTTCCAGCGAAACGACCAGCCAGGCCAGGCTGATGACCAGAAACAACAGCAGCGCGCTCTGCGACAGGCGGCGCATGCCGATGCGGCCGACAAGACGCGAGTTCAGATAGTTGGAGAAGGCGAGCACGCCGGCAACGCCGGCAAAGATGACCGGAAACAATTCGCCGACATTGAATATGTCGACATAAATCTGCTGCGCCGAGGCGATGAAGCCGAACATGGCGCCGAAGATGAACGTACTGGCGAAGGCATAGCAGATCGCGACGCGGTTGGTCAGCACGATGCGGAACCCGCCGACAATGGCATTGACGGTCAATGGCCGGCGATATTCCGGATGTAGCGTCTCGGGCAGGCGCAGCAGCGACCAGGCCGAGACGACAAGCGCGCCGACGGCCATGGTGACGAAGATCAAATGCCAGGTCGCGAACAGCATGATGAACTGGCCGATGCCGGGAGCAATCACCGGGATCGCCATGAACACCATGAAGATCAGCGACATCACCTCGGCCATGCGCCGGCCATCGAACGTGTCGCGCACGATCGAGACGGCGATGACGCGGGTCGCGGCCGCACCGATGCCTTGCACGGCCCGGCAAAGTAGAAGCGTTTCAAAGCTTGGCGATATGGCGGCCGCGGCGGCCGCCGCCACATAAATGATCAGGCCGGCGACAAGCGGCGCACGGCGCCCGAATCGGTCCGAGAGCGGTCCGAAAAACAGCTGTCCGCCGCCAAAACCCAGAATATAGGCGGTGATGACATATTGCCGGTGGTTTTCGTTCTCGACGCCAAGCGAGGCGCCGATCTGCTGCAGCGCCGGCAGCATGATGTCGATGGCCAACGAATTGAGCGCCATCAGCGCTGCGCACAGCGCGATGAACTCCCAGCGCGGAATGGGCAATTTGCTTGCCGATTGCGGTGCTGACGTCTGCTGGTCCACGGCAAGTCCGATCTCTCAAACGAAAACGCGCCGGTGGCCCGGCGCATTGGCTCGTCCTGGTCCGGGTCCCGGACGCAAAATTGCCGAGGCGGGGCTGCCCCGGTGCTCAGGGCATGTTGACGGCGACATGCCCAACCGAAATCAGGCGGCGCCTTTGACGCTCACGCCCTTCTCGACAAGGAATGTCTGCAACTCGCCCGCCTGGAACATTTCGCGCACGATGTCACAGCCGCCGACGAACTCGCCCTTGACGTAGAGCTGAGGGATCGTCGGCCAGTTGGAGTATTCCTTGATGCCCTGGCGCAGCTCGGCCGAATCCAGCACGTTCACGCCTTTGTAGTCGGCGCCGATATAGTCGAGGATCTGGACAACCTGGCCGGAAAATCCGCATTGCGGGAAACCGGGCGTGCCCTTCATGAAAAGCACGACGTCGTTGCCCTTCACCTCGTTGTCAATGTAGTCGTTGATGCCGCTCATGGAATATCCTTTCCCGCCTGTGGGAGTCAGGCTCGAAGCTTTTCCTTCAGATAAACCCATAGGTTGCCCGAAACAAGACTTTAGCGGCGTCGTGGCCTGAATGGCGCAAAAGATGCGGCGTTTTGGGCCAAGCGACTTTGGCGTTGGAAGCCCCTAGTCCGGCACGCTCGTCTGCAGCGCCAGCGCGTGCAGCACGCCGCCCATATTGCCCTTCAGCGCGTCATAGACCATCTGGTGCTGCTGCACGCGGCTTTTTCCGCGAAAGCTCTCGGCCACGACTTCGGCCGCATAGTGATCGCCGTCGCCGGCAAGGTCACGGATGGTCACCCTGGCATCCGGGATGCCCTCCTTGATCAGTTTTTCGATGTCGCGGGCATCCATTGCCATGGCAAGTTCCTGTTTTCGGGCGGGCTGCGGCATGGCTGCCCGTGCGATGAGAGTCGGAGTGAACCTAAAGCCTTTCCGGCCGGGATTGAAGCCGTTCCGTCCAGCCCCAGCGCGATTGTGGCTCACGACGCGTCCTCGCTCTGACCGCCGGCGTCGTCTGCGGGGTCGTCCTCGGGCGTCGAGAAGGTCCGCCCAAGGCTGAAGGTCAGCACATAGAGGGGAAGGTTGATCGCCAGGTTGGCAATCGGCAGGTAGGCGGTCATCCGCCAGACGGGCGAGAAGAACGGCTGGCCGTAGCCATCGCAGGCCAGCGAGGAGCCATACTCCCACAGTGCCCCCAATGCGGCCGCGACGGCGAAAAGTTTTATGCAGGTGAAGATGTGCCTTGTCCGTGCCCGGTCCGGCAGAAGCCGGCTCCAAAGCACCAGGCAGACAAGCGGAACTGCATAGAAAAGGTTTTGCAGGCCAAGCATCGGAAGCGTGTCGTTGGCCGCGGCGAGGAACTCCGCGCGTGTTTCCAACCGGGCGCAGACCTCGCTCGATGTCGTCGACAGCAGGAAAAAGACGAACGGGCCGAGAAACCAGAAGAAGAACAGCGATGGCCAGAAGACGACTGTAAGCAGTGCCCGGACGGCCAGTTTCCTGTGGTTGAGCATGATCTTTTCCGAAAAAAATCGGTTCCCACTTTTCGGGATCACGCTCTGCTCAAATGGCCTGATCCATGAAGCGCGGGAACCAGCCTTCGTGCGCGGCGGTCAATTCGCCGAGCGGGATCGCCCGTGCCTCGCCGAGTTTCAGCGTGTCGCCGCCGGTCGAGCCGATCCAGGGCGCGAAAATGGCGAGTTCGCTTTGCTGTTTGCGGATCGCGTCCCAGTCCTTACTGTCTGGATCGATTGACAGCGTCAGGAGATAGCGGCCCTGGTCCTCGCCGAACCAAACCGGAATAGGATCGGTGCCGGCCAGTCCGGGGACGGTCGCGCCGATGCCTGATGCCATCGCCATCTCGGCCAGCGCGACCGCAATGCCGCCGTCGGAAACGTCGTGAGCCGCGGTGACGATGCCGGACGCGATGAGGGCGCGCACATGGTCGCCGACACGCTTTTCATGGTCGAGGTCGACCGGCGGCGGCGGGCCGTCGCTGCGGCCGTGGATGTCGCGCAAGTAGACCGATTGGCCGAGATGCGTGCCCCATGAGGCCGGCGCGCCGACCAGCAGGATCATCTGGCCTTGCGCAGCGAAGCCGGCCCGCACCATCTTCGACCAGTCGGCGATCAGCCCAACGCCGCCGATGGTCGGCGTCGGCAGGATGCCCTGGCCATTGGTTTCGTTGTAGAGCGAGACATTGCCCGAAACGATCGGGAAGCCGAGCGCGCGGCAGGCATCGCCAATGCCCTTCACCGCGCCGACCAACTGACCCATGATCTCCGGCCGTTCCGGATTGCCGAAATTGAGATTGTCGGTGGCGGCCAGCGGCAGCGCGCCGGTGGCGGTCAGGTTGCGCCAGCATTCGGCCACCGCCTGCTTGCCGCCCTCATAGGGATCGGCCTCGCAATAGCGCGGCGTCACGTCCGACGAGAAAGCCAGCGCTTTGGTCGGATGGCCTTCGACCCGCACCACGCCGGCATCGCCACCGGGAAGCTGCAGCGAATTGCCCTGGATCAGCGTGTCGTACTGTTCCCACACCCAGCGGCGCGACGACAGGTCAGGGCCGCCGAGCAGCTTCAGCAGTGCGTCGGCGACATCGGCCTGCGGAATGTCATTGGCCGCAAGCGGCGCCGGCTTCTTCGGCTCGATCCACGGACGGTCATATTCCGGTGCCTTGTCGCCGAGATCCTTGATCGGCAGGTCCGCAACCTGATCACCCTGATGCAGGACGCGAAAGCGCAGATCGTCGGTCGTCTTGCCGACAATGGCGAAGTCGAGCCCCCATTTGTGGAAGATCGCCTCGGCCTCCTTTTCCTTTTCGGGGCGCAGCACCATCAGCATGCGCTCCTGGCTTTCCGACAGCATCATCTCGTAGGCGCTCATGCGCTCCTCGCGCACCGGAACCTTGTCGAGCTCGAGCTCGATGCCGAGATCCCCCTTGGCGCCCATCTCGACCGCCGAGCAGGTAAGGCCGGCAGCACCCATGTCCTGGATAGCGATGACCGCACCGGACGCCATCAGTTCGAGACATGCTTCAAGCAGGCACTTTTCGGTGAAGGGATCGCCGACCTGCACGGTCGGGCGCTTCTCGTCGATCTTGTCGTCGAATTCGGCCGAGGCCATGGTGGCGCCGCCGACGCCGTCGCGACCGGTCTTGGCGCCGAGATAGACGACCGGCAGGCCGACGCCCTTGGCCTCCGACAGGAAAATCGCGTCCGTCTTGGCAAGACCCGCGGCAAAAGCGTTGACCAGGATATTGCCGTTGTAGCGGGCGTCGAAATTGACCTCGCCGCCGACCGTCGGCACGCCGAAGGAGTTGCCGTAGCCGCCGACGCCGGAAACCACTCCCGCCACCAGGTGCTTGGTCTTGGGATGATCGGGAGCACCGAAGCGCAAGGCGTTCATCGCCGCGATCGGCCGCGCGCCCATGGTGAAGACATCGCGCAATATGCCGCCGACGCCTGTCGCCGCCCCTTGGTAGGGCTCGATAAAGGAGGGGTGGTTGTGGCTCTCCATCTTGAAGACGACGCAGTCGCCGTCGCCGATATCGACCACGCCGGCATTCTCGCCCGGTCCCTGGATGACCCGCGGGCCGGTCGTCGGCAGCGTGCGCAGCCATTTCTTCGAGGATTTATACGAGCAATGCTCGTTCCACATCGCCGAGAAGATGCCAAGTTCGGTGAAGCTCGGCTCGCGCCCGACGAGGTCGAGGATGCGCTGGTATTCGTCTGGCTTCAGCCCGTGCGCGGCAATGAGCTCGGGCGTGATCGGCACGGAATTGGAAATGGTCATGGGCGGCGGTTTTTATCCGTGGGAGCTTGGGATTTTGAGTCTCCTCTTATCGCAAGCTTTGCGGCCGATACACCCATGGACCGACGAAAAGTGGCTGAATCCGGAGAAAGCCACGGCGCCTTGAACGCGCGTCCCACCGGACCGGACTCAACCGATGCGCCTCGGGTCTTGCCTGGAGGCATCCTGAACCGCCGGCGCTCCAAGGCGATGCGGATCAGGAAAAACTGTCGTAGCCGGCGCGGCCTTCGTCGAGGAGCCTCCGGATCGCCGCAACGCCGTCCGCGATGTCCTTGCGCTGCCTCGGCTGCGAAATGCCGAAGCGCACACCGTGGAAGACCTGCTCGGAACGGCCCGCCTTGAACTCGTCTTCGTCGTCGATCAGCACGCCGTGCTCGAGGCAGGCGTTCTTGAACGTGCCGGAAAGCCAGGGGTCGGGCAAGGTCAGCCAGACAAAGGGTATATTGTCCCGCGACTTGAATTCGAAGCCGGCCAAAGTCTCGCACACAATGGCGGTGCGGGCGTTGATTTCGGCGATGGCGCGTTTGCGTATGTCCGCGGCCTGGCCCGACAGCACCAGCCGGGCATTCACCTCGGCCAGCAGGAAAGGCATGCCGCCGGTCATCATCTTATGGGCAACACGGATGCGATGGCGATAAGCAGGCGGGCAGGAAAGCCAGCCGCCGCGAACGCCGGCCGCTACCGATTTCGACAGGCCGCCTGCGACGATGGTGCGCTCGGGTGCATAGTCGGCCAGCATTGGCGTCGGATCTTCGGTCAGGCCGCCGTAAAGATCGTCCTCGATAATGACGACATTGTATTCACGCGCGATCCGCGCGATTGCCTCACGTCGCGCTGCCGGCAGGATCGCCAGCGTCGGATTCTGCACCGTAGGCATCAGAAAGATCATCTTCGGATGCTTTTGCGCGCAGACGCGCTCGAAATCGTCGGGGTCGAGACCCTGATGGTCCGATGCCACCAGCGCCGTGCGACGACCGATCAGGCCGGCGCTGCGCGAAATCTGCGAATAGGTCAGGTGCTCGAAGGCGACGTAATCGCCGGGCGTGGTCAGTGCGGCGATCGCCGCCATGACAGCGGCATGGGTACCGAGCGTCGGCACGATCGTATCGGCGCTCGGTCGAAACGAGTTGCGCGACAGCCAACTGGCGCCGGCCTCGAACCAGCGCTCGGGAAAATCCCGCGTGTAGCTCGAAATCTCATGCGCATGATCCGAAGCCGTGCGCGACAGCACTTCGGTGACGATGGCGCCCTGGCCGACATCGGGCGCCGCGGTGCTGTCGAAGCGCAGCTTGCCGCGCGGCGCATCGATGTCGCGCGTGCCTTGCGCGTCCGGCGCTATGAAGTCGGGCTTCGCGTTCTGCCGGCCGAGGACATAGGTGCCGCGCCCGACCTCGCCGCTGACCAGCCCGCGCTCGCGCAGCAATTGATAGGCCCTGCCGACCGTGCCGACGGTTGCGCCGATGTCATAGGCGAGATCCCGCTGCGGTGGCAGCTTTGCCCCGGCGTCGATCACGCCGCGGTCGATATCTGACTCAATGCTGTCAGCAAGGCGCTGATAAAGCGGGCCGGAGCTGGCCGTGAGGTCGGGAAGCCAATTTGTCATGGTGACAATTTTGTATATTGCGTCGAACGATGAGTCAATTCACATGCGTTGTGTGGAATAAAAGAGTGCAATTTGCAGCTTTGGTAGAGCGAAGATGGATACAATCGAGACAATCAGCCAGACAACCGCAGGATTGTTCGCCGCGCGACCTGTGGACCGCGGCGGCTTTGTCAGCCGCATCGTGCGTATGGTCAAATCGCTGGGGCGCTGGATCGACGGCCTGCTGGAGCGCAGGCGCAGCCGGCTCGCCTTGCTGGACATGACCGACGACCAGTTGAAGGACATCGGCATTTCCCGCTGCGACGCCCATCGCGAAGGGATCAGGCCATTCTGGGAATGAACAGGCGCGATGCAATGTTCAATCCTGCTTGCGTGGCTGCACAACTGGCGCCCTGATCCGCGACAGGCCGCGGTCCGCAAGCACGGCGCCAACGCACAGCGCCAGGAAAAGGGCGGTGATGGCCAGCGAGGCGATGGCGACGCTGGCGATGCCGTACCTGGCGACATCGAGGAACGGGTAGGGCACTTCGCCTGTTATGGACGCCCCCGCCAGCGCATAGGCCAGATAAGCGAGCGGATAGAGCATCCACCAGGAAACGTCTCGCCATCGCGTCTTGCCGTCGGCACCGGCGGCCAGCCACCACAGCACGAACAGTGCAGGCGTCACATAGTGCAGCAGCACGTCGCACAGCAGGAACAGGCCCTGCGGCTGCCAGAGGCGTGCCAGCACGGTGGCGTAGACCATGAAGACCACGGTGATGGCGACGGCGACGCCTGCCCGCATCCGCGCTCCGGCAAAGGCCGGAAACCAGGCATGGCCGGCGGGCGACAGCAGCGACGCATGGACGAGTACCGCACCGATGTTGGTCAGGATGGTAAAGAAGCTGAAGTAGAAGACGACCGAACCGATCAGGCCGCGGCCGGCTTCCATCGAGGCCGGAACGGTGATCGAGAACTGCAGGAAAAGACCGGCCAGCCCTGCGACCAGACCCGCGACCTGCAGCAGCCGGCCCATCTTACGCGGCGGCGGCGCAGGCCGGATTGCCGGCCTGCCAGCGGGCGATGTCGGAGCCGATGCGCGCGCCGAGCGGCTCGGCCATCAGCGGACCGAACACGTCTACACGGCTCGAATTGCCTTGCGCCTGCACCACCAGCAGCGGCTTGCCGCCATAATGCTTGGCCGGCACCAGCAGGAAGCGCGGCGTGCCGCTGAACGAATTCAGCTCATTGGCCATCTGGTAGGATTTGAAGGCCGGGTCCTTGCTGGCGATCCAGCATTTATGGGCGGAGATCGCCACCTGTTCCATGGCCAGCAGCGCCGCGCTCTTGCCGGAAGGCGGCGGAGCGCTCTTCGGACCCGACTGGCAGGATGCCAGCGCAAGGCCGGCGGCAGCCAGGAGAGCAAAGCGAGCAATCGTCAGTCTCATCGTCAGGCCGCCCCCAGGTTCTGAAAGAATTTCGGAAGATATCAGGCGGCGATGCCGAGCGCGCCTTCGAACAACGCCCGCCCGTCATTGCCGCCATGTGCCGCTTCGATCAGGTTCTCGGGATGCGGCATCAGGCCCAGCACATTGCCCTGGCTGCTGATGACGCCGGCGATGTCGTTGATCGAGCCGTTGGGATTGGTGCCGTCCGCATAGCGGAACACCACCTGGCCTTCGCCTTCCAGGCGTGCAAGCGTCTCGGCATCGGCGAAGTAGTTGCCGTCGTGATGCGCCACCGGCGAGCGGATGATCTGGCCCGGCTGGTAGCGGCGGGTGAACATGGTGTTGGCGTTGGCGATCTCGAGCTTCACCTGCCGGCAGACGAATTTGAGCGAGGAGTTGCGCATGAGCGCTCCCGGCAGCAGGCCGGCCTCGACCAGGATCTGGAAACCGTTGCAGACGCCGATGACCATGACGCCCTTGGCCGCCTTTTCAGCGACCGCCCGCATCACCGGCATGCGCGCCGCGATCGCGCCGCAGCGCAGATAGTCGCCGAAGGAGAAGCCGCCGGGAATGGCGATCAGGTCGACATCCGGGATTTCGGTGTCGGTTTGCCAGACCGTGGCTGGCGCCTTGCCGGAAATCTTGGTCAGCGCCGCGATCATATCGCGGTCGCGGTTAAGGCCAGGCAGGAGGACGACGGCTGATTTCATTTTGGTTCGTAAGGCCTCTGGGTTTCGGCAAGTTGGGGCATCCGTGCCTCCGGCGCAACCTCAGGTAAGCGTCACACTATAGTTCTCAATCACCGTGTTCGCCAGCAGTCTGTCGCACATGGCCTTGAGATCGGCCTCGGCCTTGGCCTTGTCGGTCCCGGCGAGCTCGACGTCGAACACCTTGCCCTGCCGCACCGAGCCGATGCCGTCAAAACCTAGCCCCGACAGCGCATGCTCGATCGCCTTACCTTGCGGGTCCAGCACGCCGTTTTTGAGGGTTACGGTGATACGGGCTTTCATCGATGCTCCTGAATGATCGGTATCGGTCTGCGCCGGACCTGCCGTTTCCGGCAAGCCCGTTGCTGGCAATTAGTGCTTCATGCCCTTCGGCGGCTCGCTCGACGCGACGAGCACCGGTCCGGTTGGACGCGGCGGCTCGTTCTCGTTCATGATACCGAGACGGCGGGCGACTTCCTGGTAGGCCTCCACGAGGCCGCCCATGTCGCGGCGGAAACGGTCCTTGTCGAGCTTGTCCTGCGTCGCCACGTCCCACAGCCGGCAGGAATCGGGCGAGATCTCGTCGGCTACGACGATGCGCATCATGTCGCCCTCGAACAGGCGTCCGCATTCGATCTTGAAATCGACGAGCTGGATGCCGACGCCCATGAACAGGCCGGACAGGAAGTCGTTGACGCGAATGGCCAGCGCCATGACGTCGTCGATTTCCTGCGGGCTCGCCCACCCGAAGGCAGTGATGTGCTCTTCAGAGACCATCGGGTCGTCGAGCGCATCGGCCTTGTAATAGAATTCGATGATCGAGCGGGGCAGGACCGTGCCTTCCTCGATGCCAAGGCGCTTGGACAGCGAACCGGCGGCGACATTGCGCACTACCACTTCGAGCGGGATGATCTCGACCTCCTTGATCAGCTGCTCGCGCATGTTGAGCCGGCGGATGAAGTGGGTCGGAATGCCCATCCGGTTGAGATGATTGAAGATGTGCTCGGAAATGCGATTGTTAAGCACGCCCTTGCCATCGACGACTTCGTGTTTTTTCTTGTTGAACGCGGTTGCGTCATCCTTGAAGAACTGGATCAGCGTCCCGGGCTCAGGGCCTTCATAAAGTATCTTGGCCTTGCCTTCATAAATGCGGCGGCGATTTTTCATTTGATTTTTCTCTGGATTTGCGGGCAGGCGGCAAGCGACCAGTTCCTGTCCGTCTGCCTAAATTAGTGTGGCGACGGTGGCGTTCAATGCCGGTGTCTATCGTAATCGCCTTGTTTGCTCAATCCGCAAATCCTTTCAATCAACTGCTTTCGGGACCGAAATGCCGCAGCGCAGCAAGCCACGAAGCGTATTGACCGGCCGCCAGCCTTTTGGTTTGTGCTTCGCCATCACATATTCATCAATGCCAGCGAATCGATTTCCATCGGAGGGACGCCATGAGCAACATGAAGGATCGCGAAGAGGGTTTTGAGCGCAAATTCGTGTTCGACGAGGAGCTTCGGTTCAAGGCGTCGGCGCGCCGCAACAAGGCTCTCGGCCTGTGGGCCGCGGAAAAGCTCGGGAAATCCGGCGCCGAGGCCGATGCCTACGCCAAGGAAGTGGTTGTTTCCGATATCGAGGAAGCCGGCGATCACGACGTCTTCCGCAAGATCCGCAAGGATTTCGACGCTGCCGGCGTCAGCCAGTCGGACCATCAGATCCGCCGCACCATGGACGAATTGATGGCGCAGGCCATCGAGCAGATCAAGAACACCTGATCCGGCCGAAGCAGGTTCCGCAAAAATGTCCCACAATTTTGCGACGGAACCTGCGGCAAAAGAATGACTGGACCAATCGACCGCCCGGCCCAGCCGGGCGGTTTTTCTTTGCGTTTCCCGTCGTTTCCGGCTGAAACTGCGATCCTTAGCGAGGAAAGAGCCGATGTCCCTGAAATCCCGCCTTGCGGCCGATGAAACGCTGGTCACCGCATGGTCAGGCGTGCCGGACGCGCTGACCGTCGAAATCCTTGCCAGGCAGGGCTTCGATGCGGTCACGCTCGACATGCAGCATGGCGGCCATCATGAAGACAGCGTGTTGCGCGGCCTGGCGCCCGTGCTTGCCACCGGCAAGCCGGCATTGGTGCGTATTCCCGTCGGCCGTTTCGACATGGCCAGCCGGGCGCTCGATTTCGGCGCCGAGGCGGTGATTGCGCCGATGGTCAACTCGGTGGCGGATGCAAAACTGTTCGCTGCGGCGATGAAATACCCGCCGGTGGGCGAGCGCTCCTGGGGCCCCACCTATGCCTTCCCACGCCATGGCAAGGGTGATCATGCCGAATGGCTGCGCGACAGCAACCAGCGCACCATGGCCTTCGCCATGGTCGAGACGCGGGCGGCGCTCGATGCGCTGGACGGCATCCTCGATACACCCGGTATCGACGGCATTTTCCTGGGGCCATCGGACTTCTCGATTGCCTGGTCGAACGGCACGACCGTCAATTCGACGCTCGAAAGCATGATGCAAACGGTGGGTTCGATCGCCGAGCGTACCCGCAAGGCCGGCAAACATGCGGCGATCTACGTCATCGAACCGGCCATCGCCGGCCGCGTCGTGGCGATGGGCTACCGCCTGCTGGCCACAGGGTCCGAGCACGCGCTGATTTCACTAGGGGCGAAGACGCTGTTGAAAGGCATCAAGGATTCGATCGGCGGCTGAGAGCCGCGATCCGGTCGGGGTCGTCAGGCCTTCAGTTCGGTGAGAAATTTGGCGAAGGTCATCGAACCTTCGGGCCATGGGCCGAAGCCTGAATCGGTGTTGAGGTGACCGGCTTCACCGGCATCGATGAACAGAGATCCCCAGGCGCCGGCAATGTCCTCGGCGACGTGGAAGGCGCAGAACGGATCGTTGCGGCTGGCAATCACCATGGACGGGAAGGGCAACGGCTCGCGCGAGTAGGGGCCGAACGTCATCAGGTGCCTTGGCCGTACCTCCGGATTGGCGACATCGGGCGGCGCCACGAAGAATGCGCCGGCGACCGGCTTGCGAAACTGCGGGACGGCTTGCACCGCCGCGGCAACGCCAAGGGAATGCGCGACGAGGACGACGGGCTTCTCGGCTTCATTGACCGCTTTTGCCACGCCCGCCGTCCAGTCATCGCGCACGGGCTTCGACCATTCCGCCTGCTCGACGCGCCGCGCGGTCGACAGCTTTGACTGCCAGCGGGTCTGCCAGTGCTCGGGTCCGGAGTTAGTGTAGCCCGGGATGATGAGAATATCTGCGTCTTTGACTTTCATGGCGCTGAGATAGCGAGCGTGATTGCCTCATGCAACCGTCGATGGACACGCTCCTGCTTGCAATGGTGAACACCATGTTCGCTTTTCGCTGTCTTGTGTGAACGATCACGATCGCCGATTTGTCCTCTGGAAAGAAACAGCCGTGAAGGACCGCATTTGGTGCTGACACGATGTACAATGATCGCCGGCGCCGGGCTCCTGACCTCGGGGTTTATGCCAAAGCGTCGCCGCAACGGAGACAATCATGAGCGAACTGCCCTTTGCCGCCACCACGCCGGTGAGCGTTGCCCGGGTCGGGCTGAAGGCGCGCGACGCCGAAAGCCTAGCGGCCTACTATCGCGCTGTTGTCGGCTTGCAGGAATTGAGCCGCGCCGATGGCGCGATCACCCTGGGCGCCGCCAACCGTCCGCTGTTGGTGCTGGAGCCGGACGCCTCGGCCAAGCCTGACGATCCGCGCAGCGCCGGCCTGTTCCACACGGCTTTCCTGCTGCCCAGCCGTGCCGATCTCGGCCGCTGGATCAACCACGCCATATCAGACAAGATCGCCATAGAGGGCGCTTCGGACCATCTGGTCAGCGAAGCGCTGTACCTCACCGATCCCGAGGGCAACGGGATCGAGATCTATGCCGATCGCCGTCCGCAGGACTGGACGTGGAACGGCGACAAGATCGCGATGGCGACCGAACGGCTGAACATTCCTTCGGTCGTCGCCGAAGTGCCGGCGGGCGACGCGGGCTGGCAGGGAGCGCCTGAAAACAGCATTGTCGGCCACGTCCACCTGCGCGTCGGCCGGCCGGAAGAGGCGGAAGCCTGGTGGAAACAGGAATTCGGCTTCGACACGGTGGCGAAGTATGGCGGCCAGGCTGTGTTCCTGTCGTCAGGCCACTACCATCATCATATAGGCGCCAATGCGTGGCAGAGCGCCGGCGCCGGCCGCCGCGACCCGGCCCGGTCGGGCCTTGCCTGGGTCGAGATGCGTTCCGACAACGTGGCCAGTGAAACGACCCGCGAAGATCCGTGGGGCACGGTGATCAGGACCGTTCCCGGCAAAGCGTGATCGGCAGTTACGTCCTGCGGTACCTTCTCCTCGTAGCGACGGGGAGAAGGAAAGCCCCTCAGGCCTCTCCGAACACCCGCCGGAAGATCGTGTCGACATGCTTGGTGTGGTAGCCCAGGTCGAATTTCTCGCGGATCTCGGCTTCCGGCAAGACGGCGGTGACGTCATTGTCGGCCAGTAGTTGTTCAAGAAAATCAGCGCCTTGCTCCCACACCTTCATGGCATTGCGCTGCACCAGCCGGTAGGCATCCTCACGGGAGACGCCGGCTTGCGTCAATGCCAGCAGCACGCGCTGTGAATGCACCAGGCCGCGGAACTTGTTCATGTTCTTCAGCATGTTGCCGGGATAGACGAGCAGTTTGTCGATGACGCTGGTCAGCCGCGCCAGCGCGAAATCCAGCGTCACCGTCGCATCCGGCCCGATCATGCGCTCGACGGAGGAATGCGAAATGTCGCGCTCGTGCCAGAGCGCCACATTCTCCATCGCCGGCAGCGCGAAGGAGCGCACCATGCGGGCAAGGCCGGTTAGGTTCTCGGTCAACACCGGGTTGCGCTTGTGCGGCATCGCCGACGAACCTTTCTGGCCAGGCGAAAAATACTCTTCGGCTTCCAGCACCTCGGTGCGCTGCAGATGCCGGATCTCGATCGCCAGCCGCTCCACCGACGATGCGATGACGCCGAGCGTGGCAAAGAACATGGCATGGCGGTCGCGCGGGATCACCTGCGTCGATACCGGCTCCGGCTTCAACCCGAGCTTTGCCGCGACATGCTCTTCGACATAAGGCTCGATATTGGCGAAGGTGCCGACCGCTCCCGAAATGGCGCAGGTGGCTATGTCCTCGCGAGCATGCACGAGCCGCTCGCGGCAGCGCGAAAATTCGGCATAGGCTTGCGCCAGCTTGACGCCGAAGGTGGTCGGCTCGGCATGGATGCCGTGGCTGCGGCCGATGGTGACGGTATCCTTGTGCTCGAAGGCGCGGCGCTTCAGCGCCGCAAGCAGCGCGTCGATGTCGGCCAGCAGCATGTCGCTGGCACGCGTGAGCTGCACCGCGAAACACGTGTCGAGAACGTCCGAGGATGTCATGCCCTGATGGATGAAGCGGGCGTCGGGTCCGACGAATTCGGCGAGATGGGTGAGAAAAGCGATGACGTCGTGCTTGGTGACACGCTCGATCTCGTCGATCGCATCGACGTCGAACTTCGCGGCATTGCCTTTTTCCCAGATGGTCTTCGCCGCCTGTTTCGGGATGACGCCGAGTTCGGCCAGCGCGTCGCAGGCATGAGCCTCGATCTCGAACCAGATGCGGAACCGGGTTTCGGGCGACCATATGGCCACCATTTCCGGCCGGGAGTAGCGAGGGATCATCGGTCAGTCCTGACGTGTCGAGAAATTTGCCCGCGTCCTAACAGAGGCGGACAAAATGCTCAACGCCGCCGCCGCGCAAACCAGAGGCTGGCGGCAAACAAGGCGAGGAACCCGATCGGGAAATAGAGCCTGATGCCCAGCACCACGAACTGGTAGAGCGCCACCGCCATCGTGAAGACGAACTGGAGCCCCCAGGTGAGGGTGAAGGTAGGTGCATGCCATGCGGCATAGTAGGACCGGTATTGCAAGGCATACAGCCCGGCGGTCAGGCCGATCGTCGCGGTGGCGAGACCCACGAATGCCGCCGCGAAGGCGACTTCCCAGCTCCTTCCGCGCGAGACCAGCCGTGCCGCGAACAGGCCAACAGGAAAGGCCAGAGCGCCGCCGCCTGCAAACAGCAGCGTCACGGTGCGGATTTTATCTGGCGTCAGCCAACTTTCCAGCAACAGGTTGAGGAGCGCGCTGGCGCCCATCGTGGCGGCCCAAAGCAGCGCGCCGAGCAGCGCCGTGCCCGGCGTTGGTATGGCGCCGCGGAGGCGGCCCAGGGCGCGATGACGCCTGGCGGGGTGGACGAGCGGTGTCACAGGCGGCCGGTTACCGCGATCCAGCGATAGTCCGGGCCTTCGAAGCCATATTGGCGCACCGCGATCAGCACCGCATAGGCGCTGGGATTGTCCATCGAAAATGTCTGCACGGCTCCGATGCGGTAGCCGTTCGGGCAACCCCGGCTCTTGGGGATCGATTTGTCCTCGTGCAACAGCTTCGTCGTACCGCCGGCTTGCGCCTCGACGCGCAGCAGCCGAAAGCCATTGATCTCACCCTGGCTCTCGCAGCCCTTAGTCTCGTTCATGCCGATCTCGTCCAGCCGGAACTCGAGCGGCTGGTCGACTGGCGAGAAGATCGGACGCGGATTGACCGCCATCCGATGCGGGTCGGCGGACATCTCCGTTACCGGGTTGAAGCCTGCGGTGATGCCCTTGTTCGCGGCCAACTCCGCCTGGCTGACGACCGCTTCGCCCTTCTCGCGGGCCTGAATACGAGCCGCCGTCAACGTGGCGTTCTCGTCGTCGAGCCGGACGCGAATAGGCGTTCCCTGGAGAAAGCTGTCGTTGCTGGTGTCGATATAATAGCGATTGGCGTAGGGAAATCCCGATCCATCCTGCACGCCATATTCTTCGAACGCGAAGATGCCGCCGTCCTTGGTGAAGCCCAGGATTTCAAGCTCGGCGACATCCCCGGCCCGGGCGGCGACGACTGCGCAAAACTGCGCAAGCAGGCAAACGGCAAACAGAAGAAGGTTTTGCATGAGGTTTTCCGCCGGCCAACGATATCGCCATTCCCTATCACGACAAGATACCGGCGTCGCGCTGCCCGATAAAGCAAGCGCCATGCATCCAATCGCGGCCTCGTCTGTTATTGTCGGCAGTCCCAATGGAGAACCACCATGACCGACACCAGCAAAATTCGTGAGCATATGGAAGTGATCGGTGCCGATGGCGTTCATGTCGGCACGGTCGACAAAGTCGAGGGGCAGCGGATCAAGCTGACCAAGTCCGACAGCGGTATGGGCACGCATAAGGGGCACCATCATTTCATTCCCCTGAGCCTTGTCGCGGAGGTCGAGGGAAAGAAGGTCTGGCTGTCGGCGAATTCCGACGTCGCGGTCACTTTCGAGGAAGAAAAGTCCGACCCCACCTGATCGCGTATAAGTCAGCGCGAAGACCAGACCGGAAACAGATCGCCCTCGGCGGGCGTCGCGGCGAAAACGCCGCGCGTGATGGCGCGCGCCATCGTGGCGCCTGCCGCGGCATAAAGGTCGATTGCCGCGTCGGCTTCGAGCCGGATACCGCTCCTGCCGGTCGCCAGCGCGAAGACCAGATCGCCATCGGCCGGCGTGTGCGTCGGCCATATGGCCCGCACGAAACCGTCATGCGCTGACATGGCCAGGCGCTTTGCGGCGGCCTTGGTGAGAACGGCATCGGTGGCGATAACGGCGATGGTGGTGTTGCCGCCGGCATCCGCCTTGCCCGTGAACGTCTTGTCGCGAAACTTCAAGAGGATGCTTTTGGCGTCGTCCGGCATTGGCGAGGGATAGCCAAGCGCGCCGAATTCATCGCCGATCTCGAACGGAGCCGCCCAGAAATGGCGGCTTCGGCTGATGGTCACCGAGCCGATCGGATTGACCGCCGCCAGCGCGCCGATGGTGACGCCATTGTCAAGCAGCGTCGAAGCCGAGCCAAGCCCGCTCTTGAGATCGGAGGTCAGCGCGCCGGTGCCGGCGCCGGTCGTGCCGATCTGGAAATCCGAACCGGCGGCCTGCACCGTCTCGTAGCCGAGGTCGCGGTATGGCGGATAGCGGCCCCAGTCCTTGTCGCCGCCATTGCGCAGGTCGAACAGGATCGCCGCCGGCACGATCGGCACGCGAAAGCCGCCGACCTCGAAACCGATGCCACGTTCGCGCAGTGCTGCCTGTACGCCGGACGCTGCGTCGAGGCCGAAAGCCGACCCGCCCGACAGCACCACGGCATGGACCGTCTCAACCGAATTGTGGGGTTCGAGCAGGTCCGTCTCGCGGGTACCCGGCGCACCGCCCAGGATCTGGACGCCGGCTACAGCCGGTTCGTCGCAAAGGACTGTCGTCACGCCGGATTTCAGTCGGGCATCGGAGGCATTGCCGACGCTGAGACCGGCGACATCGGTGATCAGGTTGCGCGGGCCGGTGCGAAACATCAGTTGCTTTCCAACGGTACGAAGCGGGCGCCATCGAACCGGAAGACGCGGTACGGATTCCGGCTGAGGTCGCCCTTCGCATCAAAGCGCACCGGCCCGATCGCCGTGGTGAAATCATGCCCGATGAGCGCTTCCGCAAGCGGCCTGCCGGAGCTTGCGGCTTCCGCCATCGCCGCCTTG
Source organism: Mesorhizobium sp. B1-1-6 (assembly GCF_006443035.1). Lineage (NCBI taxonomy): Bacteria > Pseudomonadati > Pseudomonadota > Alphaproteobacteria > Hyphomicrobiales > Phyllobacteriaceae > Mesorhizobium > Mesorhizobium sp. B1-1-6. The sequence goes on along the minus strand of NZ_VFWR01000010.1, from coordinate 154,420 downwards.
GCGGTTTCTACCGCCGCATAGGCCGGCAGCGTGTAGCCGTCCGGCACGATCTTCTGCGAGGCAAACACCTCGAGCACCTTGGGATTGGCGACATCGGCCCATTCCGGGGGAGCGATCATCAGCGTTCCCGTGGCGTAGGGCACCGCTCCGGGCGGCGTGCGCAGGTTCTCGCCGCCGGCGAATACGATGCCGGCGTCGAGTTGCGCGGCGTCGCGACCCATGATGGCGATGTCGTCGCCGTCGCCACCGGCAAAGACATGGGTTGCGCCGGCCTTCTTTAGCCGGCCAATCAGACCGATCTGGTTGTCGAGCTGCGGCCGGAACGTATCGACGAACACCGGCTTCAGCGCCGCCTGTTCGGCCGCCGCCCGCAACGTCTCGGCGATCTCACGGCCGTAGATGGTGCCGTCATCGATGACGGCGAACAGTTCGTTCTGCCAAAGCCGGGTAAGGGTGTTGGCGACGGCATTGCGCTCGTCGTCGCCCCTCGGTCCGAGCCGGTAGACCGGCCAGCCGGTCTTGGGACGACGGTCAGTCAGGCTTTCGGTTCGCACGCCAACGGTGATGACGGCGATGCCTGCGTCCTTCAAGATCGGCATCGCCGCCTCGATCGCTTCCGTACAGAGAAATCCCACGACGACATTGACCTTGGCGGTCGCGAATTCCCGGGCTGCCGCGGCACCCCCATCGGCCGTGCAGGCATCGTCGATGGTCTTGAGCTCGATGCCGTTCGCCTGGGCCGCCACTTCGGCGCCGGCTTCGATCTGCCTGCCAAGGATCGCCGAGGATCCGGAGAGCGGCGCGGCAACACCGACGAGCAGCGTCTGGGCGTTGGCGGCGCCGGTCAGCAGCAGCCAGGCCAGCGCGGCAGATATCGTTGCCCCGGGTCGCATCCTGTCGAAGACTTCCTCCAAGCGAGCCCGGATGGTCCCGGCGCCACTCCCGCCAAGACCTAAAGGCTGCCCGGTCTTGGCGCAACACGCGAATTTCGGGATATGGGCCAAGCACTTCGCTTGTGGCTTGTCATATCTAGCCATATATAGCGATAGGGTTCAGGCTATGGAAAATCTCCGGTGTTGAAGAAGAACGACATAGGACCGCAGGCCTATCGCGACGCGATGAGCCATTTTGCCGGTCACGTCCATGTGGTGACCACCGACGGGCCGGCCGGCAAGCGCGGCGCGACGGTCATCGCCGCCTGTTCGGTTTCCGATACGCCGCCGACCATTTTGGTCTGCCTGAACCGTGAAAATCCCAAGAACGAGCCGTTCGTGAAAAACGGCAGGTTTGCCTTGAACACGCTTGCCTCGCACCAGGAGCCGCTGTCGATCGGCTTTTCCGGCATCACCGGCCTGCCGGTCGAGGAACGTTTCGCGCTCGGCGAGTGGGATGTGATCTCCACCGGCGCGCCGACCTTGAAGGGCGCGCTCGCCGTATTCGACTGCGAACTGATCGACACTAAGGACCTGGCCACCCATCGTGTGCTTTTTGGCAAGGTGACAGGCCTGCGCATGGGCGATAATTTGCGGCCGCTGATCTATCACGCCCGCGGCTACCACGTTTTGGAAAGCGGGGCAGAGGCGTCCACGGAGAAGGAATGACCGAGCTAAAACCGCGCCCCGTGCCGCGGACGATCGACGAGACGCTCGATCTCTTGACCGGCGCGGACTATGTGGCGGACCGGTCGTTGGCCACCGTGCTTTTCCTGTCGCTGCGCATGAAGCGGCCGCTGTTCCTCGAGGGCGAGGCCGGCGTCGGCAAAACCGAGATCGCCAAGGTGTTGGCAGAGGCGCTCGGCCGCCGGCTGATCCGTCTGCAATGCTATGAGGGTCTCGACGTCTCGTCCGCCGTCTATGAGTGGAATTATGCCGCGCAGATGATCGAGATCCGCATGGAGGAGGCGGCCGGCAAGGTTGACCGCTCCGACATGGAGCGCAACGTTTTCTCGGAAAAATGCCTGATACGCCGTCCGGTGCTCGATGCGCTGACCGGCAAGGCCGGCGCCGCCCCGGTTTTCCTGATTGACGAGCTCGACCGTACCGACGAGGCGTTCGAGGCGTTCCTGCTCGAGATCCTTTCCGATTTCCAGGTGACGGTGCCCGAACTCGGCACGATCAGAGCGGAGGAGCCGCCGATCGTCATCATCACCACCAACCGCACCCGCGAAATCCATGACGCGCTGAAGCGGCGCTGCCTCTATCACTGGGTCGATTATCCCAGCGCCGAGCGGGAGTTGGAGATTGTGCGCCGCAAGGTGCCGCAGGCGAACAGCCGGCTTTCGGCCGAGGTGGTCTCCTTCATTCAGAAGCTCCGCCAGATCGAATTGTTCAAGATGCCGGGCGTTGCCGAGACCATCGACTGGGCCGGCGCGTTGACCGAACTCGACAAGGTCGCGCTCGACCCGGAAACCGTCTCCGACACGATCGGCGTGCTGCTGAAATACCAGGACGACATTGCCCGCATCGGCGAGGGCGAAGGCCGGCGTATCCTCGACGAGGTGAAGGCCGAGCTTTCGGCGGCGGAGTAGGGCTCATGGCCATGCCTCGCGCGGAACCCAGGGAGGCGACTGTCGACGGTCACATCGCGGACAACATCGTCTATTTCGCCCGTGTCTTGCGCAAATCAGGCATGCGCGTCGGTCCGGCCTCGGTCAAGGATGCCATCGAGGCGGTACTTGCCACCGGCATCGGCGCGCGCGACGATTTCTACTGGACGCTGCATGCCGTGCTGGTGTCGCGGCATGAGGACCATGCCATCTTTGACGAGGCCTTCCGGCTATTCTGGAAGTCGCGTGAGCTGATCGAAAAGATGCTGGCGATGCTTTCGCCGGTGGCGCCCGATACCAGGGAGAAGCAGAAGCCACGCGCGGCCGAAAGCCGTGTCAGCCAGGCCATGTTCGCAGGCCACAGCAGGAACCAGCCGGCGCAGGAAATCCCCGAGATCGAGGTCGACGCGCGCTTTACTTTCTCCGGCAACGAGGTGCTGAGGGCCAAGGATTTCGCTCAGATGAATGCCGCCGAGATGGCCGACGCCAGGAAAGCGATCGCCGAACTGCGGTTGCCCTTCGATATGGTGCGGACGCGCCGTTTCAAGGCCGATTCGCACGGTCGCCGCATCGATCCGCGTGCCATGATGCGCTCGGCCGCACGCACTGGGGGCGAACTGATCCTGCCGAAATTCCGCTCGCTCCGCGAAGTGTATCCGCCGTTGGTCGTGCTTGCCGACATTTCCGGTTCGATGAGCCAGTACACGCGCATCTTCCTGCATTTCCTGCATGCTCTGACGGAAAAGCGCCGGCGCGTGCACACTTTCGTTTTCGGCACCAGGCTCACCAATCTGAGCCGACAGATGCGCCATCGCGATCCCGACGCCGCCCTGGCCGACTGTTCCACCGCGGTCAAGGACTGGTCGGGCGGCACGCGCATCGGCGACACGCTGGCCGAGTTCAACCTGATATGGTCGCGGCGCGTGCTAGGACAGGGCGCGGTGGTGCTTTTGATCACCGACGGGCTGGAGCGAGACGAGGTCGACGGCCTGTCGGAGGAAATGGAGCGTCTGCACAAATCCTGCCGGCGGCTGATCTGGCTGAACCCCTTGCTGCGCTTCGACGGTTTCCAGGCGCGCGCCCGCGGCGTCAGGGCGATGCTGCCGCATGTCGATGAATTCCGTGCCGTGCACAATCTCGACGCGCTTGCCGATCTCTGCGCTTCGCTGGACCGGAAGCCTGCCGTCGATCCGCGGCGATGGATGGAGGGTGGCGCGAGGCGCGCCGCGTAGCCATATGCTGCTGAAGACACATATTTCCGGGAAAAACAGACCCTGAGAGAAGCAACGATGAGCGACAGCATTTATCTCGACGAGGCCCGTGACCCGCTGATCATCGCAGAAGGCTGGATGAAGGACGGCAAGGATGTCGCCATCGCGACCGTTGTCGAGACCTGGGGTTCCGCGCCACGCCCGGCCGGCAGCCATCTGGTCATCGACGCCGACGGCAATTTCCACGGCTCGGTTTCGGGCGGCTGTGTCGAAGGCGCCGTGGTGACGGATGCCATGGACGTCATCGGCACCGGCAAGCCCAGAATGCTGGAATTCGGCGTCGCCGACGAGACCGCCTGGCAGGTGGGCCTTTCCTGCGGCGGCCGCATCAAAGTATATGTGGAAAGGCTAGGCTGATCTTCAATGGATCCCTATGCGCTGAAAACACTCAACGCCGAGCGCCGCGCCCGCCGCGCCGCGATCCTGGTCACCGATCTTGGTGACGGCCGCGACCGTATCGTGCGCGAAGGCGATCCGGTCGCCGGCGATCTCGGTGCCGCGATCAGCAAGGCGTTCCGCACCGGGAATTCCGGCTCGGTCGAAGCGGAAGGGCGCACCTTTTTTCTCAACGCGCATCTGCCGCATCCGCGCCTGGTGGTGATCGGCGCCGTGCACATCAGCCAGGCGCTGGCGCCGATGGCCAGGATCGCCGGCTATCCAGTCGAGATCATCGATCCGCGCACGGCTTTTGCCACGTCGGACCGCTTTCCCGACGTCGCGTTGCACGCCGAATGGCCTGAGGAGGTGCTGCAACGACAGCCACTCGACAGCTATACGGCGGTCGCCGCCGTCACCCACGATCCCAAGATCGACGATTTCGCGCTGAAGGCGGCGCTCGACGCCAGGTGCTTCTATGTCGGGGCACTCGGCAGCAGGAAAACCCATGCCAAGCGTGTCGAGCGCCTGTTGGCGCTGGGCGCCAGTTCCGAGCAGATCGGTCGCATCCAGGCGCCGATCGGTCTCGATATCGGCGCGGCCAGCCCCGCCGAGATCGCCGTCGCCGTGCTGGCGCAGGTCATTCACGCGTTTCGCTCGCGCGGCCTTGAAGCCAGGGAAGCCGCAGCGTGAAATTCGGCCCGGTTCCTATCGAACAGGCCGAAGGCGCCGTGCTTGCGCACGCGACGACGGTCGGCGAGCGACGTTTCCGCAAAGCGCATCGGCTGAGTGCAGAGGATGTCGGGGTGCTGAAAGCGGCGGGCATCAGCGAAGTCGTCGCGGCCGTGCTTTCTCCCGGCGATCTGGGCGAAGACGCCGCCGCCGAACGGATCGCGACCGGTATGCGCCACCGCAACGTAGAGGCCAAGCCTGCCGCGACCGGGCGGGTCAACCTCCATGCCCAAGCCGCTGGCGTCTTCACCGTCAACAGCGCGATGATCGACGCCATCAATGCGGTCGATCCAACCATCACCATCGCCACGCTTGGCCAGCATGCGCCGGTCGAAAAGGGCCAGATGGTGGCAACCGTGAAGATCATTCCCTTCGCCGTCGGGTCGGCGCTGGTCGATGCCGTACTGGAAATCTGCGCCGGCGGCGAGATCTTTGCCGTCAATGCCTATCGGCCCATTCGTGTCGGTGTCATCCAGACCGTCTTGCCGGGTGTCAAGCCGAGTGTGCTCGACAAGACGCTGCGCGTCACCGAGGCACGGCTGGCGCGTTCGGGCGGGCGGCTGACGGCCGAGCGCCGCACGCCGCACGAGGTTGCGCCGGTTGCCGAGGCGGCCGCCTCGCTGGCGCGCGATAACGACATGGTGGTGATCTTCGGCGCTTCGGCCATGAGCGATTTCGCCGACGTCGTTCCGGCCGCGATCGAGGAAGCGGGCGGTACTGTCATCCGCGCCGGCATGCCGGTCGACCCCGGCAATCTGCTGGTGCTCGGCAGGCTCGCCGGCAAGCAGATCATCGGCGCGCCGGGCTGCGCCCGCAGCCCCAAGGAGAACGGCTTCGACTGGGTGCTCGACCGGCTGATCGCCGGCCTCGACGTAACGGCGATCGACATCGCCGGTATGGGCGTCGGCGGCCTGCTGATGGAAATCCCGACACGTCCGCAGCCGCGCGAACCGCTGCCGGCCGTAAGCCGGCTCAAGGTCGGGATCGTGCTTTTGGCGGCAGGCCGTTCGAGCCGCATGGGCGGGCCGAACAAACTTATGGCGCTTTTCGACGGCCAACCGTTGGTCCGCCGTACAGCAGAGCGTGCGCTCGCCTCGAAAGCTTCGGGCACGATCGTCGTTACCGGCCACCAGCGTGAGCGGGTGCGCGGCGCGTTGTCGGGCCTGGACGTGACCTTCGCCGACAATCCCGATTTTGCCGATGGGCTCTCCACCTCCCTGAAAGCCGGTATGGCCTATCTGCCGGGAGATGCCGCCGGCGCGATGATCGTCCTCGGAGACATGCCGGGTGTCTCGTCCGGCGATCTCGACCGGCTGATCGATGCGTTTCGCGGGGCAGGAGGCAATTCGGTGGTCCGCGCCTCGCACCTTGGCAAACGCGGCAACCCGGTACTTCTGCCGCGCTCGCTGTTTCCGGCTGTCGCCCATCTCGAAGGTGATACCGGCGCACGCCACCTGGTCGAGGCCGGAGGACTTGACGTCGTCGATGTAGAGATCGGCGAGGGCGCGTCCGTCGATGTCGACACTCGCGAGGCGCTGGAAGGCGCCGGCGGCGTGCTGCAGGATTGACAAACCCGGGCCGAATTACGCAAGCCTGCGGTATGGCTTCCGGTTTCATTTCGTTAATGTCAACGCTTCTACCCCCCTCTGGCCTGCCGGCCATCTCCCCCTCAAGGGGGGAGATTGGACATCATTTCGGCTTTCGCCAATCTCGACGGCCGGCAGAAGGGCGCCCCCGCCGAAACTGCCAATCTCCCCCCTTGAGGGGGAGATGGCCGGCAGGCCAGAGGGGGGTGCTCACGCTCCCTGCCTTTCTGATTTCGATATTTTTCCTGTTTTCTGCTGCCCAGGCCTCTGCTCTCCAACTAAAACCCTTCAAGGACGATCTGTTCGCCTATCCCGCGACGCTCTCGTCAGACGGCGCCTACACGGTGATCGACTACCGCGAGATGCGCGACATCAACCAGCGCGACGAGGTGCCGGAAAAGCGCGTCCATGCGCAGTATACCGATACCGGTGTGCGCAAGGTGCAGCAGGATCTGCTGTTGAAAACCGATGCAGGCGAAGTCAGGCACATCGCTGTGGGCAAGACGCAAGGAGCTTCCGTCATCGTGCTCTACCTGCACGGGCAGGGCGGCAGCCGCAAGCAAGGTATCGATGACTTCACCTTCGGCGGCAATTTCAACCGCATCAAAAACCTGATGGCAGGCAATGGCGGCCTTTATCTCAGCCCTGACTTCCCCGATTTCGGCGACAAGGGCGCGGCACAGGTCGCGGCGCTGATCGATCACTATGCGCAACAGTCGCCGGGCGCGAAGATCTTCGTCGCCTGCGGCTCGATGGGCGGCGCATTGTGCTGGAAGCTTGCCGCCCGCACGGACACGGGCGGGCAAATCGACGGGCTTCTGCTGCTTGGCTCGCTTTGGGACGAGAGTTTCTTCTCCAGCCCAGCCTTCAGGCGCCACGTGCCGGTTTTCTTCGGTCAGGGCAGCCATGACGTGGTCTTTCCCGTGGCAAACCAGGAATCCTTCTTCCGGTCCATCATTGCCAAATCGAAAGCCTATCCGACCCGCTTCGTGCGCTTCGAGACGGGCACGCACGGCACCCCCATCCGCATGGTCGACTGGCGCGGCGCGTTGAACTGGATGCTGTCGAAGGCGCCCTGATCGGACGCCGCACGGCTCAAGGAGCGGTGTTGTAGTCGACAACCGTCTGCGGGTTCTCCTCGCCGTCGTAGGAAGCGTCGACGTCGTACTGGACGAGCGAAAAATCGCCGTTGCGGAACAGATAGGTGCCTGCTGACGAGGCATCGCCGGCGCCGCGCCACTTGTTGAAGGTGGTGATCGTGTGGGCGTCCTGGTCGTAGCTGGAATTGGTCGCCCAGCCAGTGGTCCGGAAGCCGACGATGTGCATGGATTCGACCTTGCCTTCGCTGTCGTTGTTCACGTAGCGGATGTCCATCTCCGGTTCGGTGAACTGCAGTTGCCTGACGCCGTTCGCCTCGTCGGTCATGTAGTAGATCGAGCTTTCATTGTAGGCGGCCGCCGAGCAGGAAAAATGGAACAGGCGCGTTTCCTTGTCGGGATCGCCGGCCGCCGCATCCTTGTCCCTGTATTTGATGGAAAAAATCTCCGGCTCCTTGGCCGCGAGATCCTTGTCGCATTGGTCGCTATAGCTGGCCAGGAAAGCCTTCTTGGCCTGCTCCAGCGCTGCATCCCTCTTCGGCGGCGGCGGGCCGTCGCCACAGCTAGCCGGCACAGCCTCCTCGAAGTCCGCGCTCGACGGCTTCAGCGCTCCGCTGTCGATGAAGATCGGCTGGAATGGCGGCGCCTGAATCTGGGCATTGACCTGGCGCAGCGTGTAGCAGCCGGCAAAGACCTTCGCCTCGCCCTTCTTGTCGGTTGCCTGGATGGCGACCGGCACGCTGTAGTAGATGCTGCCTGCCGCGCCCTCGTTGGATACGGCGCCGGTCCTGACATCCACCTTGTCGGTACCGTCATAGCCCTTGACGAAGCTGTCGAAGTCCTTGGCCGGCTTGGTATCGCCATAATAACCCCAGGCACGTGCGAATTCATGCCGGTTGATGGCACTGTAGAGCGAGCGGACAACTGCCTCGGCGCTCGACCTGTCATCGACGTAGGGCGCCTCGTCGGCAGGTGCCGACTGGGCGATCGAGGCAAGGGAGAACAAGGCAGTCGCTGCGAGAAAAGCGTGTCTCATCGGGAATCTCCACGCGGTAACGGAGATTCTACCACGGTGATTGCGGCGACGTGGTGACGCCTTGCGGGTATCGCTTGAAGAATCGCCCGGGAAGGCGCTAGTTCGCGCTCGCGGCGCTTCAACTGCCGCGGGAGATAATTGCGTGACCCTATCCATGTATGAAGTATCGGTGGCTGTGTTTTCGGCCCGGTTGAAAGCGCTGTCCAGCGTGCTGTCCACGGCCGAACAAAACGCCGGCGAGCGCAAGATCGACCCGCAGGTGTTCCTGACGGCGCGGCTGGCGCCCGACATGTTCGCCTTGACCAGGCAGGTGCAGATCGCCACCGACCATGCCAAGGGAGCCCCATCGCGGCTCGCCGGCCGGGAGGTTCCCGAATACGAGGACAACGAGGCGAGCTTTGCCGAATTGCATGCGCGCATCGCTAAGACGCTTGACCATCTGGCGACGTTCTCCGCGGCCGATCTGGAAGGTTCGGACGAGCGGATTGTCGAGGTCAGGCTCGGCGGGCGCGAGGTCTCGATGGCCGGTTTGCAGTATCTCCTGCATCTGGCCATGCCCAACTTCTATTTCCACCTCACCACCGCCTACGACATTCTTCGCCATAATGGCGTGCCGCTGGGCAAGGCAACGTTCCTGGGCTCGCGTTGACGGATCACGTCGTCAAGGCGTTGCCCGTCCGGAGCCGGAATATCCCTGGCTGGCCGAACTAGCGAACGGACATTTCGCGGGCGATGCGCGGGAAATCGGCGGGCTTGATGCCGATGTCGGCGCGGTCCGCATTGCTCATGGAATGCAGCAGCGCGAGCGCGGCACGATAACGCAGATGTTCCTGCGGCCGTGGCCGCGCGAACATTTCAGTGAAGAACCCCATAATCCAGGCCCCTGTTGGACCTCCCAGCGTCCGAGTATAGGGGATTCGTGACGATTGTGCAGTGCAGCATTTGCATGCCTGCCATGCTCTGCAAAATTTTTCTGCCATGATCCTGCATCGCCTGAAACTTTCGCAGATCGCGAATCGTATCCCTCTCGCTGGCAGATGGCCGGTTTTTCCTCGCCGCTTCTGGCGAATTCCGGACTGCACCAACCGCAGTCCGGCTTTTTGTGACTGACCGGCGTGGTCCGGCCCCGTAAACCTTCAATTGTTAAAATCGGCGGCATGCATTTTTAACGAGCCGACCCTAAGGTGGATGTCTCGAACACACCGTGAGACTGGGGAGGCTGACATCGTTACCAGCGCCAAGCGGGATTTCGCTTCGTTGCTCGATGACCTCTTCGTCGCCTCCGACAAGGACGGGGGAGGCGAAGAGGCGGCCACTCGCCCATCCATTCCGTTTGACTATCTTTCCGTCGCCGACGAGCTCCATTCGGGCCGCATCAAGGTTTCTGGCAGCGGATTTGCCACGGAATATCGCGAGGCAGGCGCGGATCTCGCCGCAGAGTTCGCGGCCCTGCTCGATCATGCGAAGCTGGCACTTGCGGGCGAAGAGACAAGGCCCGAAGAGAAACTGCCTCCGATCGATCCCGAATCGATTGCCGTGGAATTGGGATTGGACACGCCTAAGGCTGTCGCCGACTTTGGTCGCATGCGCCGCAGTTTCGCCTTTTCCAACCATCCCGATCGCGTCGCGCCGCACCTGCGCCAGCGCGCCATGATCCGCATGCAGGTGGCCAACATGCTGATCGACGAGGCCAAGCGGCGCGCCCTGGCAGGGGCTCGCCGCTAGCGCAGTCTGGTTCACGCAAAAGTCGGCTTGCCGAGGCTTGGAGAGCGCCTCTGCTTTCTTGTAGGATGAAACTTCCTTCCCCGCGCAGCCGCGCAAACTTTCCCGCCGGAGCACACTTCCATGCACAAACGCCGTCTCGGTCGGACCGATCTTCTTGTCACCCAGATCTGCCTCGGTTCGATGACTTGGGGCCAGCAGAACACCGAAGCCGACGGCCACGCTCAGATGGACCTGGCCTTTTCGCGCGGGGTGAATTTCATCGACACTGCCGAGCTCTACCCGATCCCGCCCAAGGCGGAGACGCAAGGGCGGACCGAGAAGATCATCGGCAGCTGGATGAAGGCAAAGGGCAACCGCGACAAGGTGATACTCGCCTCCAAGGTCGTCGGCCGCACCGCAAACAGCTGGTTTCGCGGCGACAGGCCGTCGCAGCTGGTGCGCACCGATATCTTCGATGCCGTTGAAAAATCGTTGGCCAGGCTCGGCACGGACTATGTCGATCTCTACCAGATCCACTGGCCGGAGCGGGACATACCTTGGGGCGCCAATCCGACGCGCGTGGGGGCCGTGGCGCGCCGCGCTGATTCCGTCGGGGCGCCGACCGGTGAAACGCCGATCGCGGAGACGCTTGCCGTCTTCGATGAGCTGGTAAAGGCCGGAAAGATCCGTCATTTCGGCCTGTCGAACGAGAGCTCCTGGGGCGTCATGCGCTTCATTGCAGAGGCTGACAAAGCTATTGGTCCACGCGTCGCCTCGATCCAGAACGCCTATAATCTGGTCAACCGGACCTTCGAGGTGAACCTCGCCGAAGTCTGCGATCGCGAAGAGGTCTCGCTGCTTGCCTATTCGCCGCTCGCGCAGGGCTATCTCTCGGGCAAATACGATCACGGCGCGCGCCCGCAGGGGTCGCGCTCGCAGCTCTTCAACCGCGGCCAGCGTTACGAGACCCCCAATGCCGCAGAGGCGCAGCTTGAATACAACGAGCTGGCGCGCTCCTTCGGCCTGGAGCCGGCGCTGTTCGCCAACGCCTATGTATCGAGCCGGCCCTTTGTCACGTCGAACATCATTGGCGCGACGACCATTTCGCAGCTGGAAATGGCGCTGTCTTCACTGGAGGTTGTCTGGACCGAAGAGATGCAGAAGGCAGTGGACGCCATTCATCAGCGGGTCGGCAATCCCTGTCCTTGATCGACTCGGAAGTTGAATTATCTGGGAATAACAGCGGGATGGAGACGATGGTGGATTTTCCGATCGAAACATTGCGTGGAAAATTTCCCGCTCTCGCTCTGACCGATGGAGGTCTCAGGCGCAGCTCGACCTGTCAGCGTGCCTTGGTGCCGAACCCGGTCAGGAAAGCGGTGAGGTTGTCGCCGAGTTCGTCGCAGAGATAGCCGCCTTCCTGAACGATTGTCGTCGGCAGGCCGAGCTTGGCGATGGCTTCGCCGATGCGCGAGAAACCTGGCGTCGTCACCGAAAGTCCCCCGAACGGATCACCCTCGAACGCGTCGAGCCCGAGCGCCACGACCAGCGCGTCGGGCGAGAAGGCGCGGATGCGCTGGAACGCCACCTCAAGCGCTTCCAGAAACGCCGCGTCGGCGGATTTGCGTGGCAAGGGCAGGTTGAAATTATAGCCGAGACCGGGGCCTTCGCCGCGCTCGTCGGCATGTCCCCAGAAGAACGGATAGAAGCGCACCGGGTCGGCATGCAGCGACACGGTGAGCACGTCGGGCCGCGCATAGAAGATGCCTTGCGTGCCGTTGCCGTGATGCAGATCGACATCGAGGATCGCAACCCGTGCCGCTTGGCGGCGCAGTACCTGTGCTGCGACGGCCGAATTGTTGATGAAGCAGAAGCCGCCGGCGACGTCGGCGAACGCATGGTGACCGGGGGGGCGGCAAAGCGCATAGGTGGCCGGCGCGCCCGCCATCACCGCTTCCGCCGCCTCGACCGCGCTCCAGGCGCTCCACAGCGCGCTTTGCCAGGTCTCGCCAGAGATCGGGCAGGCCGTGTCGGCCATGTGGTACCCAGCCTGGCCGACCGCGGAGGCCGGATAGGAGCCGTTGCGCGCGATCGGGTGAATGTTGGGGATCACTTCAGCCGAGGCACCCTCAATGCGTTGCCAACGCGTGTAGATATGCTCCAGGAAATCGAGATATTCGGGCGTGTGCACCGCCGCGACCGGACCAAGTCCGTGATTGCGCGGCCGCTCGATCGTGCAGCCGGCCGATTTTGCGCCTGCTAACAATCTCTCGACGCGCTCCGGCTTTTCGGGATTGGGCTGCGGGGCGCCGCTGGAAAGGAAAGCCTTGGGGTCGTGGCGCTTCTGCTCCTGCGCGTAGAAGGCTTTCATTCTTTTTCCTCCGGCGCGTCGGCAAAGGCGAAGAAAGCGTCGCCGATGATCTTCTGCGTCTGCTCGTAGCTCGACCAGGCGATGCCCAGCCTTTCATAAAAGGCCTTTGCGCTCTCATTGTCGGTATCGACGGACAATCTGAGATAAGCGCCGCCTTGCTTGCGGCACTCGGTCGCGACGCGCCGCAGCAGGCGCTCGCCGATCCTGCGACCGCGAAACCGGTCCTCGACATAGAGGTCCTGCACATAGACGCCGGGCCGCCCCATCCAGGTCGAGAAGATCGGGAAATAGAGGCACAGTCCGGCGAATTCGCCATCGACTTCGGCGATCAGGGTCGAGAAGGCAGGTCTTTCGCCAAAGCCCCAGGTCCTGAGATCGTCTGGCGTTGAGACGATTTCTTCGGGCGCGCCGATATGGGTGCCGAGCTTCAGAATTGCGGCATGGATGGTTTCGACGTCTTCGATTCGTCCGGGGCGGAGGAGGATTTTTTCCGGACTTGTCATGGCAAGCAGGGAGCCAAGGTGTGACGGAGCACTATCATCTCAGCCAGTCGCATTAAAACGCTACCCTGTCGCCACCCTTCAGCGCCAGCATGTCGCGTGCTTCGGCCGGGGTGGCAACCTCCAGCGACAGTCCATCGAGAATGCCACGGATACGGCGCACCTGATCGGCATTGGATTTCGCCAGCTGGCGGCCGTCGTAGAGACTGTCTTCGAGCCCGACACGGACATTGCCGCCCATGGCCGCGGCGATAGAGATCAGCGGCATCTGGTGGCGGCCCGCGGCCAGCACCGAGAACTGGTAGCTGTCGCCGAACAGCTTGTCGGCGATGCGCTTCATGTGGATGAGATTGTCCGGATCGGCGCCAATGCCGCCAAGAATACCCAGCACGAACTGGACGAACAGCGGCCCCGACACCAGCCCCCGGTCGCGGAAATGCGCCAGCGAATAGAGATGGCCGACATCGTAGCACTCGAATTCGAAACGCGTGCCACAACCCTTGCCCAGTCTCTCGAGAACGCCCTCCATGTCGGCGAAGGTATTCTTGAAGATCGTGTCGCGTGTGGCTTCCAGCAACTTCGGTTCCCATTCGTGTTGCCATTCCCTTGGCTTGTCGAGCATCGGGAACAGCGCGAAATTCATCGAGCCCATGTTGAGCGAACACATTTCGGGCTCGGCCCGCAAAGGTGCCGCCAGCCGCTGGTCCAGCGTCATCAGGGAGGAGCCGCCGGTTGTGATGTTGATCACCGCCGACGTCGCCTGCTTGATGCGCGGCAGGAACTGCATGAACACGTCCGGATCGGCCGTAGGCCGTCCGTCTTTTGGGTCGCGGGCATGCAAGTGCAGGATCGAGGCGCCGGCCTCGGCCGCGGCGATGGCATCCGCCGCGATCTGGTCCGGCGTTACCGGCAGATAAGGCGACATGGACGGTGTATGCACCGAGCCGGTGACGGCGCAGGTGATGATGACCTTTCTCGGCGCCATTGTTTTATCCCCGGCCTTCGACCGGAAGGTCGAGTTCGGCAGCCAGGACTTCGAGCGAGTCGCCGATGATGGAGATGATCTCGCCGACCTGCTCGCTGGTGACGATCATCGGTGGTGCGACCATGAAATTGTCGCCGTCGACACCGCCCTTGACCTTGCGGCCGTAGATGATCAGCCCGCGCTCATAGGCGAGGTCGAGCAGGCGCTGCGTCGCCTTCCTGCTCTGGTCGATCGGCCGCAGCGTTTCGGGATCGGCAAGCATCTCGGCGCCGGTGAGCAGGCCCTTGCCGCGCACGTCGGCGATGAACGGGAAGCGCTCGGCTAGCTCTCGCAATCCGTCCATCAGCACATCGCCCATGGCGGCGGCATTGGCGATCAGGTCGAGGCGGTCCATTTCGCCGAGCACGGCCAGCCCTGCGGCGCAGGCGAGCGGATTGCCGGCATAGGTATGGCCGTGCTGGAAGCCGCCGGAGGCGAGCAGCGGCTGCACCAGCCGCATCGGCGCCGCCAGCGCGCCGAGCGGCGCGTAACCCGATCCCAGGCCTTTTGATAGCGCGACGATGTCCGGCTTGCAGTTCCAATGGTCGCCGCCGAGGAATTTTCCCGTGCGGCCGGCGCCGCTCATCACTTCGTCATGGATGAGCAGGATGCCGTAGCGGTCGCAGATTTCGCGGATGCGCCCATAATAACTGTCCGGCGCGACAAGCGCCGCTGTCGCCGCGCCGCCGATCGGTTCCATGATGAAGGCGACCACGCTCTCCGGCCCCTCGGCCAGGATCTTCTCCTCCAGCATGTCGGCATAGCGGAGACCGCGCTGTTCCATCGAGAGATTGTCGCGGTCGCGCCAGGCCGCCGGTGCCGGCACGGTCGGCATCACCCGCATCATTGGCGTGAAGGTCTCGGCCAGCGCGTAGTCGCCGGTGATCGACAGTGAACCCAGCGTGCCGCCGTGATAGGAGGGGAAGCGCGTGATCACCTTCCAGCGGCTGGCCTGGCCGGTGGCCACCGCCCACTGCCGCGCCAGCTTGATGCAGGATTCGGTCGCTTCCGAGCCGCCTGAGACGAAGAAGATGCGATCCATGCCTTCGGGCAGCTTGCCGGCCAGCTCACGCGCCAGCTCTTCTGCCGGTTCGTTCTCGAAATGCAGCCGGTAGGCGAAGGTGGCGCGGTCCATCTGCCGCTTCATGGCGTCGAGCACATTGCGGTTGGAATGACCGATATTGGCGACCATCGGGCCGCTTGATCCGTCGATGAAGCGGCGGCCGTCCTGCGTCCACATATAGATGCCCTCGGCACGGTCGATCAGCGGCCGGCGCAGGCTGGAGAGATAGAACAGATGCGATTGGCGCCGGGCTTCGGTGTCCGGGGCGGCGGTCTGGGCTTTCGACATGTCAGGACTTTCCGAGATAACGATCGAGGACATTTTGGGTAACGCGTTCGACCATCGGGTCCTGCCTCAGCAGGCCGGCGACCCATTCGCAGCTTCCGGCGTGGAAGACCTCGCCCTTGCCGCGCGGGAAATTGACGATCATGCCGTTGCCGCGTTTGACTTTTTCCAGATTGGCGTCGCTCCGATCGCCGAACAGCGTCTCGGCGCTGAAGCGACCATCCTCGTCGGTGAGAAACTGATCCTCGATCGGGATATCGGCGCTTTCCTCGACCTGGCTGGCCATGCCGACGGCGAGAACCTGCAAGCCGTCCGGTGCGCCGCTGGTCGCGGTCGGGTAGGGAAGGCCGCCGCGGATTTCGAAATCCAGCCCGTCGACCTCATAGCCATAGACATGGCTGTCGGCGCCAAGCAGGTCGCCATAGTAGATGCCGGTTCCGGCAAAGGCCCAGTGCTCGGGCCGATACACGGGAAAGCCGCGCACGCCGCGTGGCGCGCAGCCGCCCCATCCGGCATAGAGGCCGCGTGTGGCGTTGAGCCCGAAGGTCGCCGAACCCGGCCGGCCGATCTCGGGCGCCTCCCAGGAATTGGTGGCGCGGGTGACGTCGCCGCCGCGATAGGCGGGGTCCTCGGCTCGGGCGCGGTATTTGTAGCAGACCTGCCGCCGGCCTTCATCCTCCAGCCGCGTCTGCCACATGAAGTTGCCGGCGAAGCGCGCCGCATGGCCGCCACGTTCGACGTAGCTGTCGACCGCATCGCGCATTTCCCAGGTCCAGTACTCGTCATGGCCGACAAAGACGGCGCAGTCGTAGCCATCGAGAATGTCGGGCGAGAAATGCAGATCGTGCTGGCTGGCGAGATCGACGGCGTAGCCCGCCCGTTCGGCGAAGCGGAAGAAGTGGCTGTCATAGCTCGCCCAGCCCGACGATGCGTATTTCTTCGAATGGCCGGTGGCGAGCGCCCATTCCATGTGTGGATAGCGCGGCACTGTCTTCGGCGGCACCGCGACTTCCAACGGCACACGCGGCGCCTCCTTGGGCAGCACGACGAAGCCGCGGCACCAGGGGCGCTGCGTCGAGACGATCGGAGAATATTCGTTACGGTCCGGCCCGGTGATGCCCTGGTAGTGATTGGAGCCGCCCCAGGTGTTGTAGGCGAGCCAGGTGCCTGTCGCCGCCACCTGCAGCACACGGCCTGGCTTCTTGCCGGGCAGGGGCGCGACGATGAAAAGATGATGGGATTGGATCGGCTTGCCGTCGCGGCCTTCAGCAGTCAGCGTCACCCGGTAAGCGCCGGACGGCCAGTCGCTGCCGACGCTGAATTCGAACGAGGCTTCCCAGCCGCAGCCTTCGGCCGAGCACTGGTCTGGACTTTCCTGCCAACGCGCCGCAATGCCGGACTTCTCGAACACCTTTGTCTCGGTGCCGCCGTCGCGGACGATCGTCATGCTGAAGGACGGAGCCGTCGAACTGACATGCAGCGTCACTGTCTCGCCGGCGCGGTAGGAAAAGCGGTCGCTGTAGCACCAGATTTCGCCGCGCTCGCCATCCATGCCCGGCCACTCATAATAGTGGCCGCGCACTGCGTGCCGGCGCTGCTCCGGCGTCAGTCCGAAATCGGGGAATTCAGTGGTCAATCTGGTCATCGTCGTACTCAGGCGGAAAGGTATTTCTTGAGGAAGGTGCGGGTGCGTTCTTTTTGCGGGGCGCGGAAGATGTCGCCCGGCGGGCCTTCTTCCACCACCACGCCGCCATCCATGAACAGCACCCTGTCGGCCACTTCGCCGGCAAAGCGCATTTCGTGCGTTACGATGAGCATGGTCATGTGCTCGGCGGCAAGCTGCTTCATCACCGCGTTGACCTCGTCGACCAGCTCCGGATCGAGCGCCGAGGTGGCCTCGTCGAACAGCATCACCTTGGGCTGCATGGCCAGCGCGCGGGCAATCGCGACGCGCTGCTTCTGCCCGCCCGAAAGACGCGAGGGATAGGCGTCGATCTTGTCGGAGAGCCCGACCTTGGACAAAAGACCAAGCGCCAGCGCACGAGCTTCGGCTTTCGGCATGCTTTTCAGGATCACCGGCCCCATCGTGATGTTCTCGATCACGGTCAAATGCGGGAACAGGTTAAAGTGCTGGAACACCATGCCCATCTGCTGGCGCACCTTGTTGATGTGCCTTTCGAACGCCTGGCCATGCAGCTTCTGGTTGACCTGCAGGCCGTCCAGCCAGACCTCACCGCTGTTCAAACCCTCGAGATGGTTGATGGAACGCAGCAGCGTGCTCTTGCCGGAGCCGCTCGGGCCGATGATTGCGACGATCTGCCCACGTTCGACCGATAGGTCGATACCTCTGAGGACCTCGACGGCGCCAAACGATTTGCGTGCGCCGCGGACCTCGACCATCGGCCGCTGCGTGCTCATCGGGAAACCTCCACATGTCTTTCGAACCTATGCAGGGCCGCTTCGAGCGCGAGGTTGAGAATGTAGTAGAGCGCGGCGGCAGTGATGTAGAATTCGAAAGGGCGAAACGTTTCGCTGATCGCCAGTTGCGCCGAGTGAACCAGCTCGGCAATGCCGATGACCGAGACGATGGAGGATTCCTTCAACAGCGCGATCAAATTGCTGCCGATCGGCGGCGCCGTGTTGCGGATGGCCTGCGGTATCACGACATGGCGCAGCGTCTGCCACTTGCCGAAGCCGATGCTGCGTGCACCTTCCGTCTGGCCGACATCGACGGCCACGATGCCCGCGCGGATGACATCGGCATTGTAGACGGCAAAATGCAGTCCAAGGCCGACAATGCCGGCCACGAGGGCAGGGATGTCGATGCCGACCTGCACCAGGCCAAAATAGATCAGGAAGAGCTGCAACAGCAGCGGCGTGCCCATGAATACCCACATGAAGGCGCGTACGGGGTAGGCCAGGATTGCCGGCGCGTAAAGTACGATCACGGCAAAGAAGATGCCGCCGACGAAGCTGAGCGCTCCCGCCGAGACCGTCAGCACTGATGTCCACCAGGCGCCGGTCAGCAGAAGATCCCAGTAGGCCGCGATGACTGTGAAATCCAGGCCTTGCATCGTGTTCTGCCTCAGACGATCGCGAAGCGTTTGTCGAGCATGTCGACTATGCGGGCGACGGCATAGACCATGATCATGTAGAGCAGGGCCGCGACGCCGAAGATTTCGAACGGCTTGTAGGTGGAGCCGATGAAGCGCTGCGCGGTGTAGGTCAATTCCACGACCGAGATGGTGGACACCAGGGCCGAGCCTTTCAACAGCGCGACCGTGTTGACGCCAAGGGGGCGGATCATCAGCCGGGCGGCTTGCGGCAGCACGACCTTGCGCAAGGTCTGGAACCGGCCGAATCCGATTGTGCGGGCCGCCTCCGTCTGGCCCCGGTCGACCGCCACCACCGCGCCTCGGATTGACTCCGCCATATAGGCGCCGATGTTGAGGCCGAGGCCGATCACGCCGGCCGCGAACGGATCCAGATTGATGCCGATCTGCGGACCGCCGAAATAGAGCACGAAGAGCTGGATCAGGCACGGTGTGCCACGGAACAGGCTCACATAGAGCGTGCCGACGGCCCGCAGGACCGCCGATCTCGACATTCTTGCGGTCGCGGCCAGTGCTGCCACGGCCAGCCCCAGAACCAGGGCCAGCGCTGTCAGTTCCAGCGTCACCAAGGCGGCTTCCACGAAGAACGGGAAGACGCGCTGCATCAAGGAGAAATCCATGGAATGGCCCGGCGCAGTGGCTTTCGGCTTCAGGCGGCCTGGACCGCCGAAGCCTGGCGAAGTTAGCGGATGTCGCTGCCGACCCAGTGCATCGATATCTTCTCGTAGGTACCATCGGCCATCATGCCGTCCAGCGCCTTCTGCATGGCGGCCTTGAGCTCGGGATTGTCCCTGCGGATGGCGATGCCGATGGCGACGCTGCCGCCTTCGATACCCGGCGTGTCGAGCTTGCGTACCTTCTCGCCGGTCTCCTTGACGGCGACCATGACCGGAATGTTGTCGACGACGATGGCGTCGACGCGGCCCGCCTTCAGCTCAAGCAGCAATTCCGGCAGCCCCTTATAGGTGCGGATGTCCCAGCCGCCCTGTTGGCGCGCCCATTTCTCATGTGTTTCGCCGAGCGTCACGCCAAGGGTCTTGCCCTTGAGTTCGTCGAGGCTCTGCACCTTGGAATCCTGGTTGACGAAAACCGCACGGCCGGCGTGATAGTAGGGGCCGACGAAATCGACCACCTTCTCACGCTCCGGCGTGATCGTCATCGAGCCGACCACGGTGTCGTATTTGTTGGCGAGCAGGCCGGCGATGATGCCGTCCCAGGCGGTCGTGATGATGGTGCCCTTGACGCCGATACGCTCGGCGATGGCCTTGCCGATATCGGCGTCGAAGCCGACGACCTCGTTCTGGTCGTTGACGAAGTTGAAGGGGGGATACTGCCCGCTCATGGAAATCTTCAATTCGCCCGCCGCCTTGACCTTCTCGAGGTCATCGGCCCTGGCCGAGACGTTAGTGAAGGAAGACGCAAACAGCAGCGCCGCGACGGCAATGCCGGAAAATACCTTGTTCATTTGAACCTGTCCTCTGGATGGAGCGCGAAGGCTTGTTCTTGGGAGGCGTTGGGGCGCACTCCTGACGGCAATGATTGCCTTTGCGGTAGCATTGCGCAAATAGATAATGGAAATAGGGAGCATAGATATCAGGAATGGCATTGCCGCGCCCCGAACGGCTGGTCTGGGATCTGGACTGGAACCTTTTGCGGACATTCGTCGTCATCGCGGAGGTGAAGAGCATAACGCGTGCCGCCGAGAGGCTGAACCTCAAGCAGCCAAGCGTCAGCAATGCGCTGCGGCGGCTGGAAGACCGGGTCGGCCGGCGGCTGGTCGAACGCGATGCGACGCGCTTCGAGCTCACCGAGGTTGGACGGCTTCTCTACGAGCAGAGCATCGAGGTGTTCGGCACCATATCGCAGCTGCCGCTCTTGATGCGCGGCATCAGCGACGATGTCACCGGCCACGTCATGATCGCGACCGCCAGCCATGTGGTCTCGCCGCTGTTCGATCGGGCGCTGTCGGAATTCCACCGCAACTATCCGCGCGCCAGCATCACCATTTCGGTCGCGGCAAGCACCGAAGTGGCCAAGCAGGTGAGGGAGCGCCGTGCTTCGTTTGGCGTCTGCCTGGTCAGCCAGCGCGATCCGGCGCTGCAATACGACATGGTCTATCGCGAGTTCTTCGGCTTCTTTTGCGGGCCGCGGCACAGGCTCTATGGGCAAACCGGACTGACGCTCGCCGATCTCCGCGACGAGCCGTCAGTATCGTTCCAGACCGACCATATTTCGGATGCGCTGCGGCCGGTCGCACTGTTGCGTAGCGAAGCACGGCTGAACGCCGATGTCGTGGGCGTTTCGTCGAGCCTGGAGGAGGTGCGGCGCATGATCGTCGCCGGGCTCGGCATCGGCCCGCTGCCGCTGCATGTGGCGCGGCGCGATGTGGCCGACGGCGCGCTGTGGCGGCTGCCGCCCTATGATGCGCCGCCGGCCATCGATATCTTCCTGCTGGTCAATCCGGACAAGGCGATGAACCGCGCCGAGAAGGCGTTGCTGTCAGGGCTGCAGGCGCTGATTGCCGAGACGCCGCTCGAGGACCGTATCTACAAAGGCTGATACGCAATATCGACTGCGCGGCGGCAGACAAACCCGGTTGCCTCCGCCCTATTCGTCGCCACGCCCTTGGCCCTCGTCAACAAAGCGACTATCTCAGGACAAGGCGGCGTTCCGCCCGGGGGGTCGACATGCTCAGAGTGCAGAAGGTCAAGGTCGACGACATCTACGTGCCGACGGCGCGTAAGAAGACGCTGCATCCCGAGACGGTCCGTCATCTCGCCGAGGACATTCTGGAAAATGGCATGAAGATGCCGATCCAGGTCCGTCACGACGGCAAGCGTCATATCCTGGTAGAAGGCCTGCATCGGCTGGAAGCGGCCAAGTGGCTCGGCGAGACCGAGATCGATGCCTATCTGGTGCAAGCCAAGCGCCACTGACGCGTCCTCGATTTCGCCGTTGGTCCTCATCCACGGGAAAGCCCCAGAATTTCTCCTTGATGATGTCGGTTTGCATTTCGCTGGTTCGTCCTTGGGACGGAAGCCGGTCAGACCAATATTCTCGATCGGTTTTCGCGCGGGTTGGGGCCGATGCACCAGCCAGCTCAAGAACGCACCGACACACGGACAGACTGGAGGAGATTGATATGTCCAAAGCCCTGCTTTTCGCCATTCTTGCTTCGGCCGCGGCGCTTCTCGCCTGTCCGGGCATCGCCAACGCAAACGAGGTAAAATCTGCCATGACGACCGAAGCGAAGACACCGCCGAAGCCTGAAAAATCCGGCCTGCTGCCGATCAACGGCCTGAATTACTATTATGCCGTCCACGGCAAAGGCGAGCCGCTGCTTCTGCTGCATGGCGGTCTCGGCACAGCGGACATGTTCGCCCCCATTCTGCCGAAGCTTGCCGAACATCGCACTGTCATCACCGTCGACCTGCAAGGCCATGGCCGCACCGCGCTTGGCGACCGGCCGTTCACGCTGGAGGCGATGGGCGACGACATGGCTGATATCGTCAAACGGCTTGGTTACGGCGAGGTCGACGTCATGGGTTATTCTCTGGGCGGCGGCGTCGCCTTCCGGATGGCCGTCCAGCACCCCGAAACGGTGCGCCGGCTTGTGCTGGTCTCGACCGGCTATGCCGCCGACGGTTTCTATGACGAGATGCGCCCGCAGCAGGCGCAAGTGAGCGCGGCAGCGGCCGATTTCATGAAGGACACGCCGATGTACAAATCCTACGTCGCCGTGGCGCCGCATCCCGAGGAGTTCCCGAAGCTGCTCGACACGCTCGGCAACTTCATGCGCCAGAACTACGACTACTCGGCCGATGTTCCCAAGCTGAAGATGCCGGTCATGCTGGCCTACGGCGACAGCGACATGTACAAGCCCGAGCACGAGATCAAGTTCTACCAGATGCTCGGCGGCGGTTTGAAGGACGCGGGCTGGATGCGTGAAAACCTGTCGCGGAACCGCCTGGCGATCCTGCCCAATCGCACCCACTACGACGTCTTCTTCGCTCCAGAGCTGACGGCCGCCGCGCTGCCGTTCCTCAACGGCGAGACCAAGGTGAAGAGCTGGGACGAGGTGGTCGGCGAAACCGAATAGCTTGCCGGCATTGGCTGCCGGCGGTCTCCCTCGAGGCGGCCGGCAGTTTTATCGCTGCAGTCGATGGGATCGTATCAATGCTTTTGAATTGACCCGATATCCGGCCTCGATAGTCTCGCATCAAATCTTCTCGGGAATGGATACGGCAATGGCTAACTATCAGGGCGGATGCCTGTGCGGGGCGGTGCGTTATCGCGCCGACGTCGAGCCCGTCAACGAACGCATCTGCCATTGTCGGCTTTGTCAAAAGGCGATCGGCGCCGCCTTCAATGCGCGTGTGCTGTTTCGCATCGACGATGTGACGGTCGAAGGGCCGTTGGCGACCGCGAACAGCTCGCCGGATATTAAACGCGGGTTTTGCCCAAGCTGCGGTACGACGATGTTTTCGCGGCGCGATGCCGCCGGCATTATAGGCGTCACCACCGGGTCACTCGACGATCCATCCGTCTTCAAACCGCAGATGCACATCTGGACCGCCTCCAAGCAGCCCTGGGTGGCGCTCGATGACGGCTTGCCGCAGCACGAAGGCGCGCCGCCTGCCTGAGGTCTCCGGCCTCCCTTCCCGCCTTATGAAAGAAGGTGGATCGGCGCTTGAGCGCCGAAACCGATGAGCTGTGCCGGATGAAGCGGGCCAACAGAAGGGTGAAATTACGTGACCGTGACAAAAATTAATCGAAACAGTCACGAAATAACCGAAACAGTCACGCGAAAGCCGGCAAAGCGTCATTGGCGAGCCATCATTGTCTCCCTATTTAACCGGTGCGGGCCGGCATTCGAGGAGACGACGGATGAACGACAGCATCAGTACCCTGGACGAGCTTTTGAGCGATCCGATGGTCCTGCTTGTGATGGAGCGCGATCGTGTGCGCCCGGAACAGGTGCGCATGCTGCTCGAACGGGCGCGTCGGCCTTCCGTCGAGGAGCCGGTTGTCCCGCCGGCGCACGTGATCGCCAGGGCGTGCCAGAAACTCTGGCTGTGCCCCTGATCGCATCGTGATTTCCTCCAGTTTTTGCGGACCGACCCGCCGGGCCGGTCTGGCCACTGCCTGGTGCTGCCAACGCGCCGAGGCGGCGCGGTGTTGATATTCGAACGCGCCTTCCGCACTCGCTGACGCCCATTCCCGGGTGCCAGTTCACAAATCCGTAAATTGATTTTCCGTCCCATGGCGGTATGGCTTGCCCAGGGGCCGATCGCCCCAGTCGTTCCCCGCGCAACTCCGATCTCTCTGACATGGAATTCGACATGGCCGACAGCTGCATGCAAGGCATGGACATGGGCTTTGTCGGCCTGGGCTACGCCAAGGTCGCATTTCTCGGCTTGGTGCAAGGCATCACCGAACTGCTGCCGATTTCCTCGACCGCCCACATGCGCGTCGTCCCGGCGATGCTGGGCTGGCAGGATCCCGGCTCCGCTTTCTCCGCCGCCATGCAGCTTGCGGCCCTCGCCGCGGTGATCAGCTACTTCTGGAACGATGTCAGGGACATCCTGTCCGGTTCGGTCAGTGCCTTGAAACGGCGCGATTTGGCTGACCGACATTTCCGGCTGGCGCTCTGGATCGTGCTGGCGACGATCCCGATCGTCATCGCCGGCGTGGCTCTGTCTGGCCTTCTCAACGCCTGCAATTCGCCGCTGCGCGGCCTCGGGGTAATCGGCTGGGCCTGCATCGTCATGGCACTCCTGCTGGCGCTGGCCGAACTCCGTGCCCGCCATGCGCGCACCATGGGCCAGGCTTCCATGGCCGATGCGCTGCTCGTTGGCATCGCCCAAATCGGCGCATTGATCCCGGGCGTCTCGCGGTCCGGTTCGACCTTGACGGCGGCACTGGGGCTCGGCTTCAAGCGGGAAGAAGCGGCGCGCTTTTCATTCCTGCTTGGGCTGCCGGCCATCGCACTCGCCGGTCTCAAGGAGCTTTGGGAACTGCACAAGGCCCATCTCGATGCCCATGGCTGGTCGATCCTCGCGGTCGGCCTGGTCGTCGCCTCGCTATCCGCCTTCTTTGCTATATGGAGCCTGATGCGTGTGCTGGAACGCTTCTCGGCCTGGCCTTTCGTCATTTATCGCGGCGTGCTCGGCATCGCTTTGCTGCTGGGCCTGGCGATGGGATGGCTTGCCTGAAGCAATCCCGGAAAAGCGCGCAGCGGTTTTCCGCCGGCTTCAGACAAGGGACTAAAAGGCAACCCCAGGAACGTGCGAGCCGGTGTTGCTTCGGCGCAACCCCGGTCGGGCATGCGTCGATCGCCAAAGATGTGATCGGCCGCCTTCATTGACTCCAGGCAAAATCCATCTTTAACGTTCTGTTAACAAAAATAGATGGGTGGGGCCGCATGGCATCCTCGGTGGGTTGGCGCCGCAAGGCGAGGGGTTTGGGGTTTGCGTTTGCGCTGACGGCTTTTTGTTCGGCCGCGGGTTTGGCGAATGCGGGACCGCTTTCCATGACCATCGGCGGGCAAACCTCCCAGCCGATCGGGCACTATGACTTTTGCAAGGTCCATTCTGCCGAATGCTCCATCCGCTCGCCCGCCAACGCTCCGGAGAGCATGACCGGCCAGCTGTTGCGGGAAATTTCCGCCGTAAATCTCTCGGTCAACACCCGCGTCAAGCCGATGAGCGACATGGACAATTACGGCAAGGATGAGTGGTGGGCCTACCCCGATAACGGGTTTGGCGACTGCGAAGACTACGCGCTTGAAAAGCAGCGCGAACTCCAGGCCGCCGGCATTGCCATTGCCAATCTGCTGATGACGGTGGTGCGCAAGCCCGACGGCGAAGGCCACGCAGTGCTTACGGTGCGCACCGACAAGGGCGATTTCATCCTCGACAATCTCAGCGACAAGGTTCGCCTCTGGAACCAGACAGGCTATCGCTACCTGAAGAGACAGGCGAGCGACAACAGCGGTCGCTGGGTTTCCATCCTTGGCGGCGACGAGCGGCTCGTCAGCTCTGTTCAATGATGTCGCCGATGTCTTGCGTCGGCAGCCGCATGTCGACCTTGGCCGTTTGATCCATTCCCGCTTGGGACCGTTCTTGCGTCGTGCCGGCGAATGCTGGCGGCGGCTCGTTGGAACTGGAAATCCGGTGCGCGCATGGATCTTTTGACTGTCCTCCAATTCGCGCCATTACTGCTCGCGCTGATCAAGACCGCGCTGCCGTCGGCGGCGGCGATCGGCATGGGGGTCGGCCAATGGTTCGCCTCGTTGCCGCCGTGCCGCGACCTCGTCTTCGAGGCCACCAGCTACCTGGTCTGCGAGGTCGATCCCAGGCAATATCGGATCGAATTGTTCTGGAAGGATCCGGCCGGCAAGCCCTATCAATCGCTGCACAATCTCGACGATGCCCAGCGGCGGGCCGGGCGCACGATGCTGTTCGCCATCAATGCCGGAATGTACCATCCAAACCTCGCGCCGGTCGGCCTGTATGTCGAGCGCGGGCAGGAACTGGCCTCGGCGACGGTCGGGTCGGGAAGAGGCAATTTTTCGCTCCAGCCCAATGGTATTTTCTACATCAGCGACGGCAAGGCCGCGGTCCGCGCGACAAGGGATTTCCTAAAGAAGCGTCCGCCCACCGATTATGCCACGCAGTCCGGGCCGATGCTGGTGATCAACGGCAAATTGCACCAGAAATTCCGGGCCGACAGCACCTCTCGCAAAACGCGCGACGGTGTCGGGGTGCGAAAGGACGGTGTCGCCGTGTTCGCCATTTCGAATGGCACGGTGACATTCCATACATTCGCACGCCTGTTTCGCGACGGGCTCGGCTGCGACAATGCGCTGTTCCTCGACGGGTCGATATCGAGCCTGCTCGCGCCGGCCATCGGCCGCAATGACGACTACTGGAACCTGGGGCCGATGATCGGCGTCTTCAGGCGATAGGATGGGCAGGCGTAGATTGCGCTTGTCGTCGCGCACGGCCCACACCCGCAACCGTGCCGAACATGCTTAAAAACTTGATTCAATCTTTATTGGTAATTTCTCGTTCATAACTAGACCTGGTTTGTCCGTCGGCCGTCGCCTTCGGTCTGTTGTGTTTGAGTACAGGTCCAGATGCGGTTACCAGGCGCCATCAGTTTCGTGATCGCAACGCTGTGCCTTGCCGGCTGCTCATCGACATCCGGCATGGACGCGCTGGACATCCAGAAGCCGTCGAACGAGATCACCAACTCGGTGGTGCGACCAAGCGCGCCGATCGCGTCCGCCCCAGTGACCAAGGCCGAACGGAGAATGGCAGCCGAACGGAGGGTGGCGGAAGCCACGCCGGTGGACGAGAATGTCCGGCCCTATGGCCTGGCGGAGGAAGAGACGGTGGCGTTTCCGGCGCCCGACCTGCCGGACAGCGTCGAGCCGCCGGTCGTCGAGCCGGCGGCGCTTGTATCGCCGCCGAAGCTCTTGTCACGGGCGGCACCTCCGATGCTGGCCGGGCCTGTCACGCGCTACGGCTTTCGCGATGCCAAGCCGATCAATTTCGGCCGCTCTTCGCCGCGACACCTTGCCGTGCATGGCGTCGACGTGTCGCGCTGGCAAGGCAACGTCAACTGGGAGAAGCTGCGCGCCCAGGGCGCCAATTTCGCCTATATTAAAGCGACCGACGGCGGCGACCATCTCGATCCGATGTTCACCAGGAATTGGCGCAACGCCGACGCCGCAGGGCTGAAGCGCGGCGCCTATCACTTCTTCTACTGGTGCCGCACCGCCGGCGAGCAGGCCGACTGGTTCATCCGCAACGTGCCCAGGGTCGAGGGCGCCTTGCCGCCGGTGATTGACGTCGAATGGAACGGCGAATCCAGCTGCAAGCGGCGCCCGTCGCGCGAAAAGGTGCTGGAGAAGATGCAGGTGTTCATGGACAAGCTTGAACGCCACTACGGCCAGCGGCCCATCATCTACACCGCGCCCGATTTCTACCGCGACAATCTCCGGGGCGAATTCCTCGATTATTCATTCTGGCTGCGCGCCGTGGCGCAGCACCCCTCAAAAGTCTATCCCGGCCGCAAATGGCTGTTCTGGCAATATTCTGGCTCCGGCTTGTCGCATGGCGTCACCGGCCGCATCGACCTCAACGTTTTTCACGGCGACGAACGGCAATGGCGCGCCTGGGCCGGCGGCCGGCAAATGGTGGCCGACGCGGATTGAAGCTAGCCATCAGGCTTGGCGTACTCGCTCTCCGGGTCTCCGCCGTCTGGGCCAGAAAATGGGAGACAATGATGAGCATCCGTGGAGGCTTCGGCTGTTTCAGATTTTGCGAATAAGCAAGACATTGCCGTCGTCATGATGTCTATGTGCGGGCTCCTGAACTCCGGGGGGAGATGAGTTGGAGCTCAAATTTCTGTTGGTCGGCTTTGCCTGGGCGGTCGCCGGCGGGCTGTCGATCGTCACCTTCCTGAAATGGCGAGAGGTCAAAGCGGTCAGCCGCTGGTTGCCGGCGCCGGGAAAGATCATCTCCTCGCGCGTCGAAGCGCGCGAGGTCCGAAGCTCCGGCTCCGGGTCTGACAGCAGCGATTCCACCGAGATCCGCAATTTTCCGGCGATCACCTTCGAGTACAAGGTGGATAGGAAGACATTTCAGAGTTCGCACTACAGCGTGCAGGAGAATCTGGGGAATTTCGAAGTCGCCGAAACCCTTGCGCGATTTCCCCGCGGCGCAGCCGTGACCGTCTTCTATAACCCTGTCGACCCGGCCAAGGCCGTGATCGAGCGCACCATGCCGGACGGCGCCTTCAAATTCATGGTGCAGCTTTCCGCCGGGCTGATGGTCGGCGCCCTGGTGCTGGTGTTTTCCGTCGGCGGTGTCCTGGAGGCGATCGGCCCGTATTTGCCGAAGCCGCAGTATGTCGGTGCGGCGGCTCTGTTGCTGTTCATGGGCCTGTTTGTCCTGCGCATGAGCTTCGTCCAGAAATCGATGGCCGAGCAGGCGGCAAAATGGCCGGTCGCCGTCGGCCGCATCGACGCGTCGGGTCTGCAGGCGATCAAAACCCGCGAGCGGACCGGGAGCTATCGGCCCTGGCGCACTGTTTTCAAATCCCGCATCGTCTACAGCTATGGCGTCGCCGGCCAGCGATACAGCGCCGATCGCGTCGCTTTCGGCGCCAGCGTGACGGCTTCGTTGCCAGGCCTCGTCGGGGCTCAGGCGCGGCGCTATGTCGAGGGCACCAAGGTCGACGTGCACTATGACCCCGCCAACCCCGCCTCGGCGGTGCTCGAATGCAGGGTGCTCGGATTGTGGGTGCTGTGGGTCTGTTCGGTTGGCTTTCTCGGCGGCGCCGCTTTCCTGGTCGGGCTGGTCTGACGCGAACGCCTCAGCAATGCACAAGAAGTCCGCTGTCGAAGCCAGGCCAGGTGAACCGCATCGTGGCGCCATGCCTCTCGATATGGATGACACGAGTGAAGGGCTCCTCCAGTGACGGGTACGATCCGTAGCACCGGCTAGCATGTACCACCCAGCCGGTCGGCGACTTGCGAAATGACGCGTGCTCGCAGCCGAACTCGGGCAGCGACAGGGCCGCTCGGTCTACGGAGTAGACGGTCTGGCGTTGGATGTCGGCGGCCGCGTGGCAGTTCAGTCGGTCGCTGGACCAAGTCCCGACATAGGGCGACGCCGCCAGCGCAGCACCAGTCGCGAATGCGGACATTGCCATCGTAATCACCAAACGTCGCATCACCACCCCTCGATCAGTGCGCTCGACCATACAGGCTGTTGGGTTGCGAGAGATAAGTTTTCGTCCAAGGAGCCGACAATGCAGCCGTTCCGGATTTCGCTTATGCTTTTGCGTGGATGATGCGACTGTGCGGGACGGTATGCGGCCAGCATTTGGCTTTCACAACGCTTTCCCAGGGACATTTGATGATCACCCGTAAACTGGCCTTCGTCTTCGCGGGTCTGCTCAGTTCGATGCAGGTGGCGAACGCCGGGGAATGCTTGCTGAGCCATGCCACCTATCGGGAGCAGCGCTCCGGTGCGGTCATGCAATTCCGGCCGCTCGCCAATGAGCCGGCGGCACTGACGGCGCAGGTGTTTTCGCTGGCCGTGCCCAAGACCGATATCCGCCTCCCGGCCGATATCACCTGGACCAACGGCAGGAATTCGTTGCCGCTCGGCACCATCCGCCATCCCTGCACCGACGATGACCGCGAAGCGGGGCTGCAGGACGGCAGCGGCCTGTGCAGGATATGGGAGGGCCAAGTCTATGCCTTGACCGGAGGCGGCGCCGAGCAGTTGAACTCGCGCGAAGCGACGCCGGCGCCGAAAGGGCTGCTGCTGCCGGATTTCGGCGTGGCTTTCACCGATTGGGTCGACTTCGCCAACGCCAACCCCGGTGGCTCGGCGTGGGATGTCTTCACTTTGACAGGATGCAGCGATGAATAGCGCCATGATATCGATCGTCTGGGGCAGCGCCCTGTTTGCGTCCGTGGCAATATCGGCCGTGGCACGAGCGGATGAACCGGCGCCGTCGCGCCCGCCCATCGACAAATGCGCCTGGGAAAGGCTGACCGACAAAACCGTCGGGCTCGCCGCCTGGGTGCAGCGCTGCGATTTCGGTTTCCGCCAGATCCACTTTGAGTTCGCAGGCGAGGCGCTCGCCGTCAAATACAGCGATGGCGGCGCGGCCGATCCTCTGGTTGAGGTGTTCGACATCAAGCCCGGCGAAACTGCCGAAGCCGCGTTGCAGCGGCTGTTCCTGGAAAAGACCGACAACGCCGTCGGCGCACGCTGCGTGCTCGCCCCCTACACGGAAGGAACCGTGCCCGCCGGTGTCAAACGCTATACATTCAGCCCCGACGCCGCCTACGCGAAAGAGCTGAAGGCACTTGCCGACCCCAACGAGGTCCCCGAACCGCCCTGCGGCGACTGGGGCGAGATGCCCGATGGCATCCAGTATTTCGAGATACCGGCGGGTGCGGCGCAAAAGCTGCTGTTTGTCCGGATTGGCCAGGACGAGCCGTTGTTCGATGAGCAGACGCTGCGAGTGTTGCCGGCGGAATAGGTGCTGAGGTCCGAGGCTGATCTGGATTGGAAGGATCGCAGCGGCGCCTTCTATGCCTCTACATATTCCGCCAGGCTGACACTTTCGGGCACATCTAACCCATCGGCTCGCAAGCCCTCGATATGACAGCGTATTGCGTCGCGAATCTCGGTTTCCACTTCAGGCACCGTCGCGCCGGTCGCGATACAGCCGGGCAGGTCCGGCACATAAGCAGAAAAATTGTCTCCTGCTTTTTCAATCACGACCGCGTAACGCATGCCATCACTCCTTCAAACCGGCCTGATCGAGGATGCTGTTCAATGTCCCCGAACGCTGCGCCCTCTCGATAATAACAGGGGAGAAGGTGGGTACTTATGGCGATTCAATCATACCAACGGATATGGAGGAGCAGGCGGAGTTCGCCGATCCTTTGTGGGCAGGCGCAATTCTTCCTCGACACTTAAGATAACTTCTTCGATCCGGAGTGCGGTGCTGTGTCCAATGGACGTGTATCGAGCATCCTCAACTGACCAGAAAAGCTGAGAGTCGAGCAGTGACAACACGACAAGATTGTCTACCTCTGGATAGCTTTGCTTGATCAAAGAGAGGGCCCCGATCGTCAATCTCTTTGAAATTGGAGGATTCTTTGTATTCCAGAGGTG
Organism: Mesorhizobium sp. B1-1-6; assembly: GCF_006443035.1. Classification (NCBI taxonomy): domain Bacteria; kingdom Pseudomonadati; phylum Pseudomonadota; class Alphaproteobacteria; order Hyphomicrobiales; family Phyllobacteriaceae; genus Mesorhizobium; species Mesorhizobium sp. B1-1-6. Next base: position 123,005 of record NZ_VFWR01000010.1, on the reverse strand, counting down.
AACGGCACATCGCCTGCCATCGATTACTGTCCCAAAATCTACCGAGAAGCCGAGTTTAAAAACGTTGTTTGGGCTGGTATAAATGTGACTCTTAACTTCAAAAAGTTTGGAGGGATGAGAAATACGCCACCTTAAGAGGGTTGCGAGGCCCGATTGGGCGGAAGTTCGCTCTGGCAGCTTTGCTATGCGACCTACGGATTCGAGCACACTCTCTATGCCCTCTCCCTTCGCGAGCAATCGATTGGCGTGAAGGCGTAGCGATCGATGAAAGTCATAAGAGGCATCGCTGGGGGAGAGCCTTTTTCGCAATTCGGTGCGTTGCGGCTTCGGATTAAGAGAGATTAGTTTAAGATAGGCTGAGGTTCCAAAAGTAGACATTTTCTGCGTCCTGTGTTGCCTCAGCTACCTCGACTCTAAGTCCCGACTCCCCATATGGTAACCTTGCTACAGGAGAGGTCGTCAGGTCTCTTCGTCCCGCGTCAGCTTCGGCTCATTCGCGGTGTTCAAGGCCGACCCGTGAGGGTCGGCCTTGGTGTTTGAGAGGATGTCACATAAAGACTTCCTTATACGATGTACCCTTTTTGTTCCCTTTGCCATTTCGGCCCGATCGTACGATCGGGCCGAAATGCTGCGCTTTATTGTCGGGGCCCTCAAAGTTCGCCTCACTTCGTCCTGTAACTAATTGAAATATATCAATATTTTATACGGCAATGCCTCGACAATTCAGGCGTTAGACACAACAGGACGCCTCGCTGTGGACACGACAGTGCGCCTCACTTGTGCTGGGGTACAAAAAAACCCGGCAGGTGCCGGGCCTTGTTGTCGATGGACATTTTGGATCAAACGGGTGGCAGCGAGTCTCGACGATAGAACCTCGTGGCGATCGTTTCGCGGTCGAATGCGAGCGGGACGCCGCCCTCTTCAAGAGCCGACTTCAATCCGCTGAAATGAACTCCCCGTTCCCTTGCGAGCCGAATGAGCGACACATAGGTTCTCATGAATTCATCGAGGTCGGCTCGCATCACCAGTTTCTGCGGGCAACGGTTGACGGGATTGATGCCAACCCTGAATGGGAGGTGGCTTTGCGCGAGGAGGGCGGTAAGAACGTCAGATCTTACGCCGAGGCTCTTTTCGGTTTCGCGAAGGGACAGTCCGCCGTGCTCCTCTCGTCGCACCAGTAGGCGGACCTCATCCGGATCAACCAGGAGAGAAAGGAAACCGTCGTAAGTCGGCGACTTTCTCGTGCGCGTCAGTTTCCCTTCGAGCTTAAGCCTGACGATCTCCATGACAGCGCAGCATGCTTGCTTTCCGGCACTGAGGAGATTGCAGAACCCGGCGTCCGCCTCGCCAGGTTCGTCTGCGCCGGCGAGGAGGCGTTCAAGGAAATCGTCCAGGTCCGCCTTTGCAAAATTGTAGTGCGTAAGAACTCCTTGATCGAGTTCGATCACGGGGCGGATGAACCCGTGCTCCAGCAAGCCGCGGTCGTGGGGGCGAGGCACGTTGAGATACTTCGCGGCCTCCGTCATGGGCAAAGCGTCAAGCACCCTGTGGATGAATGCGCGGCTTTCTTCGGCACCGAAGAGCACCTTGTCATCGTGGAGCCTCGGTGTCGTATCTTCGATCAGGCCTCCAAGCAGGAGCAGCTTTCGCAGGCGCTTGGGATGAGTCTCGAACTCAATGGATGCGGTTCGTACGGAATGCATTTTTCGGCTCGATACGGGCCTGCCGAAAATCTCGTCCCCGGGACCGAGCGGCATAGTCTCGATTGCGTGGCGCATGATGATGTCGCGAAGCGGCTCATAGGCATCGTCGTCGGACTCGTGGGCGAGCCAGTCGTACAGGCGGCCGAATGCCGTTTTGGGACCGGTCAGCAGTCTCCTGTGATTGCACTTCGACTGGAGCAAATTCAATAACTCGCAAATGGCAGGCTCGCCGTGCCGCGCGATCTCGAATCCGCGTGCCCCGGCGTCATACAACTCGTCTTCGCTCAATGCCGAGATCTTGACCTGCGGACCATGAACCGCGACCGCGCCAAGGATTTCACACGCCTTCGCGGCCGCATCGTACCGCAAGCCTTGGAGCCAGGGAGCACCGTCCCCACCACCGTCCAAACGGTCGAGAAGATAGCCTTCGAGTTCCGAGAGCGACCTCGCGGAAGCCGAGAGAGCCAAAGCTTCGATTTCGCGGATTCTCGGTTCGACGGACCTTGTGAAGTCGTGAATCGTGTGAGGGCCCAGGTCATGGCCTAGTTCGATCAAAGCAGCCTCGTGCACGGGGCAGGTCCGAACTGAGGCCAGAACCCAGATCGCCCTCTGGTAAGGCCTGGCTACCTCCGTACAGGAGAGGGATCCAAGGTCATCCCGCAGGCAGCCGGCGCACGCGCGGATTCGTCCGCGGAGAAGGGACGAGCGCCGCATTGCATGCCCTTTGAACGTGTACGTCCGGTCACCCTGACGGACAATGGCGGACCGAGCCAAAGCATCGGGATCGACGCGAGAGCGCTCGGCGAGCTTGTTCAGTGTTGCCTGATCGCCGTCAACGACACCTTGGAACGTGAAACCCATGTCCAGGCAAAAGTCTCGGCCAGAGCGGCGGTTCAAGTAGGCGATCCTCGAGCATAGGCTTGAAGGCAGCTCGTCGTCCCCGAGCGGGACCGTCATGTTTGCAGGTAACTGACCCATTACTTGTTCCTCACGTCGCGTGGCTTCTTGGAAGGCTGTTCCGGATCAAGGCCGGCATTCGCCTGATCGTCAGCATCCAAAATCTTGCGGGGATCGATCCGGTCCCAATCCCGTGCAATGAAAACATTGGCGTCAGGCCCGCAGCCGGTTCTCGCTGCATATGCTTTTGCGAAGTGCCCGATCCTTACGGCGCCATCTCCAGACCGGAGAGCCTCCTCAATTGCATCCTGCGTGAATTCGATCGCGGTTCCGAGCTGGTTAAGCGAAGCGTGGATTAGCCGCGCGATCGGTTCGTCATTTTCCCGATCGACGACAAGACCGGCTCGATCTACGACGAATTGCCGGATCATTTTGTCGATCATTCTTGCATCGCGCGGAAACTCGATCGGCTCAAAGCGGACAAAACGGCTTCGCCGCTTGATTTGGGTGTCGCCTTGGAAGAACTTGGCAACCACCGGAAGGCCGGACAGGATCAGCCATACAGGCCAATCCTTTTGCTGGACGATGTTCTTCAACGTGTCCCGAACCTTTTGCAGCTCATATGCGTTGCCGTCTTTAAGCGCGTGTTGCAGCTCGTCGATGTGGACGATGCGCACTCGGCAGTCTCGCAGTCGCTGCCGCACCAACGCCCACACGACATTCTCGCGTAGATCGCGCTCGAGCTCATATCCGAGGGCTGCCAGGAAACTATTGCCAAGCTGTTTCAACGTGCAGGGAGACGGCGCGATCACAGTGATCGAGCTGCCGCCCTTTTCCAGGTCTGCCAATTCGCGGCGACTTGCGAACAAACGCTGCAGCGATCTGGTCTTCCCGGCTCCGCTTTCTCCCAGCACAGAGAGGATTCGCCCCTCCGCCAGACGACCGACCCTTGATTTTCCTTCCGCCCGACGGCTGTGCACCCGCTGGTAGCTGTCGAGAAGCCAATCGACTTCCGCCTCCAGCAGTTGGTCACGCGGAGTCTTAAAGTATGCCGAAAGGACTCGATCCATGACCACGTCTCGGCCGTCAGCGGCAGACACTTCAGTATTCTCGATATTGTTGATGTCCATTTTCAATCCTCCATAGACCAGATGTCGTCGTCGGATTGTTCGTCCGGCGCGTTGCTTTCGGGATCCGCCGAGCCCTTGCGATCGAACGGCGAGGGCGGCATGGCAGTTGGTGGGTCTTCAGGCGTGTCTTCGGCCACCTCAAGGAAATCCCCGTCCTCCTCGGGCCCGCGCTCGATCCTTGAGCCGAGTTCCAGACGGCGCTCCAGCTTCGCGAGTTGTTCGCGAGTGTAGGTAGGCGGATCGATTTCGGCTCTTGCGATGGCCTTGTCCGCAAAGTCCTGGATTTCGCCGAGTGCTTGCTGAACGACATCCTCGGTAATCGCGGCCTGGTCGGCATAAGTCCTGCGCAGCCGCTCGGTAGTCTCCTGCCAGTCCTTGACGGATACGCCGTTCATTCCCTGCCGTTGGCACTCCACAGTCAGCCAGCCCTCTGGGAGACGGACGGAAATGTGACCGAGGTCCAGTTGGTCGACACGGATCAGGACAGGCTTTTGGCCGATCTGGCGGCGGCGGCTTGCCAGCTCATCATCCTGATACTGATTGCCAAGGAATTCGATCCCTTCACTCGTGATCCGCCTTTCGAGGGTCGTCCCGAAGATGTCACGCATTTGGTCGGGATCGGGGGCAGGCGTCACGCCCCAGTCCCTAACCAGCCGGAGCCATGCGTTGCGAGGCGTCTCCCCGCCGAGACCGCCATGGGGTTCGTTGTGATAGACGTCGACGACATAGCGGATGAGCACCTTGGTCAGTTCTTCGACGTCGATCGTGACTCGGGCCTCGGAATCGTACTCGCCCTTGACGACGCTGTTCTCGAAAGTTCGGCCGTCGAACCGCGCGATCACCTGAGTGTGCATGGTCGAAAACACGCGCTCGATCCTGGCACGCATCTGGGGCATGCCAACCGGGGCAAACATGACCTCGGAGCCGAGGTCAGTCCCGGCGCCCCGGAATTCGTAGCTGAACCACGACGAGCCCGTGTCGGTGGAAATGGTGTCGGGCGTGCCGCCCATATCCCAAGGAGTCTTGCAGCCTGCGGCCATGGCAAGGGCGCGTTTGTCCGAGACAGTCATCTGGAGGGTAGCCACTGCGGAATTGGCCGAGGGCGAGTCGGGAATAACGCGGATTGCCAGAATGCATCGCGTTGCGGCATCGATCGCGACGGATACCCACACCCGGACCTTCGCAGCGCCTCGCCTTACGTCCCTGGGAAGCTTGCTCCAAATGCCCGCGTCCATCAGCAACGTCTGAAGCGATACGCACCACTCGTCCATCTCGACACGTTCAAGTGGCAACCTGACGTCGAGACCGCCTCGAACGATGTAGAACTTCTTCTTGGCCTTCTCCTCAGACTCCCTTCCCGCATAGACAAAATACGAGTCGAGCTTGGCAATTTCCCGGTCGAGCGCCCTGCGGCTTGGCAGCGTCAGCGGTGAAACGCCATTCTTCAGGCGTTCATCGTTCTGTTTTTTGATCTCCCTGACGAGATTGGAGTAAACTAAGGCTTTGCTGGGCTTGCGCGCGTCTGCGAACGTTGCCGCAAAATCTTTTACGAGCTGCTGAACCTCGTCGTCCAGGCGAGGCTGACGGTTGCCGCTCCGGCCATAGTTGTCGCGCAATACCAGCGCATCGAAGTTGCAGGCCTCGTACTTGCGAAGCCACTTCCGCAGCATCGTCGGGCTCGGCGGGCTGCGCAGCACTAGACTGCTTCCGCACCGTCCGCTTCTGGCTTGACGTTCCGTTTCTGTCTTGGCGATCTCCGCGTTGATCGTGGCGATGGCCGGCCGCATGGCAACGTCGGAGCGGCTTGTCTCCCGAGCTGCCTCCATACGCAGAAAACGGTCACAGATATCCTTGCGCCAGAGCACTTTGCCGCGCTGTTCTTCCCCGAGATCATTGAGCTTGACCTCCGGCTGGCCTCTGCTGGAGACGAGCCGAGTAGGCGAATTGTGATTGCGGAAAAGCTTGAGCTCTCCGCAATCGCGGAGCCGCTGGATTTCCTCATGGCTGAACTGTTCCGGCAATCCTGTCGCCATCCGGATCAACATCTGAGAGAAGTCATCGCTCGAGTGCGGCGCGTAATCGATCACGCCGATCGTGATGCGATCGCTCAAGCCAAATCGGAGCCGAGGCGCCGGGGAGGGGACTGTCTGAATTCTCTTGCTGCTATTGGTCATGCTGTTCTCCTGATTGTTGCTTCCGCCTGACGCGGATCTGGGTTTCGCGAGTGATGTGGCCCGTCCCGACGGCTTCAATGACGCCGTCAGCAATCAGGCAGAGGACCGCAAGAAGGCCGGCAGGTCCCGGTACTGTGACGTTGATGACTTCCGCGATCGTGGCGGCCCCCTGAAGGGTCAGGACGCAAGCTTTGACGACCGCGATGTCGGCGGGAATCCGACTGCGTACTGCCCGATGGATAAGCCGGGCATTTGCGGCGCGGATTCGCGTGATCTGTCGCCCAGTCCGAAGGATAATCCGGTCAGCTGAGCCGGGGGGCGACTGCTCCCGAATGAGGGTGAGCGTTTCCTCGATTCCGCTGGGGCCGACTCTGTGTTCCGGCTTGACGGCTACCTCTCGACGCTCGCCGCACGTCATGCGCGCTTCGAAGTCAAAGGTGTGCTTGTGCCCTTTGCCGTTGCGGTCAACGTAGTTGATTGCGGGCGGCTGATCGCGCACGTCGGCGACATCGGGGTGAGCCATAAGAATGTATGCGGCGTCGCGTTCGAGACCGCTTTCATAGACGAGTTTCCTGTTTGTCCTTGGATTCACGATGCTTCCCCTGCAAGAGCCTCTCGAACGCATTTTGAAGTTGCGGCTGGTCAGCGAGTCCGACGGTGGAATGAAAATCCGACCCGATCTTCTGGCAGTCTGAGATGGCTTGGTATGGATAAGCCCCCGCCCTCGGTCTCGCCGCCAACCTCCTGATCGGGGAGTGAGAAGCCTCGGGTTTCGGTCGGACTAATTTCGGAGCGTGGCGTCTTGATATCTTTGGTCATGGCATAGCTCTCCTGTTCTCGGCGGGCTGCCGAGCTGGTCGTCGGGAGATGCGATAGGCTTCCCGAAGCGTTGATCGAGTGGACGGAGGTCCGCTGAGATCAGAGCGCTATGCGGTTCTGTGCGTTGGCGATCCGGCAGGCGGATTTGGCGAATCTGGCGTTCGCCAGGCCACAGCAGTTCAGCGCGTCCACCGGGGTGGCCAACGCGTTGAGCACATGCAAACGTCGCGATACGGCAGCGGGAGCCGCCTGCTCAGCCAGCGGCAGATCATCTGTCCGTTTAGGAGAAAAATGATTAGAGACGAGCTGTTTGCTCACGACGAAGATCCTTCCTGGCTAGATAAACAGGCTAGCTGGGGAAGGACGAACCGACGCCGATGTCTAAGACATCGGCGTGAAATCACACCGATGGCTTAGACCTTGGCTTTGTGGCCGTCCTGCCCAACTATCGATATGAATTTCATCATGGAATTCGGTTCCTCTGTTCCGGCAGGATTGGTGCCGGGATCGGCGTTTTGACGTCGAAGGATTGAGATCTGGTTAGGAAAACTCGTCAAATTCGATAGGATCCGAACTTCTTCGATCGCGATATCGAAATCCTTGTCTTCGTGGTCAGCATGCCGCGAGAAGGAAGGACAAACGATATCGATTTTGCTGTCAAAGTGGCGACTAGAAGTCATCCGGCGGCTATCGACTATGCCGTTCTGTTGCGCCCTTGCACCATGTGCTGGACGCCCCACGCGCGATGCTCCTCGTAATCGTAGATAGCAGGCAATCGCTGCATCACGAGACCATCCAGGAGATCGATCGCCACTGATGGTGGCGGATGTTTATTTTCCTTGGAGAATCCCGCATCAGGCAGGGTGCGAGACAAGGACGAAGGAGTCATATGCATGAACGAACATTTCCCGCCGAATGGAGACCGCGTCAGATCGTTCAAGGTGGGAAGCGTCGAAATATGGGTCGTTAGATCGAGGAAAGGTACCTTCCTCAGTCAGACGTTCGATAGTAGGGCCGCGGCATCGGAGGCGCTCGGCGAAGATGACAAGATCGTTGATGATAACTCCGGTCGAGAGAACGACGAGACAACCGGGGGTTTTGGTCTTGAGGCAGACAAGCCTTGGGTCGTGATCGAATTTTCACGGGGGAAGACGTCTGTCTATGCCGTGTATGATAGGGATGCAGATGAATTCGGCGAGGAAGGCTCTTTCGATAGACCACAGTCTCAGGAAGTCGCTATCCAATTGAACGAGGAACGTTCCCGCGCTCGGCCATAGCAGCCTTGATCTTCTCCACTTGCTTCGCAGCGGCGACGTAGACGGGGTGCTCCCTGTCTAGCAGGCTGCCCTTGCCATGCTCTCGTTCATATTCATGTGCCCAGAGAAGCCAGCGCTCATAGTCCTCTAGGGACGCTGCGACCCTGTGTGCGTCCGGTCGGCCTTTCACGATTTCGATCAAGCGCCCCACATGCGACACGCGGCCGATCCCGCGCTTGACTTCCAGCCCGACCATTAGATCGTCCAGATCGATCTCTTTTGCCATTCTAGCCTCCAGCCTTCTACCATGGTCCCTGACGCGAGGGTCGACAGCGCAATAGAAAGCAACAAACTCGTTGCCGGCCTTCTCGCACAAGTGAGCAGCGCTGCGACCGGAAGCTTCGCATAGGATTCCGGCGCGAGGCAGCAGGCGGAGCAGGCTGGCGCCGATGCGTTGGCCCGCGCCGTGGCCGAGAAAGCGCGCGACAACGAGACAGTGCGTCAGCAGTAGGCTGAGCAGGGGCGAATGGGTATGGAGCTAAAGCAGCGGGTTCGCGATCTGGAAGAGTACCGTCGCCGCGCCAACACGGGCAGAAGGGTGCCACCGACACTACCCTACGCAACCAATCCAAGCGATATTTCACGACCTTGCACCGAGGAATCACATGCCTGCTTCGAACCAGCCGCCGATTTTCCTGGACCGTTTCCGAGATATTCTAAGGAGCCGAGGCGAGACTGCCGCGCAGTCACCCGAAACCAGTCTTACAAGAATAGGCGGCGATGAACTCTTCTACACGCCGTTCGAGCATGTGAATCCGAATGCCAGTCTCGCCGTGGTCGGCATTACTCCCGGCCCAGAGCAACTGAGGCTTGCCTACCGAATGTTTGGCAGCCGTCTGAAAGTCGGACAAGCGGACGAGCAGATTCGGTTGGAAGCTAAAAAGCAGGCTGCGTTTGGCGGTGCCTCAATGCGTCCGAATCTCCTGAAGATGATGAGGCATTTCGGCTTGGCCGGAATTCTGGGAATCCGTGATGAAGAACAGCTGTGGGGAGACGCGACCGACCTGTTCCATGCGACCTCGGTCATTCCGCACGCGGCCTTCAGGAACGGCCAGATGTTCGCCGGAAGCTTCGACAACGTTCTTCGGTCGGAGGTGTTTCGTGAGGGGTTCGAGCGAGACTTCGTTTCTTCGCTGCGGCTTATGTCGGACCGGACCCTGTACATCGGCTTGGGTCCGACGCCTCTCGCCGCTCTGGACTGGTGCGCGAAGGAGGGGCTGATCCGCGGCGACCAGGTTCTCGGCGCCTTTGCCCATCCTTCAACAAGCGCGGGCAGTCAGGTCGACGTGTACTTAGGACTGAAATCGCCGGACGACCTGAGCGCGGGCGATCCCGTCCGGAAACGGATTCGGTTTCTCCTTCCGGCTTACGCTCGGATGAGAGCGGCGACAGATGCACTCCGCGGGAAACATAGCCTCGCGTCGGCATTATCGTGAGATTTGACCCATAAGTTCCACAAAAGATGATTTTTGACGCATAAGTTAGGTAATTCTTTGTAGGATTGGGTCGGGGATTTCTCAGCAGCGCTTGCCGTTCTCGCTGGGAAGGCTGAAATAGGTCGGCCGCAGGGAATCATCTTGCAGTGTCGCAGTCCGAGCCTTGCGGCGAAGCCGCCCTGATGCGACCCTGCTGGAAGGGAATCCGTTAAAGGGCAAGGGGGGAGTGCTGACATGCCGCTCGACGAAGCATTCCTTCGTCGCCTCTCGGCGGCCTCCGACAAGACGCTCGAGATCTTCGTGCACCATCTGGTCTCGCTCGAGACTCAGATCTATCCCGACCATGAAATCTACGCAGGCTCCGGCGACAAGGGACGCGACGTAGCGGGTTTCCTGACCAACCGCCGGCACGAGGGCGAGTGGCACAATTTCCAGTGCAAGCAGTACCGTCGGCCGCTTGGGCCGGACTACATCCTCCTCGAACTCGGCAAGATGTTTTATCACGCCTCCGAGGACGCGTTCATCCTACCGTCCAGATATGTGTTCGTGGTGCCAGGAAATCTGTCGGGACCTGCGCGGGCGCTTTTCGACCAGAAGAGCCGCATGAAACTGGCTCTCGTCGAGGGGTGGGACACACAGTGTTCCAGGAAGATCGTCAAGGGCGTGGAGATACCTCTCGGTGACGGCATCCGGACGTTCATCGAGTCTTTTGACTTCAACTGCGTGGAGGCTTGGGAGAGCGGCAAGATCATGACGCTGCCAAACGTGGTCTACGCGGCGGCAAAGGCTTTCGACGACGATCCCGGCGACGCTCCGCTCGGCATGGTTCCTGACATGGTCGACCTGCGGTCCGAGCATTACGGCGAGCAGCTCAGGATGGTCTATTCCGAGCACGACGGATGCGTCTATGCGGATGCGGCGGCGATCCTTGCCCACGATGAGCACGGCGAGGATTTCCAGATGCACCGTCGACGCTATTTCGACGCCGTGGAATTTGAAAGGTTCTTCAGCGGCAAGGTTGGGCACGAGGTGGTGGGCGAGTACCAGGACAATCTCCGTTCGGCAGTTCATGAAGCGTACCGCTCTGGCGTGGGCCTGTCTCGAGTTAGGGCTGTGATGGATGCGGCCGGCAGCGCTAGAATCGGGGGACTGTTCGACAGGCATAGTCGCGTAACGACACGCGTCAGGCAGGGTACCTGCCACGTGTTTGCAAATGAGCGATCGATGCCTTGGTGGAAAAAGAAATGAGCGCTTCGCCGTCCCAAGACCTTTTTAACGGCGTCCTCGAAACGGGGATGCGTTCGGTTGTCGTTTTGAACGAATTCAGCCCGATGGAGCTTGATCGAGAACAACTCGGGCTGCTCGACTATTTCGTTGTCCATTCTTCGCAGGCGGGCGGGCCTGAAGACATGCATCCGACCTACAAGTCGAGTTTCACGGAGTATCACGTCCGACGCCGCCGGATCGACGACAGCGTCAAGATGCTGATCCGGCTTCGGTTGATCGAGGTCGTGGCCGACCCGAAGCGAGGGGTTTGTTTTCGCGCGGGCGACGACGCGCCCGGCTTCGTCGACCTGCTCAGCTCTCCGTATAACCGGGAACTGGTCGACCGCGCGCGTTGGCTGCGCTCCCGTCACCAAGAGGATTCCGGCTTTCTCGCTGGGCTAAGGCAGAAGATCGAGCGTTGGGTCGTCGAATTCCAGCAGCGTGAAGCGCCGGGATCAGCTCAGTGACTTCCGCTCCCGCCATGCGCCTGACCCGCCTCAGCTTCACAGGGAAGGGCAAGGAGGTAGCGGCCGTCGATTTCGCGCGCGCCGTGTCACTGTTTTATGGCAGCTCCAACGCGGGAAAGTCGTTCATCCTTAAGGCCGTCGACTACATGCTGGGAAGCGGAGATCCCTTTCCCGGCATCGAGCAGTCAGCGGGATACGAACACGTCTTCCTTTCGTTCGTGCTAGAACCGGTGGGACGGCCCGTCACCCTGCGGCGTTCCACGCGCGGCGGCGATATCGAATGGGTCGAAGGAGCATCGGACGAGGTTTCTGCGGCGTCGATGCCGTCCGAAGCATTGGGTACAAGACACGGCAAGGCCCGCAAAGGGTCCACCTCGCTTTCCGAGAAGCTTCTCGGGCATCTTGGAGTCCATGACGCCAAGATCGCGGTCACCCAGGCAGGGAAGAAGGACACGTTCAGCATCCGTAGTTTCATGCCGTATCTGCTTGTCGACGAAACGAGCATGCTCGGAGACGAAAGTCCGTTGAGACAGCACTCGCGGTCGATGCCCGGCGCCGACAAGAACCTGTTCCGGTTCATCATGACGGGTATGGACGACTCCTCGATCGTCAGGGTGCAGAATTCGAACGAGGCGAAGACCTCCAAGGCAGCCAAGGCCGAACTTCTAGAAACCATGATCGCGGAAGCCGAGGCCCGCATCGCCAGGTTTCCCGAGAATTCTCCGATCGATTTGGCCGACGGCGAAGGATCGGACGATGGCGAGTACGAAGTCCTTTCGTCGCTAGGCGACACTTTCGCGGAAGCGCAGACGGAACTCGACAGGCTGCGCGTGGACCGCAGGAACCTGATGATCGACATCGACGACGTTCGGGACGAAGCGAGCGAAATCGACACGTCCCTGATGCGTTACGGCGACCTGGAGAAAACGTTCATATCCGACATCCGGCGGCTCAAGGCGATCGAGGAAGGAGGCTATTTCCTGCTTCGCTTCGACGACCAGCCGTGCCCGGTCTGCGGAGCCGACCCCGGCCACCAGCACCGGCCTCACGAACAGGGTGAACTGGAGCGGCAGCATCAAGCCTCGGTCGTCGAGATCGCGAAGATCGAACGCGACATCAAGGACCTTCGGGAGTTGATCGTCTCCCTGACGGCGCAGCTCGAGCGGCTGCGCGGGCGGGAACGCCGCCTGAAGGAAGCGCTTGACGATATCGACGCCCAGATAAAGGCGGCGGTGCCGCAGGAAGCATCGTTGCGACGCGGCTACCTGGAACTTCAGTCGAAGTTCAATCAAGCGCGTCTCAGGAACGAAGCCGTCGCCGCCCGTGACGCGCTGCAGCGCCAGCTGGACGACGTGAAGAAGCTGAAGACCTCGCGCGGTCGCGCCGAAGGCATCACAATGGGAATAGCCACCACCGTCGGGCACGAGCTGTCAATGGTGGTCGCCGACGTGCTTCGGAAGTGGGAGTACCCCCGTGTCGACGGCGTGGTCTGGAATAACGATACTGACGATATTCAGGTCAACGGCCATCAGAGACGGCAGAACGGCAAAGGCGTGAGGGCTATCTATCACTCCGCGCTCAAGGTCGCTGTGCTGATCTACTGCCGCCAGAAATCCCTTCCGCATCCGGGCTTCGTGTTCCTGGATTCTCCGTTGCTGACCTACCGAGGACCGTTGCTCTACGAAAAGTACGGCGAACTGGATTCCTACGAAAAGCAACTGGCCGCGACGCCGCTCAGCCGGCGGTTCTACGAACACCTGTCGTCGCTAGCTGACATCGGACAATTCATCGTCGTTGAGAACACTGATCCGCCATCCGGCATCGAGTCTCTGGCAAGGGTCCAGGCATTCGCTGGCGAGAACGGGGACGGGCGACAGGGTCTGTTCCCGTCGCTGAGGTGATCACTGGGCATTGGAAGGACAATGTGGAGAGCCATCGCGGCGCTTGATCGATGGCGGGACGAGGCGCGCCACCGAGACCTGTCGGCTCGAGCAGCGCCCGAAGGCCATCATTGACTTGGTCTGCGAACGAGCTGCGCTCTAGCTGTTCCAGTTCTTGAGTAAGCCTCTTACAGCCGCGCAGCCTTCAAATATGAGCGGGCGATCCGGAACGGCCCTCGCTAAAGCCTTCTTCGACCCCTTTCGTCGTGCCTTTTCTGGTCATGCCGACGCCTTCTGGCGGGGGATGGCTGCAAGTTCGTCCGGGCGTGACCGACGACGGCAAAGGCATCAGCTTCGACCCCCTTCCACCACGGGTCTCCCCTGCTCGACAGTCTTGCCACATCCTCCACAGTGAGTCCCACCACCGAAAGGTTGAAGCCAAGCGCTTCACCATGGGGGCGCAGCCCCTCCCGGATTTCTTGGAGCGCGCTTTCCAGCTTTTCGGAAGATGAAACCACAGCGATGTCGAGATCGCTGTCTGGGCGGTCCTCGCCCCTCGCCACGCTGCCGTAAATCCAGGCCGCGAGTACGTTCGGACGAACTGCGGAGACCACGTCAGCGATTACGGTGAGAATGTTGGAGTACCCAAGCCCCTCCTGCTCAAAGAGGGCTTCCAGTGATGCCCCCAGTGGATGCTTATGGTTGAACCGATAGAGGCGTGCTCTACCAGTCCCCTCTGACGATACGATGCCGATCCCTTTTAAGGTTCCAAGAGCAGACCAGACGCTCGCCCTTGCAAGCCCGCTGCGGTTATCTAAACCGACGTCTTGTTATCTAAGCATAACTGTTGCTGCGCTCAAAAAAATGATCGTGGCCTCTCGGTGAGCTGCGCCGAGGTCCGGCACAGTGACCACCGCAGCCGAAGGGAGACGACAGAGGCCGGAGATTCTGAAATCATGAACGTCAGAGGCGCTCGAAGCCGTTATCAGTCAGTTTGAGGAACTTGCCGCCGTCGAAAGTCAGATAGCCTTCTTGGATCAGGCCGTTGATGGCGCCACCGTATTCTGTCCCACGGACGCCGTGTTTCGAACCGAGCTGGATTTGCAGTTCCGTTGCGTTGGCTGCGATTTCGCCGGAACGGACGCCAGGATTTTTCTCGCGGATATGGTCAAAAATCCATTCCTGGATTTCTTTCACTGTCGGCTCTTTCGCTCGATGGGCCTTCGCACCCAGCTTAAGAAACTTGCCACCGTCCCACGCGAGAACCTCTGCTTCGACGAGCGCCTTCACCGCCTTGATGTATTCGTCGGCGCGGGCGCCGAATTCCCTCGCGGTACGCAGCTGCAGGCTCGTGATGTCGGTAACGATCTCGCCGGGCCGGACAGCCGAATGATTGTTGCGGATGTATTCCTGGATATAGATCTGAATCTCTTCCGTAGTCGGCACCTTGGCCATTGGTAATTCCTCCGTTCAAAAAGTGAAAGGTTATCAAATGCAATCAGCAGGTAGCGTTCGTCGCCGCCGCTTTCAAGATCCGGTTTCCCTTGCTTGGCCTGCGTGTCGCCGCTTGCAGGGCACACGGCCGCGAGGCGCAAGGGAGGAGGCGTCGGCCAACCGAGCCTCCGGCTTCGCGATGATCCACGGCGTGACGCTCCAGGGCCAAAGCCCAATCACTAGGTAGACATTTTGGCGATCGCGATCGCCGATTCAAATCGCTCTCGAGTAGCAGCCCGAATGCGTTGCAAGCCGAACTGCTCGGCTAGCTTTTCAATGACCTGATCGTCGGAGAGCCTGACGCGCAGATACGGCGACGCCAAGCTGGCAAGTTCGGCAAGTGGCGTGTCGCCATGGGATCGGCTTCCATCAGCCGAAACCCGGAAGGGCACCGGGCGATCCGTTACGGATCCTTCTGGCCAGAACACGTCCCGTTCCTCCTCACGAGATCGGGGAAAGCGCGGGTCTACGGCGTCGGTCACCATCTTCTGTATGATTGAACCCGTCCGCTCCATGCCATGTGCTCTCGCGATCCGGATGGCGAGAATATCGCCGTACAGCGGACCCTCGGTCTGAATGACAAGCGCAATCAGCTGTCGAAGCATTGGGCGATAGCTTGCCTCGTAAAAGCGGTCATGATCCGGCCTCAGCCCAGCAACACCGAAATCGGTGACGCTATAAACCCCTTCCGTTTTATTGGCTGGTGACTTGGAAGTCGCAACCTTCACATCGCGTGACATCGCCGGGAAGGATGGCGAGGACTGCACCGAGGGCTTCTGCCCGACCGACGCGCCGATGCGATCGATTACGCTGCAGATGCGATCCAAGTACTGTCTCTTTTCCATCGGGTCGGTACCGGACCTCTGGTAGTGCGGGACGCGAGTGAACCAGTCGTCAGGATCGGTAATCCTTTGGTGGACGAATGTTTCGATCATGGCTTCGCGAAGGATGGAACGATGCGGCTCCCAATTGGAGGCCGACGGCCGGATGATCTTTTCCCTAAATGACGCCAAGGCTTCGTACGCCTGGTCAGCAGTCAAACTACCGCTCCCCTCTAACGGGTCGGCGCGATCGTCTGTTTCGGCCTGCACGTCCGAAATCGCGTGCTCCGCTATGGAGTCAAATAGGGCTTGGCCATCAGTGTCATCGTCGGTTTCTGTTTCTGACAGCTCCGCGATTGTGACCTCGATCGCTGGCAAATATGTGGGGCCAAGTCGATAGTCCTGAAACGCCGACATTGGCTTAGTCCGCAACTCCTCAAGCCGCTTGAGGAGCTTTTCCGTCTGAGCGTCCGGGCTGTCAAACCAATCGGTCGACCAGACCCGAAGGATGTTCCAGCCCAGGCCCCTCAGAACCTCTTCGCGCAACCTGTCGCGGTCGCGCGCACTCTTGCTCGAGTGATACTGAGCTCCGTCGCATTCAATGCCTGCGAGGAACATTTCTGGGTGATCCGGATGCCGTATTCCCAAGTCAATCTTGAATCCGGAAACTCCTACCTGCATGTCCACAGTATGGCCACGAGCGCGAAGTCGGTTGGCCACCTCAGTCTCAAATTCACTGTCGGCCTCGCCGCCAATCAACTGGACCGCAGCACGTCCCTCGGTTTCAGTATATTCGAGATATCGTTTCAAAACATGGACGCCGTCTTTGCTGGTCTCCGTCGGTCTGACGTCTTCGGAGCCAAACGAAGCGAAAAGACCAATGCGGATTCGAGCCCGCGAAAATAGTACGTTGAGACGACGATGACCCTGCTTGCTGTTAATCGGGCCGAAGCGCTGCCGCATGACAGTCGCGCCAGCTTCCTTGCCGTAGGTCATCGATATGAAGATGAAGTCGCGTTCGTCGCCCTGAACGTTCTCCAAGTTCTTCACGAACAAAGGTTCGCCCTTCTTCCCAGCTTTCTCCCTATACGTCTCGACGAGTTCGTCATCGCCCGACATCCGTCGCAGGGTTTCCTCAATGAGGTCTCTCTGGTCCGTGTTGAGCGCGACAATACCCAACGTGGGAAGCGAATCCTCATCGCTGTTCGAGAAGTGCCGCATGAACTCTATCGCCTCTTCAGCGACGCGCTCGGCTTCGGCGACATTCCGCCTAGCCTTGTATTCCCCATTGACGCGAAGCAGGTCGATAGAGAAAGAGCCAGGTTTTGCGGCAGGGAACGTGACGAGGCTGCCCTCGTAAAAGTTGTCGTTTGAGAACCGGATTAGGCTCTCACAACGGCTGCGATAATGCCATTTCAGGCGCCTGACCTCACCGAATACCTTCTGGCATCGTTCAAGGATCGACTCGTCATCGATCTCGTCCGCATCTTCGTCATCAGTGGCCGGATTGTCGCTCGAACGTTCAAAAAAGCTCGTCGGCGGAAGCTGTTTCGGGTCGCCGACCACTACGATCTGCCGCGCACGCAACATGGCGCCCAACGCATCCTCCGGCTTCATTTGGGACGCCTCGTCAATGACGAGCAGGTCAAATTCAAATCTGCCTTGCGGGAGAAACTTTGAAAGCGAGAGGGGCGACATCATGAAACAGGGCTTCAGAGCCCTGACAGCTTCGCCAGCCCTTCCCATTAGACCGCGAACTGGTGTGAAGCGCTTTTGCTTCGGAAACTCGTTCGCCAGAAGGCTCATTTGCGTCCATGTCTTCACCGATCCGTTGCGGAGGCCGTTCGGCGGCTGTCTTGTCAGCAAACGCGCCCGGACAGTCTCGCGGTCACCAAGGATCTTCTGCCTGTCACGCTCGGCAAACGTCTTTCGTTTCGCATCGAGTTCGTTGCCAGTCCGGTTAGCCAATGACGAAGAGAGACGCCGGGCAGCCTTCGCACGAAGTCGGGAAACGACCGCGTCAAATACCGCCGGAAGTCGCGAAGGAGGGACCAGCAGCCCATCTGTCTTGAAAAGGAATTCGACGAGGCCTGCTCCCTCGAGTTCGGCTCGGGAACTGCGGAGGGAGATAAATTCTGAAAGTTCTTCTCTATGGTCCAGGAGGCTTTCAAGATGCGGGATCATGGACCGCAGATCGAAGGCCTCCATGCCACGAACCCCGAATTCATCAAGACGCTTCGCCGAGTGGCTGAGCTGGCCTGTAACGCGGTCATATGACTCCGCCACCTCGCGAAGTCTGTCGCGCCATGCCCGGGCATCAGCCGAGAGAAGTCCTTCAAGGATCGGCCCGGGCAGTCGCGCCGACTTGACCGACCGCACATATCCAATGGCGTCTTTAGTTTGCGCGACCCCGTCGTTGTCAGGCGCCAGCGAGCGCACCGCGACGGCGAATGGAGATCTGTCGACCGCGATCAGCGCTTGCGACGAGCGTGTCCTGGCGGCATCGATCTCGGCAAGGGTCGAGAGCGAAAGCGTGGAAGACGAGAGCCGGTCATCCGGGTCCAGTCCGAGAATGCGTTCGAAAGCCTCCAGATCCTTCGTGCACTGTTCCGCAGCGTCCCCGATCGGGCGCCCGTCAATCAATTCATCGAACCGTGCGCGTCCGGCTCTATACGGATCTGCCGTTCGCGAAAGCTTTGCGAATGCGGAGATAGAACCTGCGGTCAATCCGACTATGGCTTTGGCAACGCTGTTTCCGTCGGAAAGCCCAATGAGCTTATGCTCCACGGCTTCGCGCAGCTTGATCCCTTGATCGATAGCCACGAACGGCGTTGCCATCCCAGCCCAGGCTTTGCCAATCGCGGCTCCCGCGTCGCCATGGGGCGCGAACGCCTCGACCGACCGGACATGTTTGGAGATTCGGGCAAGCATGTCGACGGAGTTTGGTTCTGCCGGAAGCCGGAGCCGCTCCAACATTGCGCTCGCGGCTTTGACGTCTCCGCGTATCGCGCTGAAGAGCCTGCCGATCCCGGTTTTTCGCAATGCAGCGCCGGCCTCGTCAAGCTCCCGCGCGTCCGGCCATTTGGGTTCGTTGAATCCTCTCACCGCTTGGCGAAGTTCCAGCTCTTCGCGAGAAAGTGCGTTCCATTGATCAAATAGCTGGCCGAAAAGAGAGGTATCAATTTGGACAGCGCCGACCCATTGCAGATGCTCAGGGTGAGCGCTCTCGGTGACCTCGAGAGCAGCGGCAACAGCGTCGAGAGCGTGAACGGGGGCGGAGCCTCCCAAGCCTAGCAATTCCATTGCTTGGCCCATCGATTCAAGCGCGTCGAGGAACCCCTTGTTCCGGTGGATCGTGCGGTAGGCATGTGCCCGCAGGCCGACAGGGCTAAGCTCGGCAAGGCCTTGAGCCGGCAGCGCTGACACGATCGCCCGGGCCCGATCAAGAGTCGGCGCGTCGAGATCTCCCGCTGACGGCAAGTCGTCGACTGCTTGAACTGCCGAAAGGTGCGAGGATTGGAGGGACAGCCCATGCTGCAGGCCATCGAGATCGATGGCGGCGATGGTGGCTATCTTCGAAGGGTTCGATGGCTCCGGTATGATCTTGTCGGCGGCCGACACCGCATCTCCATCTTCGTCGGAAAGAAAGCCGAGACCCTCGTGGCGAGCCATGAATTTCGCCAATTCCGCCGCTGCATCTCGAAGGCTTTGGATCGCCGCAAGAAACTGATCGCGCTCGTACGCCGGCAGGTGCCCCGGAGGGGTCGCACTCCATGGTGACGCCGACGGGTGTCCAAAGGAATCATGGAACGCCTGCGCGCTCGCCGCGAAGATCTCTAATTTACCTCTGACGTCCCGCAGGTTGCGTGGGTCGCCTAGCAGATCGTCCGGCATATGGACGTCGTTGAAAAAGTCTCCAAGATCGGCGTTTACCGAACGTCCTCGGATCGACTTCCAAATCAGTTCGAACGGAGTCGCTCCATCTTCGGCTTCGGAGTGCAGATCGTTCAGATATTCAGAGATTTGGGCCCGTGCGAAGGTCCACGTCGTGTCCTCCTGTGCCGTAGCTGCCCTAGCGGACCGCCCGACGCCGATTTCGTATCGGCGGGCGAGGCTTTGGACCACAGCTTTGGGAGACGATCTGTCGGAGTGCAGCTCCAGGCAGAACTCGCCAACTCCGGACTTGTCGAGCCGCCGTTTGACAACGTCGAGGGCTGCCTGTTTCTCAGCCAGGAAAAGTACTGTCTTCCCAGCAGCCAGGGCATTTGCGATGATGTTCGTGATGGTCTGGGACTTCCCAGTCCCCGGGGGTCCTTGGATCACCAAATTCTTTTGCCGCATCACGTCCACGAGAGCGCTGTGTTGCGAGGCGTCGGCGTCTTGGATCAGGATCGGGGCGGACTTCTCGATCTCTGGATCGTCGATAAGGTAATCTTCGGGAGAATGGAACGAGGGCCCGTCACCATCGGCGCCCTGCTCGAAGCCGCTTAGGAGCGACCCGACAAGTGGATGTGCGGCAGGGTGGTTCTGCCACTTCTCCGGCTTGGTGTCCTCGTAGATTGCTATGCGGCTGAAGGCGAAATGGCCGAGCACTAGCCAACGCCGAATCCGCCATCTTTTCAATCCTTCGATGCTTGCCTCGACCTTGGCCAGATAGCTCTCGACGGATCCCCCATCATCGGCGTCGCCGAAATCCGGAAGGTCTCTGCCAAATTTTGTCTCCAGGAATTTCTGAAGGCTGATGTTGGTTTCGGCCGCGCCTTCACGGGCCGCCACCTCGTAGACGTGCTTTCCTCGCACCTTCTGCCGTTCGATCTTGACAGGGAGAAGGAGGAGGGGCGCGTAGATCGGCTTGTCGGAGGCATCACTGTCATACCATTCCAGGAAACCGAAAGCCAAAAAGAGCGTGGACAGGCCCGCTTCCTGTTCGGCGAGCCGGGCCTCAGCGGAGATTTTCTCCATTAGGGCCTCGAGCTCGTCAGGATATTTCAACGTCTGGAGAAAGCGGTCGGAGTGCGTTTTCTTCGTGCCCGCCGGTTGAAGCTCGGGATTGGGGTCTATGCCGAGCGAACGCGCATGTTCGTTGCGATTGACGTCCGCGCGCTTTGGTCGAGGGGGGAGTCCAAGTTGGGCACGCACGCGATCGCGAAGGGTTCTATCGAGTCGCTCGACAGTCATTTCGTCGTCGGTTGCGCTAGCGACCAAATTATCCAGCGCGGTCAGGTAGTCGATGTCGGACACCTTTGCGTGTTCCAACGCGTCAACAAATTCTTCGGTCTTTTCTTCTGGCGGAAGGCCCTCCGGCTCATCGAGATGGGCAATCCTGAACGAACCATCGTCGTCGACGAGTTTCGAGTATGCTTCCTCAAGAACCTCATCGACGATTTGCAGCTGGCGTTTTGAACGGGCGCTGATCGTGTAATTCAGCATCCGATTTTTCTTGGTCAAATCCAGGAGCTTTAGTCGGAGCTGCTCGTAGATATTTCCAAGCCTGTCCAATTCGCCGCGATCAAGCATCCCAAACCTGTCGTTCATTTCCGCCTGACGGACGACGTCCACCGCGGAAACGTTGGTATCACACATGCGATTGGGAAGTGACCCCGGATTCCTCGTTTCACACTGCGAAGATGCTAGATCAGTTCCGGTGAGCTCCAATTGCGTTTGCATGTCGTCGCGCCAATCAGGCGTCTGACTGGACTTTGCTCGTTCGGCCACTTTACGGGCTGCTGCAACATTTCTCTGGAGTTGCCCGGCTCGATGGGTCGACCGGTGCTCTAGTTCTCGCCACAACAGCTCGAGCGAAGGTCCATCGGATCGCATCTCTTTGAAAATGCGTTCGAGTTCATCGATTCTTTTCGATTGGTAGGGTCGGGAGGGCATGATGCATATGGTTCGGTGTTGCAGCCAATTCTTTCTCAAAATTGTTTCCGGCTATCAAGCGCGAGGGGGGTGCCGACAATCGCCTCAGGCCGAAATTTCTTAGAACAATCCCTGGTCATCCGCGTAGCCCTTTTCGATCTGCAGCCAGATGACAGATTCCGTGGCCCTCCTCTGCCGCAACTCGTATAGATCGTCATTATTGTTGTCCGCGTGCGTTTCTTTGCTTAAGAGGTCTCGCACGGGCTGACCATGGGAAAGTGGGCAAGGGGTAAAGAGTTGACGAAGGCGTTTGATGGGCTCAACCGGATCTTGGAAAAGGTCCGCGAGACGAGCCATGACTTTGTGGTCACGACTGAAATATTTCCAAACTTGGATGTAGACAGAGTCGTACGAGACATGAAGCTCGCGGAAGAAGGGCAAGCCCGCGGCGCAGCCGACCAGCCCTCGAAGAGCTCGAAATCGTTTGATGACGTCGAGCTGGCGATCGTCAGCAAGGTCCAGGACACTAGGAACACCGCGTACAATAACCTGGAAGACCAGCTCCATTCGTTCGCCAGCAGGCTTGGCGGCCTGGACTTCGAGGGGCAGTTCTCCGACATCCACAAGGCAAACGCTGAAGGCGTTTCCAACTTCAAGGCGGAGGTCGTCAGGGGACGCAACGAACTCCATGGTTTGCGACGTGCACTGAACGCTGCCGAAGAAGACTATGCCGATTTCCGCAGGCGGCACGGGATCACGCGCGCCCCGCGGCTGTCGGAGGGCCACGTATGGTTCTTCAAGGTGTCGTTCTTGTTCTTCCTCTTTCTCGTCGAGGCGATCATGAACGGCGTCTTCCTCGCGAAGGGAAGCGATATGGGAATTGTCGGGGGCGTTACCGAGGCCATGAGCTTCTCGTTCCTCAATATCGGGATCGCTTTGGTTTTCGCCCTGTTTTGCGTCAGCCTCACCGTCCACCGGTCCTTATTTCTGAAGCTTCTCGGATACCTTTCCATCGGTGGCTATGCTGCGCTAGCCGTCGCGCTGAACCTTGGACTTGCACATTATCGAGAGGTAGCCGGGAGCATTCTCGAAGATGCTGGACCTATCGTTATGGATAGAATCCGGCATGACCCGCTCGGACTCGTGGATATCAAATCCTGGCTTCTCTTCGGCATCGGCCTGATGTTTTCGATCTTTGCCTTTATTGACGGCTGGTACCTGAAAGACCCGTATCTCGGATATGCGGCAGTGTACAAAAGGCTGCTTTCGGCGCGCACGATGTACGCGACCCGTCAGGAAGACCTCATTGAAGAACTGCTCGGCGTACGAGACGATCACAATGAGAAGGTCGACGAAATCATAAGGGACCTCAGCGGCCGCCGCCGGGACCACAATGCGATCATCGCCCATCGGGCGAAGCTGCTCTCCTTGTTTGTCCAATACCAGGAGCAGCTCGAGCGGACCGCGAACGCGCTGCTCAAGCGTTATCGGGAAGCCAATACCAAGGCGCGAACGGAAGCAGCTCCGAAGTACTTCGACGGCGCTTACAAGCTGGACCGCATCCAACCCACGAAAGCAGGCGAGAGCGAACTGACGGACAAGGACGTCGCCGAATCCATACGCAAGGCACAGGCAGACCTATCCGACCAGATCAGAAAAATCGCTGCAGTGTGCGACGACGGCATCGACCAGTACCGCGAACTGGATAAGCTGCATCCGGAGACGGCTCCCAATGGCTAGGACGAGAAGAAGAAAAGGCCGCAAACCGGGCCGATTGGGCACTGTTGTGGCCGGCATATGTTTGCTCGTCCTCTCCGGAGCATTGATCGGTGGATTGGGATACCTTTACGCGAAGGCCAGTTCCCAAACGAAGCTGGCCAAGGAAACCTTGTGTCCGCTTGACGGCCCCGTGGCGGTAAACGTGTTCTTGATCGATACGACCGATCCGATCTCCGACACTACGCTGCTCGATATCAAGAATAGGTTCCAAAAGGCCGTATCGTCGATCCCGGTCGGCGGATTGCTGGAGATTTTTGGCCTTACCGAGAACCCGGGCGAACTCGTCAAGATGTTTGACGGCTGCAATCCTGGTGACGGCTCTTCAGTCGACCAATGGACCAATAATCCTGCAAGACGCCAGCGCCAGTGGGAGGAAGCCTTCAACAAGCCGTTGGATAAGGTTTCGGAGAGCATCCCTAATGGCCAATCCGGCAACCAGTCGCCGATCATGGCCGCCATTCAAGAAATCAAGCTCACGGTTTTCGACAAGTTCACGAAACCCGGTGCTGCGAAGCAGTTGATCGTCGCCTCCGACATGATCGAACACACGAAGCTGTACTCCCAGTACAAGTCAGGGGTCAGCTACGAAGCGTATCTGAACAGTCCAGCGAACGCCAAATACCGGACGACGCTGGACGGGGTCGATGTGGCGATCTGGTATGTCGATCGCGCGGCCAAGCCCTTTGACGGGCGCGATCATCTGCTGTTCTGGGCTAAGTGGGTCTTGGAGAATCGCGGCAACTTTCTGCCGTCGCCACGACTGGAGGGAATGAATTGAACCGTCACACAGTCGGCCAAGAGCTTTCGACGGGTCTTCTCCGGAACCTGCCGCTCTATGCCTTCGCCGCGTTTACCCTCACCGGTTGCATCTTCATCGCGGTCTCGAAGCTGTGGGGGGTGAATCCGTTCGTTTCCATGACGGTCCCGATCATGCTCATGATCGGATATTTGTCGCTGTCCTGGTTTTCGGGGAGGGTCCGGCTCCACGAAGAGCAGACCGGCGACAACCTCTATTACATGGGCTTCCTGTTCACGCTGTCGAGCTTGGGCGTTTCCCTATATCAATTCACCTCAGTGTCTTCGACAGACGACGTCATCCGGAACTTCGGCATCGCGATCACGTCCACGATCTTCGGAATCGCACTCCGCATCCTCTACAACCAGACGCGGCGAGACGTTCTCGATGTCGAGAGGGCGACACGCCACGAACTGGCAACAATGACGCGGCGCGTACGCTCGGAGATGGAAAGCGCCGCGCGCGAATTCGCCGATTTCCGTCGGGTGAGCAATCAGATGATCAGCGAGGGCTTCGACGAGATCGTCAGGCATGCTGATGATACTGGGGAGCAACTGAAGGGCGCTTTGGAGAGGATGGCGAACGAAGCCATCAAGCCAGTTCAGGATGCGTCGGCGAAACTCAGCACTGCGATCGACGCCAGCTTTGGTCAGATTGCATCCAAGCTCTCCGAAATCGCGGAAAAGGTCGACAGCTCCGGTGACGTGTTCGAGAAGGCTAACAGCGGGATGGCCAGCTCGACGTCTCAACTCGGAAGCCAAGTCGACGCCGTGGCCAGGAAACTCGAAGCGGTCATGATACCCGAAGCCGTCCTGAAGAACGAGCTCGGTCCGCTTGTCAGGGAGCTCGGCAAAATCGTCGTCGACTACGGCGCCAGGACCGAGGCCATCAGCAAAGATCAGGCTCACCGCATGGACCTGATCACCAATGCCGTCGCGAAAATCGTGGAGACAAGCGGGAGGTCGCTTCAGATCATGGAGAAGTCGGTAGAGGCGTCGGCTCAAGTTCAGCGGAGCACAGACAGCCTCGCTCGCCATATCCAACAACAGAATGCGGAGATGCAGAAGTTCCTTGAAAGGATGCTCCTCGAAACGCGCGCAGGCTCTAAGCCTGGCGTATTCGAACCTCTATCCGATGGCACTTCAGAGGGGGCAAACGGTGTTCACCATTTCACCGACGGCTTGGGGTCGACTCCGCTTCTCGACGACATCGTTGCTTTGGCCGCCCCCGTCGAAGTTCAAGCGCCGCAGCCAAACGGCCAGGATGCGCCCGAAGCGGCAGGGGATGCAATTTCCCCCGTGAATAAATCTGTCGAGAGTGAATCTGACAGCAAGCGGTGGTGGAACCGTCGTTGAGCACTCAGGGAACGTCCGTCTCAAGCGAGCAGAGAGGCTATGGCCGCGGCCTTATTCTCGGTCTCACCATGGCCGAGTCCATGCTGTTGCTCGTCTTCTGCCTTTTGTTGGCAGCGGGTGCGATCATCGCGAGAGAGCGGTCCACGTCCGAACACATCAAAGCGGACAAGCTGGCGGTCGAGGTTGAACTTCAGAAGCAGGAGGCCTCCAACGCTCTGCTCGAAGAAAAGCTCGAGGTCTTCCGAAAGACAGTTGCTGGTAGCGACGAACTCGAAAAGGAATGGCGGGAACTGGAACTCGCAAAAACGAAGGTGGACCAGATATTGGAGACCGGTCTCACTCTCGAAGAAGTTGTGCCCATGGCAGGACGGCTCCGGGATTCCGGGCTGACTGCCAACGACATCGAAAGGCTTGCCCCAGCGATCAAAGTGCTCCGAGACAAGGTCGTCGTCTCACCCGCGAAGCAGACGCCGGAAGAGCAACTTCTTGAGGTCGTCCGCAAGGCTAAGGAATCTGAAGGCAACGCAAAGCCCCACGAATGGCCGCCGATTATCAGCCTCAGCGAAACGAACGGATACTTCTTCAAGTCAGGCAGCGCGGAACTCAGCCCGAGCTTTGACGCGGCCTTGCGAGAAAACACTGCTGGACAGATTGCGGACATCGCCGCGAAATATGCGGTGGACGTCGTGGAGGTCATCGGGCACACCGATGAGCAGAAGATCTCGCGTCTTGGATCAAACCTTGATGCTGAGCTTCAAGACGTACTCGGCGGCACTGCCCCCGTCGGCGTGCTGCACCCTGCAGACAATGCGGGTCTGGGGTTAGCGCGTGCGATTGCCGTAGCCAAAGTCCTGAAGAGCGTACCAGCGCTCCAGGCGGTTACCATTCTGCCCATGTCGGGGGCCCAACTGATCCTTCCCGACGACACCCTGACCAACGGAACCCAAGCAGGTGACGTGAAATCGCGGCGTCGGATAGAGATCCGGGTCAGGAAACGCAATTCGCCTTCGACAACGGAGGTCGGCGCGAAGATTCAGTGACACGGCTGCAGCACGGGTTGGGGCAGCACGGGCAGACGGTTCCTACGATCAGCGAAGGGCGGGTCGCCACCCTGCCGCCAGTGCTTCGGCCTCCGAACAAAACCATCGCTCGCCCTTGCTCAGCGTGATTTGGGTCCTGTCGTAGTGTTTCTGCCCGGGCACGTGATAGATGCGCTCGCCTGACGAACTGATATTGCCTTTGATGCCGCATGCTTCGGAACCGGACGAGACGCCGACAAGCGGCGCGATCGGCTCGGCTGCACTTTTGCCAGTCCGCCGATCCGACCTCCACTCCCACGGACGCTCGAACGCGCCGATCCATATCCCTTTGCCTTCGGCCTTTGCCGTCGCCTGCAGTTCGGCGTAGGCGCCGTTGCTGTAACGCGGCCAGTCAAGAGCCCAGCCATCCCTGACGAGTGCAGCCTGAACGCTTTCTCCGTCCGCCCTGAAGCAGTTCCCGACGAAACGGCCGTAACGGTCGCGGGCGACGAATACGCATCGGGTCGGAGACGAGGCGGCCAGAAATTGGTCCACCGCTTCGGCGGCCTTTGCACCGCATCGGTATGCTTTGCCATTTCCGTCTGCACAGGTTTGAGACGACTCGGGCGCGTCGATGCCATTGAAGCGGATGCGCTTGCCATGGATTTCGATTGTGTCACCGTCGATGACGGAAGCACGGCCGACCAAATCCTCTTGATCTGAGGAAGCTTTGCCTTGCGCGTAAGAAATGATTTCCGGACTATTTCTTGAGACTAAGCTCCACCCGAAATATCCCGCAATGCCAGCAGCAGCGAGTGCAACTGCCACAGTCCAACGTCCGCTTCCCTTTGAATGCCGTCGCGAACGTCGCGTCACCGACTTTGCTTCGCGCCGTCGCTTAAGTCGGACACGATGGTCCATTGCCGCCCCCGATGCGCTGAACACTATGCGCCAAAACCGTACTTTTCGCCATATGCTGTGGGAAAGGGTCGGCTAACCCGTGCGTTTCAAAACCCGGCTAAGTTCATGCCACTAGGGGTGTTCCTGCTGCGGCACAAGGCCTTCACACGCTTGGATCGCCGAACGAGCACGAATGACACTGACGTCGACTGCTAGAAAAGCCTCAGTCGCTGGCAAAGAATTTGTCGCGGAGCTTCCGAATATGCAATTATTCGGGGAAAGAACATCCAAAGCAAGCCGGGGGCGACGATGGGGTGGGTGCTTGCGGGCGTGGCGCTGGCCGCCTGGTTTTTCTACCGCGCCGTAAAGAATAAGGAACGGAGCGTTCAGTCACCCCAGCTGCGCGAGTTCGCCGCAACGCGTAGCAGCTTCGCCGAAGATCCACCTCAGGCCCGAGCCGGAGAGGCGTGGATCGATCCTCGAATTAACCCCGATCCAAGATTCACCGGAAGCCCAGACCAGTGGGACCGGCGTTTGCCAGGGCCGTCGGCGCCAACTAGTGACAGGCTCCCTGCGATTAGGACTCCCGCCCGATGGATTGCGTCAGGCGAGAGGGTGCGGGTGGGTGGAATGACCATCGACGCTGGCATGTTTTATCTCGGCGGAGCCTTCACTGGAACGAGTTCGGACCGCGGAACCAATTGCCTCGTGGATCCGTCGTGCACGGTCGCGCCATCGGGCAGCGATCTATCGGGCAGCCTCCTACCTTATTGGCCGTCATATTCGAACATTCCACCCATCGCCAGGCGGACTTATCTCGACTGGCTTGCGGGCGGAAGGAACGATCCGCGGATCGGCATAGGATATGTCTTTTTGTTTTTCTACGGCCTTGAGCGTCGTATGCTCGTGGATGCGGCCAAAGAGGAGACGCCTGCCCTAATCGCAGAGGTCCGGCGCCTCCTCGCCCTCCACGGAGAAAATCATTCGTTCAAAAACTATGCGTCGAAATTCCTTGATGTCGCGGAGCTCGTCAAGGGTCCGGAAATCTCTCGCCCGGCACTCTCGCCCGATCTCAGGAACGGATACGAGATGCCGTTGTCCGTCAGGCTCCATCTAGGGCGCAAACTTGCTTCTGCGGTTTCTTTTGACGGCACGGACGCACTCCTCTGGGTCTTGTCACTTCCCGACACTTATCTGCGAACGCCTGCGACGAGATGTTTCGACGAGCTAGCCGAGCTCTGGCAAATGCGGTTCGCATCCCGCTATCCGCAAGGACTCAAGGTCAATCCACCGAAAACTAAGCTCAAGATCGAATATCATGCGGCGAGCGGCGGCTTCGAATGCAGGCTTGACCTGTCCGACAGCGAGACCGGGCCGCTCCCCGACATCGCCGCGATTTCCGCACCCCTCGAAGGCCTGCGGGATCTCCTAAACGCGTGCACTGATGAACTCGCCTCATACAGCCGCCTGCTGGG
Organism: Mesorhizobium sp. B1-1-6; assembly: GCF_006443035.1. NCBI lineage: Bacteria > Pseudomonadati > Pseudomonadota > Alphaproteobacteria > Hyphomicrobiales > Phyllobacteriaceae > Mesorhizobium > Mesorhizobium sp. B1-1-6. The sequence goes on along the minus strand of NZ_VFWR01000010.1, from coordinate 94,419 downwards.
GAAAAGTCCAGAGGCGAAAGGCACGATCGAGGCCGCCTTCCTGTTGCCGAAGGAGATGTTGACATCGCCTTCGGTAATGGGAAGCGCCGCGCTCGAGCGTGTCGAACTGCTTTTCGGAGGTCGCAACATTGCGGGGGTCAAAGTAGGTCAACTCGCCCAGGCATTGGGAGTGGAGACCCCACCGAAAGGCAAACTTCCCTCAGGATTCTGCAATCAAGTCGGAGCCTTCATGGACAAGCTTGATGTAGGGTTCGAGCCAGATCGCAGATATGGCGCCCGGAATCTCGATGCCGACGGTTATGTCCTGCTGTTCAAGGCGAAAGACGGGGCGCCGGTCGATAGCGAGTCTCCAAGCTACGCTTCTGCCAGGGCCATGGTCGAAGTCGCTGCACTTGCAGCCGCTTCAGACGGGAAGATCGAGACCAGCGAATTCGAATCCATCAAGAGCGACATCAGGGCTGTTCCCGGCCTCGGCGGAATTGAGCGTGCCCGGCTGATGGCTTACGCAAGCACGCTGCTGAAGGATGCTTCCGCCCGGCAATCCGCCATGCAGAGGTTGCGCAGCGTCAAAGCCGAGGCGCGCGACAGCGCGATCCGATCGGCCACGTCGGCGGTGCTCGCGGACGGACATGCCGCCCCGGACGAGGTGAAGTTTCTCGAGCGCTTGTACAAAACGCTTGGGTATCCGGTGGAGGATCTGTATTCCGCGCTTCATCGCGGTTCGGTCGTCGTGGACGAGCCCATAGCCGTCACACCGGAAATACGGACTGGCGGTGTTCCCATTCCTGCCGAAGCCTCGGCACCCAAAGCATCGGGCATACAGATCGACCGTGCTCGGCTCGAACGGATAAAGTTGGAGACGTCAGCGGTTTCCCAACTTCTCGCAGGCATTTTCGTCGAAGACGAGCCGCTTTCTCCGCCGCCGGCCCCGACGGAGACGGCCCTGCGAGGAGACTCGAGGTTTGAAGGACTCGATGCGGCTCATGCCGAACTGCTTTCCTGCCTTCTTGGAGCCGGAGAGCTAGACCGAGACGCATTCGAAGACGTGGCGCGGAAACTGCGGCTGTTGCCGGACGGCGCGATCGAAACGATCAATGAATGGGGCTTCGACAAGTTCGACGAACCGATCCTCGACGGAGAGGAGCACGTGGTGGTCGTGGAACATGTCCGAATGGAACTGCAAAAGGCGGGAGCGGAAAGATGACGGCAGAAACTACCATCAAGGCGCGCGACCGCGACGTCATCCTCCAGGCGCTTGCCGCAGGTGTGGTCCCAAAGACGGGACTTCGCCACGTGCAGGTCGGAAGGATCGCGGAAGTTGGAGCTCTGGTCCGGGATATCGACCGCCTGTCAGATGGCGGTGCGGCGATCCGATTCGTTATAGGCGAGTACGGGGCGGGGAAGACATTCTTCCTGAATCTCGTCCGCTTGATAGCGCTCGAACGGAAATGCGTCACCATCCATGCCGACCTTGGGCCCGACCGCAGGATTCATGCGTCCGCCGGCCAGGCGAGGGGACTCTATGCCGAGGCTGTCCGGAACATGGCCACCAGGACGAAGCCCGAGGGAGGCGCGCTGCCAAGCGTTGTCGAGCGTTTCGTGACTGACTGCATGAACGACGCGGGAAGGAAAAGCGTGCCTGTCGAGCGCGTCATAGACGAACGCCTGGCCCATCTTCAGGAGGAGGTCGGCGGTTATGACTATGCGACCGTGTTGAAAGCCTACTGGCGAGGCAGCGAGGAGGGCGACGAGATCCTCAAGACATCAGCGCTACGGTGGCTGCGCGGCGAATATTCAACGAAGACAGAAGCAAGGCAGGCGCTGGGCGTCAGGAGCATCATCGATGACAATGACATCTATGACGCGCTGAAATTGCTCGCAGCATTCGTCAAGCTCGCCGGGTACGCCGGCCTGCTCGTTGTCTTCGATGAAATGGTGAACTTGTACAAGCTCCAGAGCGCGCAGGCACGCAATCAGAACTTTGAGCAAATTCTGCGCATGCTCAACGACGTCCTTCAGGGGAATTTCGGCGGCATCGGCTTCGTGTTCGGTGGCACCCCCGAATTCCTTATGGACACTCGCCGGGGCCTTTACAGTTACGCCGCGCTCCAGTCGCGTCTCGCGGAGAACGCCTTCGCGACGAACGGGCTCGTCGACCTGTCCGGCCCTGTGCTTCGCTTGCAGAGCCTTACGCCCGAAGACCTCCTTATTCTCTTGTCCAATATCCGGTCAGTGTTCGCACATGGCGATCCGGCAACTCATCTGGTACCGGATGAGGCGCTTCCCGCGTTCATGGAACATTGCAGCAAACACGTCGGCGAGGCTTATTTCAGGACGCCTCGCAACACGATCAAAGCGTTCGTCCAGTTCTTGGCGGTTCTTGAGCAGAACCCTGGAACAGGATGGGAAAGTCTTCTCGGGCGTGTCGAAGTCGCGTCCGACGTCGAGAACCCGTCAGCCGACGAAAGCGAAGGCGGCGCCGAGGGCGGGGATGAGAATCTTGCCAGCATCAGGCTCTGAGGACCGTTCCGGCTTCGACAGGCTACATGAGACGATCCGGCGTTGGATCTGGGAACAGAAGTGGGAGGAACTGCGCGACGTCCAGGACAAGGCGATCGCCGCGATCCTGAACGGCGAGAACGACGTCCTGATCGCTGCCGCTACCGCAGCCGGAAAAACGGAAGCCGCTGTCCTGCCGATCCTCACGAAGGTTGCTGATCGGAACGAACGTGGTTTTTCCGTCCTGTATGTCAGCCCGCTGAAAGCCCTCATCAACGATCAGTTCCGCCGCCTCGACGACCTGTGCGAGCGCATGGAGATCGACGTAGTCCGCTGGCATGGAGACGCTCCGCAGTCCGCGAAGCAGCGAGCGCGGCGTGATCCGCGCGGACTCGTCCTGATCACTCCGGAATCCATTGAGGCAATGCTGCTCCGCCGCCCGGGCGACGCGAAGGCAATGATGGCTTCGCTGGACTTCGTTGTCATCGATGAATTGCATGCTTTCCTCAACGGACCTCGGGGGCTGCACCTCGCGAGCCTTCTCCGTCGGCTGGACGATTTGGCCGGGAAGCCGGCGAGGCGTGTCGGCCTCTCGGCCACGATCGGCGACCTTGCCGTCGCCGCGCGCTGGCTCCGGCCTGAGAACCCCTCTTCGGTAGTGGTCGTCGAATCCACGGCCGATTCACCGGAGCTCCGTCTTCAGGTTAGGGCATACGCCGATTCCGAGGAGGTCGAAGATGCCGACGGCCTAGAGAGCGACGAAGGGCCGCCAACTGCACTGGATCTGATTGCCGACCAAATCTTTGCGAACTTGCGGGGATCCAACAATCTCGCTTTCGCCGGATCGAGAAAGCGTGTCGAGGCTTTGGCCGATCGACTCCGCACGCGGTCCGACAAAGCGGGCGTGCCGAACGAATTCTTGCCGCATCACGGTAGCTTGTCGAAAGAACTTCGAGAGGAGCTGGAGGATCGGTTGAAGAAGGGCGATCTTCCGACCACGGGCGTGGCGACGACAACGCTCGAGCTAGGGATCGACATCGGGTCCGTCAAATCGGTGGCGCAGATCGGCGCGCCGCGGCAGTTGGCGTCACTGCGCCAAAGGCTAGGCCGCAGCGGACGCCGGCGTGGCGTCCCGGCGATCCTGCGGATTTATGTTCGGGAACGCAGCCTAGCTGCCGATGCTGACCCTCTAGACCGGCTGAGGTTGGAGACGGTGCGGGCAACTGCCTCAGTCCGTCTCCTGATTGAACGGTTCGTCGAGCCTCCGTCCTTAGACAGCGCCATCGCGACGGTGGCGCTTCACCAGACGCTTTCAGTGATCGTCCAGGACGGCGGGGCGCGTGCTGACCGGTTGTTCCGATTGCTATGCGGTGCCGGGCCGTTGTCTGCACTCGACAAGACTGACTATGTGGAGCTTCTCCGATCGATGGCCTCGCCGGAACAAAGGCTGATCGAGCAGGCGCCGGACGGGACGATCATGCTTGGCGAGGTCGGCGAAAGGCTCACGAGCGCGCGTGATTTCTACGCCATTTTCTCGACGGACGAGGAGTGGAGGCTGGTCTCAGGAGGGCGCACGTTAGGGACGATCCCTATCTCCAATCCAGTGGGGGCCGGCTCAGTGATTTCGTTCGCGGGTCAGCGATGGCGCATCGTCACGGTGGACGACCGGGGAAAAGTGATTGAAGTCGAAAGGCACCGATCCGGAAAGATTCCGAAATTCGACACCATTGCGAACGAACCGATTCACGACCGGCTCGCGGCCGAGATGCAGGCAGTTCTGTCGTCAATGGAAACCCCCGCTTATCTGGATGTGGCCGCGACCGATTTCCTTGTGCAAGGAAGGGCTGCTTACAAACTGTTGGGGCTGGATGAATCCCGATTTCTGCAAGCAGGCAAGGACACCCATATCCTCACGTGGAGAGGAACCGACGCGAATTCGGTCTTGGCCTTCGCTCTGGTTTCGGCTGGCCTGGAATGCGTGGTTCTCGATGTCGGGGTCACGGTCGTTGAAACGACGCCCGATGAAGCTGTCGCAATACTTCGACAGGTTGCCGAGCGGCCGCCGGACATTGGATCGATCGCGGATTTTGTGGAGAACCTTAGGACAGCAAAATTCGACGAGATGGTGCCGGAAACCTTGTTACGGCGGCTGTGGGCGAGGGCGCATTCAAGAATCGGAGAAGACCTTGGGATGATGGCAGGGGAAGTCCTCGCGTCCAGGATTTGAAGCTTTTAACCGATTGCAAGCATGCAAAGAAAAGACGCCCACACAATCCGAATCGCTTGCTGAGGTCGCCAGTGTGCTGCCGATGTGGACCTTGATAGCTCTGTCGGCATTGGCCTAAGCGCGTTCCGCGAATGGACATACCGAGAGGCCTGCGAGCCTGCTGGGGTTGAGCAACACCTCTGCCTCTCCCCGATGCGATGAAACTGTAAGGATATCGCCTTTGTAAATGACGGCCCTCGCCAGCACGGGACGGGGTACATGTATCCCACGATGACCCTTCGCAAAATCTTCAGCCACATCGATATCCGTTGTCCAAGAGATTCCTTTGACGCGGGTGCGCGAACAGCCTCGATAAACCTTCACCTGCTCCGGTAGGTCGGAATAGAATTGCTTATCCTCGCATCCTAGGAACTCGCCACAATGGCCAGCCCTCTCCAATTGCTGGATGGCTCTTGCTCCGTGTTCCCACGTGGCATCGCAGCTTGACCAAACCTGATGGAAAATCGACCAGAAAACCGCCGAATCTTCGAGATTGGCCAATCCATCCAGATGGTCCAGCAGACCATCGAGACGGGTTGTCGAAGAGTATCGCCGGAAGAGGTGGCGTACCTGGCAATCTACCGTCTCCGAACTCGCTTGCTCTAGGTCGTCATGCTGTTGCACCACTTCCCCTCGTCCCAAGCGAGCACCCTTTCAAAGCAAATCTGATACAATGATGCGGGAGGATTCATTCGACGCAAAGGGGGTAAGCTGCAATTCGGATCGCTGATGCCAGCGTTTCGACGCCTGGGCCGCAAAGATCACGGACAGGATGCCGCTGCGCTACCCAGGTAAGGCCGGGCCTGCAGTCGCTGGTCCGACGCACGGGTCTCCGGGTTGCGACGGGTTTCGCCGAGTCGAGGATCGGCCCGGCGATCCGAAATTCCGCGGCAGTCGGCGTTAGGTCCGGCTCTCCGCCGCAGCGAAGCGCGGGAAAAGAATGTTGTTCTCCAAGTGGATGTGCTTGATCAGATCTTCAGCGAACTGGGCCGTGCCCACATAGAGCGCTTGCCATGAGCGGCAAGCCCCTTCGGGCGTGGTGAAGTTGTCGGTGAGGCTTTCAAGCCGCCCAAGCGAAATGCCCTGCTCGTCGTGCTCGTGCCGCAGTTCCGAAATAGGGATATCAAACTTACCTTCAGTCCACTGCAGCATCGCCGGAAACAAGATGGCCTCTTCCTTGGCCATATGCGGTTCCAGGTCTCTTTGCAGTTGCCGCAACGCTTCGGAAAGCCCGGCCGGCACCTTCGGATGTTCGCGATGCACCGCCTCCACCTTTCGCGACAGCGCTATAAGCTCCTGCAATGCACGCCGGTGCGCCTCGTGGTAGCACGCCTGAATATGGCCGATCAGAACGTCGTTGCTCATTGCGGTAGGCACCGCGCTAGCGCCATCGGGGGTGCCGAGCGCTGCCAGCGCCCGCTCAAGCTCGCCTCGATCGACCCCTCGTCGGTGAGCGGCACTGTCGAGAGTGAGATCGCCGTTGCAGCAGAAATCGATCTTGTAGTTCCGGAGAACCGCAGTGGCGCCGGGTAGCGTGGCGGCTATGTCGCCGACAGTGCGCTGCCAGAGTTCTGGACCAGAGAATTGGGTGTTCATCACGAAGATCCTTGCAGTCGAGTAGGGGCCCTGAAGTTCAGAGCGATTCATCCGACATAACGCCCCGTCGCGCAGGGGCGGTCTGGCGTAGTCGGGGCTGTCTCACCGATCGACGATATTCAAATGGGCGTCTTTGCGCTGGAACAACAAAAACCCAAACCGCTGGCGGACACGCCGCGGTGCGGGCGAACCCGGGTCCGCTATAAAACGGGGAAGACGGACAGATCGCTTGCGTTGGGCTGGAGCAGGATCTTTCCATTGTTGTCGCGGACCACGTGGGTGAGGAGCTCATCGTGGCTGCGGATCGGGCCAAGCCGCTGGCTGAAGTGTGAATGTGCATTTTTCTGAAGCATGTTTGTCCTAGCGCAAAGTACGGGCCGGATGCAGCCGATAGACAGGCGGCCACACGCAAAATCCGCCATTTACACCAAAGAAGGAAATTAGAAGAATGCGCTCGATCAGACTTGTGCCGCTCCTTACCGCCGCCGTTCTAACCTGGGCCAGCGCCGCAAGCGCCGCCGAATTCGAGGTATCCATGTTGAACATGGGCAAGCACGGCATGTTTCAGCTCGAACCATCGTTTCTCAAGGTAGCGCCCGGCGACACGGTTCATTTTGTTGCCAAGGACAAGGGCCACGATGTCGAGTCGATCCCCGGCATGCTGCCGGACGGTGCGGAGCCGTTCAAAGGGCAGATGAACAAGGACGTGACCGTCACGTTTACCAAGCCCGGTGTGTACGGGATCAAGTGCAATCCCCATTACGGCATGGGCATGGTCGCCCTTGTCGTGGTCGGCGATCCGGGCAGTAACCTGAAGGCAGCGGAATCGGCCAATCAGCCCGGCAAGGCCAAGAAGGCTTTCGAGGAACTGTTCAAACAGATTGGCCAATAATGCGCCCGTAAAACAAACAGTTAAGCAGCAGTGATGCTACCGAATCGCTGGCTGCTTTAAGACTGGCGCTGGCTGCTGTGACCGTGCACGTGCAACCGCGCTGCGATAGCAGCGCTCCCCATCGCTCGATCCACTGCCTGTTGGCCGAGCCAGTACAACCTCGCGGCTGTTTTCGACGGCGCCTCATCGCCCAAGACGGCAAGCCGTGAACCAATCCGTCGGTGGAAGCGGCACGCGACTCCAGCCGTCGGCTTTGTCGCACGAAGGCCGGCAATTGATGAGGCATCCAGCATGAAGCTCTCGTCCGCGCCTGCCTTCGCGCCAACAGAGGCTACGCCGCTCTTCGCGTAGCGCTGCAGCGTGGTCGCGACCACTGCCCCTTCGCTCGGACTGTCGCATCGTTGCCGTGTGCTCCAACGTAGGAATGGAAGGCGAAAGCCAGCGTTTATTTGTTCATCGCAACGCCGAGGGCTCGGCGGGGTGAACAGCGCACTGGCATCTGCCTCGTCCCGCGATCGAGCGGTTCGGAAGGCAGCCCGCGCGGATCGGCAAGTGCCGGCGGCGACGCGCCGGTCGGCTGATCAGCTAATTGGAACGGCGGACGATCTCTTCGACAAGGTCGCGCTGCTCTTCGACAGACCCGTCAAATGTTCCGGCAAGCTCATACTCGTTCAGCCTCTCCATATGTGCCGCGACCTTTAGCAGCGGTGTGCAGCGGTCTCTTCCATTGCCGTCGCCAAGCCAATCAGCTGCGGAACATCGCGCAACTGTGCCTCGGGTTCTTTACTCAACCGCTTCATGGGAACGCGCGTCGTGGAGGAGTGATCGCCAATCTGACATCCGCTGACGTCATTTGAGTTTGTGCTAGATCAAAGAGCCGCCAGCGCGATCGTCTAACGGTAGCGCGCCTTCGATCAAGCAAGCGATCGGGCTTTGGTGCAGACAGCTAGCGGCAGAAATGAAATCAGATTTCGAATTCGGATCCGGATGGAGATCGGCGGGCCTGGGTTTCCTGGCTTCCTTCGTCCTCCTGCTTGTCCTCCTGCTGCCGCAGGTCGAGGCCAACGCGTCTGGGCGGTTAGGCGAGTTTCTCGGCCGGATCAAAGCATCTGACGTCGATCCCGCAGCCGACAGCTTCGGTGAGATCGACGGCAACCCGCCTGCGGCGAAGCTCCTCAAGGGCGGTCAACTCGTCGGCTACGCCTTCCTCACGGGCGACGTCGTAGACTCGACCGGCTACTCAGGCAAACCGATCAACATCGTTGTCGGCATTGACCTGGACGGCAAGATCACTGGAGCAAAGCTCGTCGAGCATCACGAGCCGATCGTTCTGGTCGGCATCCCTCTAGCCAAGATCGAGCATTATATCGACGGTTTCGCAGGTCGGCATGTCCTCGATCCGAGCGATGCGAGCCGCATGCCGGTCGACATCGTCAGCGGCGCGACGGTCACGATGATGGTCATCGCCGACAGCATGACACAGTCGGCGGTCAAGATTGCGCGGTCGCGCAGTCTGGGCGCGGGCGCTGTGAATGCCGTTTCGCACCCGGCCCACCGCACGATCGATCAGATGGGCAGCGCCGTCGAAACCTGGCAAGCCTTGCTGGCCGAGGGATCGGTCCGCAGACTTGCGATCACCAACAAGGAACTCGATGACCTATTTCAGCGGACGGGCAATGCCGCGGCCATCGCCCGCCCGCAGGCAGGGGACCCGAATGCCCACTTCGTCGACGTCTACATTGCGCTGGCAAGCGTGCCGTCAGTCGGGCGATCGCTGCTCGGCGACGCCGAATATGATCGCCTTCGCCAGGATCTGAAACCCGGTCAGCAGGCGATCCTCGTCGCCGGCGCCGGGACGTATTCCTTTCGTGGCTCCGGTTATGTGCGCGGTGGCATTTTCGATCGCATCGAGCTGATCCAGAGCGAGAGCAGCATACGGTTCCGCGATCGCAACTATCGGCGGATTGGGGCGGTCGTTGCCGAAGGCGCGCCGGACTTTCCCGAAATCGGCGTCTTCGTCACGCCAGACGGTTCGAATCTCGATCCCGGCACGCCGTGGCGATTCCAGCTTCTCGTGCAGCGGGCTACCGGTGCGCTCGACAAGGCATTCGTCACAACGGGGCTCGACTACCTGACCCCCGACAAGTTCCTGACCGCGCCTGTTGCGCCGCCAGTGGCGGTCGCCCCGGCGCAGGTCGCCACGCAACTGGTGGCAGCAGCGGACGACGAGCCGCCGCTCTGGCAGAGGATGTGGCGGACGCGGATGTTCGACATTGCCATCATGCTCGTCGCGATCGGCGTGCTCACCGGCATCTTCTTCTTCCAGGATTTTCTCGTGAAATGGCCGCGTGCTTACGAACGCATCCGGCTGGGTTACCTTGCCTTCACGCTTCTCTGGCTCGGCTGGTACGAGCACGCGCAACTGTCGGTCGTGAATATCCTCACATTCTTCAACTCGCTGCGCGGCGACTTCCGGTGGGACTATTTCCTGCGCGACCCGCTGATCTTCATATTGTGGTCCGCGATAGCCGCTGCGCTGCTGTTCTGGGGCCGCGGCGCCTATTGCGGCTGGCTTTGCCCGTTCGGTGCGCTACAGGAGTGGACGAACCGGCTGGCACGCTGGGCTCACATTCCGCAAGTCCGCGTGCCGTTCTGGCTCAATCAGCGCCTGTGGGCGTTCAAATACATTATCTTCCTTGCCTTGTTCGGCCTTTCCTTCGGTTCGCTCGGCCTCGCCGAGGAAGCGGCCGAGGTGGAGCCCTTCAAGACCGCGATCGTCCTGCATTTCGCGCGCGAGTGGTGGTTCGTCCTGTTCGCCGTCGGCTGCCTTGCGCCCGGCCTGTTCATCGAGCGTTTCTACTGCCGCTATCTTTGCCCACTCGGCGGCGCGTTGGCTATTCCCGCCCGTGTGCGCATGTTCGATTGGCTGAAGCGTTACAAGGAATGCGGGTCGCCTTGCCAGCGCTGCGCCAATGACTGTCCCGTCCAGGCGATCCATCCGGAAGGGACAATCAATCCCAACGAATGCATCCAGTGCCTCAACTGCCAGGTGCTCTATCACGACGACCAACGCTGCCCGGTGGTTATCCAAAAGCGCATCAAACGGGAGAAGTGGCTGGCCCTTCAGTCCCCGTCGATGCAGCCGGAGCCTAAGCGCAAGCCGAGGGTTCTGGTGACCGTCAACGGTCGCGAACCATCCGTGGAACGGAAACCTGCGGCCAGCCCGGCCGCGTCAATAGAAGGAGACGACCAATGAAAGACGATGATAGGCCGACGGAAGCCGGAGTAAGCCGTCGCAGGCTTCTGACTGGAAGCGGCAAAGCCGCCATATTGGCAGGCCTGGCCAGCGCAGCTGCCGGCGGCGCCGTTGGCGTCGTCGGACTCCCCAGGCCCGCTCAGGCAAAGGAGGCGACCAGCGAAATCCGGCCGGGCGATCTGGATGAATACTATGGCTTCAGCTCGAGCGGCCAGTCCGGCGAGGTGCGCATCATCGGGCTGCCCTCAATGCGCGAACTCACGCGCATTCCTGTTTTCAACCGCTGCAGTGCCACTGGCTGGGGGATCACGAACGAGAGCCGGAAGATCATGACGGAGGGCCTGATGCCGACCACGCAGGCGTTCCTCGCCAAGCGCGGCGGCGTCTACCCCAACGGAGACCTGCATCACCCGCACATGTCGTTCACCGACGGCACCTATGACGGACGCTATCTGTTCGTCAACGACAAAGCCAATTGCCGCGTCGGGCGCATCCGTTGCGACGTGATGAAGTGCGACAAGATCGTCGAGGTTCCGAACGCATCTGACATTCACGGACTGCGTGTTCAGAAGTTTCCACGGACCGGTTACGTGTTCGCCAACAGCGAGCACATCATCCCGATCCCGAACGACGGCAAGATTCTTGATGATCCCAAGCAGTACTGGTCGGTCTTCACGGCGATCGACGGCGATACAATGAAAGTCGCTTGGCAGGTGCTGGTCGACGGTAATCTCGACAATACCGACGCCGACTACCAGGGTAAGTACGCGTTCTCGACGTGCTACAACTCGGAACGGGGCGTTACGCTCGCCGACATGACCTCCGCGGACCGCGACTGGGTAGTGCTCTTCAACCTCAGGCGCATCGAGGATGCGGTCAAGAAAGGCGACTACAAGGAGATCAATGGCGTCCCGGTTGTCGACGGGCGGCACGGCTCACGCTACACGCGCTATGTCCCGGCCGGCAACAATCCCCACGGCTGCAACACGGCGCCCGACGGCATCCATGTCGCTATCGCTGGCAAGCTCTCGCCGACCGTGACGCTTCTCGACGTGCGCCGCTTCGACGACCTGTTTGACGACAAGATCAAGCCTCGCGACGTCGTCGTTGCCGAGCCGGAGTTGGGTCTCGGGCCGCTCCACACGGCATTCGACGGAAAGGGCAACGCTTACACCACGCTGTTCCTCGACAGCCAGGTCGTCAAGTGGAACCTCGACAAGGCGATTCAGGCTTACGGCGGCGCCAAGGTCGACCCGATCGTCCAGAAGCTCGACGTGCACTATCAGCCGGGCCACAATCACACCTCGATGGGCGAAACCAAGGAGGCTGACGGCAAGTGGCTGGTGTCGCTCAACAAATTCTCCAAGGATCGCTTCCTGCCGGTGGGGCCGCTGCATCCGGAGAATGATCAGTTGATCGACATCTCGGGCGACGAGATGCGCTTGGTCCATGACGGGCCGAGCTTCGCGGAGCCGCACGACATCTGCCTGGTCCACCGCTCGAAGGTAAGGCCGGAGACCGTGTGGAAGCGCGACGACCCAATGTGGGAGGAAGCTCGGCAGCAGGCGGCGAAGGACGGCGTCAAGCTCGAGGAAGCCGCCGATGTCATTCGCGATGGCAACAAGGTGCGCGTCTACATGCACTCCGTCGCGCCGGCCTATAGCCTCGACAAATTCACGGTCAAGCAGGGTGACGAGGTCACCATCACCGTGACCAATATGGATGACGTCGAGGACTTGACCCACGGCTTCACCTTGGTGCGCCACGGGGTCGCGATGGAAATCGGGCCGCAGGCGACCGCGTCCGTGACGTTCATCGCGGACCGTCCCGGTGTCCACTGGTACTATTGTCAGTGGTTCTGTCACGCGCTGCACATGGAAATGGCCGGGCGCATGATAGTGGAGCCGCAGCCGGCATGAGTCGGCACCGGCATATCAGGAGCGCAGTTGCGGCGGCCTTCGTCGCCGCCTGCGCCTTCCTCCTCCCAGGGGCGGGGCGGGCAGAAACCGTCGCCGTTCCTTCGGGGGGCGACGGCCTTCGACAGGCGATTGCCGGCTCACACTCCGGCGATACGCTCAGACTCGCCGCCGGCGTGCATCAGGGCCCCATCCGGATCGATCAGGCCCTCACCGTTGAGGCCGAGCCCGGTGCTGTGCTCGATGGGCACGGTCAGGGCCGCACCATCGAGGTGGCTGCTCCTAACGTAGTCGTGCATGGCCTCACGATACGCAATTCGGGCATCGACGATCCCGCGGACGCGGCGGTCTTCCTCGAGGACAGCGCCGTGGGCGCAATTGTTGAGGATAACCGGATCGAGAGCAGCCTGGTCGGCGTCTATGTTCATGGCGCCGCCAACGCGGTCGTGCGGAACAACCGCATCGTCGGGCGGACCGACCTTAGGATCAACGAGCGTGGCAACGGCGTCTACGTCTGGAACGCGCCGGGTGCGCAGGTGATCGGTAACTACATCACAGGCGGACGCGACGGCATCTTCACCAATGCCAGCCGTAACAACGTTTTCCGCGGCAACCGCATCGAGAACGTCCGGTTCGCCGTCCACTACATGTACACGAACGACAGCGAGGTCAGCGACAACGTCTCGCGCAATAACCACGACGGCTACGTTATCATGTATTCGAGCCGCCTGGTGATCCGCCGCAACCTGTCGGAAGACGATCGCGATCACGGCCTTCTGCTCAACTACGCCAATGATGCAGACATCGAAGACAATATGGTGCGGCGGAGCGACCAGTGCGTCTTCATCTACAACGCCAACAAGAACCTGTTTGCCGACAACTGGTTCGAGGATTGCGCGGTCGGCATCCATTTCACTGCGGGTTCGGAGCGCAACCGGATGACGGGCAATGCCTTCGTCCGTAACCGCTCGCAGGTCGTGTACGTAGGGACACGGTCTCTCGATTGGTCGGCGGACGGGCGCGGCAACTACTGGAGCGACAATCCGGCGTTCGACCTGAATGGCGACGGCATCGCCGACACCGCCTACCGGCCGAACGACATCTTCGACAAGGTCGTATGGACTTACCCGACGGCCAAACTTCTCATCAACAGCCCGGCCGTGCAGGTCATCCGCTGGGCTCAAGCGGAATTCCCCGCGCTCCATCCTGGCGGCGTCATCGACAGCGCGCCACTGATGGCGCCCATCCCGCCTGCGCTGGAGGTGAAGCCATGACCACGTCGCCGACGATATTCATGGAGGGCGTATCGAAGCGATACGGGGACACCTACGTCGTGCGCGACGTGGACCTCTCTGTCGCACCAGGCGAGTGCGTTGCCATAGTTGGGCACAACGGAGCCGGCAAGAGCACGTTGGTGAAAATGGCCCTCGGCCTGCTCCCCCCGACCACGGGGCGCGTCACGCTGCTTGGCGAGAACCCAGCTGGGCGCCAGGCCATGGCATTCCGGCGCAGGATCGGCTTCCTGCCCGAGAACGTTGCCTTCTCTCCGGCCATGACCGGCCGCGAGGTGCTGCGTTTCTACGCCCGTCTCAAGCAAGTGCCGTTTGCGGTCGCCGACCAGCTCCTAGAGCGCGTGGGGCTCGCTGCCGCTGCGCGGCGCCGCGTCGGCACCTATTCGAAAGGCATGCGCCAGCGCCTCGGATTGGCGCAGGCTCTCCTCGGCGCGCCGCGCGTCCTCTTTCTCGACGAGCCGACGACCGGTCTCGACATCGAGTCGCGGCAGATGTTCTACGATGTCATGGCGGAGTTGCGAGACGCCGGGGCCACACTGCTGCTTTCCTCGCACGCACTCAGCGACATCGAACAGGCCGACCGCATCGCGGTCATGAAGTCCGGCCGCATGGTCGCAGCAGGCGCGCTTCCGGAGCTCCGTCGCCTGGCGGATCTGCCGCTCAGGATACGGGTGCACGTCGCCGACGGGAATGTGGCGCGGGAATTCGCCGCGCGGCGCACGGTGCAGTGGCTCGATGATGTTCGCTTCGAATTCACCTGCGCCGACGGTGGCAAGATCGAGGCAATCCGCAGCGTGTCGCTGCTCGAGGGCGTCCGCGACATCGAAGTGATGCCACCCACATTGGTCGATCTTTGCGGCGAGCTTACACGGGAGGCTGCGGAATGAATGCCATAGCAACAATTGCCGCCCGCGAGATACGCGACGGCCTCCGCAACCGCTGGGCCCTTGGCGCCGTCCTGCTGATGGCCGGCCTGGCGCTGACCCTCGCGTTTCTCGGCAGCGCTCCCACGGGTGTGGTCGGCGCAAGCCCACTCGAAGTCACGGTCGTCAGCCTGTCAAGCCTGACGATTTTCCTGGTCCCGCTGATCGCGCTTCTCCTTTCCCATGATGCAATCGTGGGCGAACGAGATCGTGGCACGCTGCTTCTCCTCCTTTCCTATCCGCTTTCGCGCTGGCAGATCCTTTTCGGCAAGTTCCTCGGGCACCTCTCGATCCTGACGGTGGCAACCGTGCTCGGCTACGGTGCCGCCGGAGCGGCTCTGGCCCTCGCGGCCGGCGAGTTCGATGCCGAAAGCCTGGGCAGCTTCGCGCGGATGGTCGGCTCATCTGTTCTGCTCGGCGCGGTCTTCATCGCGCTCGGATACTTCATCAGTGCGACCGTGCGCGAGCGTGCGACCGCGGCAGGCCTCGCCATCGGTATCTGGCTAGTTCTGGTCCTGCTCTACGACATGGCGCTCCTTGGCTTGCTTGTCGCGGATCAGGGGAGGACGATCAGCGGCGTTGCATTTAACTGGCTGCTCCTTCTCGACCCCACAGACATCTTCCGACTCCTCAATCTTGCCGGGCTATCGAAAACCAGCTTGTTCGCCGGGATGGCCGGCCTTGCCGAGCAGATGCAGTTCGGTCGCACCGTGCTGCTAACCGCGCTGGCCGCATGGGTGGCGGCTCCGCTCGCCCTCGCTGTCTTTGTCTTTTCGAGGAAAGAACCATGATGCGTGCAACGGTTCTCGGCGTGCTTGTCGCCACCGCCTTGTCCATCCTGCTGGCCGGCTGCAGCCAGGATGTCGCTAGCCTTCCCAAGCCGCCACCGCAGGAGCCGACGGTCGCGTCGGTTGCCTACTTCTGTTCGATGGGGCTCCTTGAGCATGGCGGCCCGAAGGGGCAGGCGTTCTTTGCAGGCAAATCCGAGCCGGTTTGGTTCGCGTCCGTGCGCGACGCCATTGCCTTTTCGATGCTCCCCGGGAAGCCGCAGGATGTCGCCGCCATCTATGTCAATGATATGGCGAAGGCCAGGAACTGGGATCGCCCCGAGGCGGGAGCTTGGGTCGAGGCGCACGACGCCTGGTATGCGATCGGCAGTGACTACAACGCTGGCATGGGTGGCAAAGAAGCCGTGCCCTTCTCCGATGAGAAGGCCGCCCAGTCGTTCACGGCGTCGCGCGGCGGAAAGGTCGTCCGCTTCGGCGAGATCCCGGAGAAATACATTTTGGAAAGTGACGATGACGTCGCCGACGTTTCGGCCGGCGAAGCCCTGACGCCCAAGACCGCGGTGAAGCAATGACAGAGCCTTCGACAATCCTGCGCAACGGAATCAAGCCGGATGGCGAACTGGCTGACCCGATAACCCGACGCCGCTTCATCCGTATCAGCGGCGCGGTTGCAGGCCTGAGCCTTGCTGCGCTAGGGGCGGGCTTTGTGCCGTCGGGCCGGGCCTCACCATTATTCCACGAATGGCGCGGTGTCGCGCTCGGCGCCGACGCCTCACTGCGGATATACCATCCCGATGCCGCCGAGGCCGAGCGCTTGATCGCAGATTCACTTGCCGAGGTGCATAGATTGGAGCGTGTGTTCAGCCTCTACGACGGGACCTCCGCGCTTTCCCGGTTGAACCGCGAGGGCGAGCTGGCCGATCCGCCGCAGGAACTCATCGAGCTTCTGGCGATAAGCGAGCACTATGCTCGCGCAACCGGCGGCGCCTTCGATCCGACGGTGCAGCCGCTCTGGGCCCTCTATGCGAAGCACTTCAGCGCAGTCGGCGCCGACCTGAATGGTCCGGCACCATCCGACATCAGAAGTGCCTTGGCCAAGTGCGGCTACCCGCGGATGACCGTCGGCGCGGGAAAAGTGGCGTTCGACCAATCCGACATGGCGATAACCCTGAACGGCATAGCGCAAGGCTACATTACCGATCGCGTCGCCGAGCTTCTGCGCGCTCGGGGGGTCACGCACACTTTAATCGATATGGGAGAGACGCGTGCGCTCGACACTCATCCGGCGGGACGGCCCTGGTTGATCGGGATAAAGGACCCCCGAGCCGAGGAGCGCCTCTTTGCGACGCTTGCCGTCGACAACCAGGCCATCTCCACGTCAGGCGGCTACGGCACAGAATTCGACACAGCAGGGAGATTCAATCACATCTTCGATCCCGCGACGGGGCTGTGCGCGAACCGCTATCTCAGCGTCTCGGTTATTGCACCGACCGCTACCTGCGCGGACGCGCTTTCGACCGCCTTTTCCGTTATGCCCGTAGACCGCGCCGTTTCCGCGCTCAAGGCTCTCGGAGCAACGAGGGCCTGTTTTGTTTTGGAGGACGGCTCGATGGTAGACCACAGCGCCTGACATTTGCCACGTAGGGCTGGGCTATGCGCATGCGCGTTTCCGCCTTTGCTGGTGCGGTGCAGGGAAGTTTTCAGGGAATTGCCATGAAATCGACGCCAGACAAGCCGCAACCGGATTGGGATCCCCGATCCGATCAGGTCCTTTCCAACCAGATCAAAGCCTATGACGCCATGCGTCGCCGCTGCCCGGTGGCGTATAGCGACTATCTCGGCTGGTCGCTGTTCCGACATGAGGACGTGGTGCAGGCACTGGATGATCACCACACGTTCAGCAGCGTCGTTTCCAGTCATCTGTCAGTGCCAAGCGGCATGGACCCGCCCCAGCATACGGCATACCGACCGCTAATCGAGAGCCATTTCGAGTCCGAGCGCGTGGCAGGTTTCGAACCGCTTTGCCGGACGATCTCAGCCAATCTCGTCTCCGGTTTGCAAAGGGGCGTGGAAATCGATCTGGTGACGCAGCTTGCCCAGCTATTCGCAGTGCATATCCAGTGCGCCTTCCTCGGCTGGCCTGCAAGTCTGCATGAGCCGTTGCTTCTGTGGGTCCGCAAGAACCATGAGGCCACCTTGGTTAGAGACACGAATGCAATGTCTGCCATCGCGCTCGAGTTCGACAGCTATATCAGCGCATTACTGGAAGCGCGTCGTGAGGCCGGTGCGGCCGCGCCAGATGACATCACAACGAATTTGCTCCGGCAAAAGATCGGGGACAGGCCGCTGAACCACGAGGAGATCGTGAGCATCCTGCGTAATTGGACGGTCGGCGAACTGGGCACGATAACCGCCTGCGTGGGGATTTTGGGCCACTACGTTGCGGAAAACCTGCAGGTTCAGCAGCGGCTTCGAGAGAATTTGCACGTGCTGCCCGCTGCCATCGACGAGATATTGCGGATTCACGCACCGCTCATTTCCAACCGGCGGGTGACGACCAGGCCGGTGGAAATCGGCGGACGCTGGATTGCAGCTGGCGAGCGGGTCACTCTCATGTGGGCGTCGGCCGATCGCGACGAAGCGGTCTTTGGCAACTCCGACGAATTCCGCCTCGATCGTGATGCTACGCAAAATCTCCTCTACGGCGGCGGCATCCATGTCTGTCCGGGCGCGCTTCTGGCCCGACTGGAACTACGCGTCGTCATGGAGGAATTGCTGAGACCGACCCAGCAAATCGCGCTGGTGCCCGGTCGGCAGCCCGCAATCGCGAGCTATCCGGCGAGCGGGTTTTCCATGCTGCCCGTGCAAATATCGTAGTTCCAATTCGCCGAGCTTTGCAAACAGGCCCACCGCGAAGCCCGAGACCGAAAGCCCTTTGATGGCGCATCGGTCGGTCTGGTGTGGTTCGCGTCCGCCGCTGACATTCCCTCTGCTTCCGGCCATTCGCTCTCCTTGCAAGCCATTTGATTATACGGTGGGTCTCAAGCGACCAGATCCCAACAGCGCGGCTCGCCTCGCGACGAACGACCACTCGTCCAGCCTCACTTCAAAGGCGAAGGGTAGATCCGTCGGATTGTTCGGGTAGCTTGCGGTGCTCGCTCGGCCACTTCGAACAGACCCGTCCGCCTGCCAGCGAGTCCAGCGGCAATTCCGAGTTGAGGGGACGAAAAATGGCGGCACAAGGCGTCGTGCAAACGCCAGCAAAACTATCTCGTTTTCTACTGCCATCCGAGAGATGCGAAACGCGTTGGGCGTCGGCTCTCGCCGGCGCGGCGACGCGACACATCGAGCCGCAGGATCTTCATGAATAGAGTACTACGGACAGGTGGTCGCTCTGGAAAACGGAGATAGTCATGCAGTCTGGGCAACGACAGTGGTCGCAGGTTGATCGGGTCTGGCGGCAATTCGAGCTTATGGACCTCGTCATGGCGCGGATTGAAGTCGATCCGCTCGTCGCGGCCCGCAAATGCAGAGGAAATGCGATGGCGAATGCACGAAACGCCTGCCTTGGATGCGCTTTCCAGCGCGAATGCGGCGATTGGCTGGAGCGCGACAGCGATCTTGCCGGGCTCGCCGAATTCTGCGCGAACGTCGGGTTCTTCAGGGAAAGCATACTAGGCGGGCAGTCGGCCTGACCGCGGTCTTTGCGGCAAAAGTAGCAAAGGCGCTAATTCGCCGGCAACTGGATCACCGAGCACATCTCGATATATCGGCAGAACGCATTGGCAAGCTGTATCTGTCGTGGCGTCCTGCATTCCGCTTCGAACACCTGGGGTGAAGCCACGAGAATCGACAGGCATTTAGCCCGGGACGTTGCAACGTTGAAGCGATTAAGGCTGTAAAGAAACTCCATGCCTCGCGGGGCATCTGCGTGCGTTGAAGTTGCCATCGAATAAATCGCAATCGGCGCCTCCTGACCCTGGAATTTGTCGACCGTTCCGACTCTGGCGCCGGGCAGGCGCTGCTGGATTTCGAAGACCTGCGCGTTGTAGGGCGTGATGATCAGGATGTCGTGGAGGGTGATGGCCGCTTCTTTGCCAAACCGATCGATCCAACGCGTATCCGATCGGAGCACGTGATCGACGATGCGGTGAATGGCGTCTGCCTCTTCAGGTGAGGAGTTCTGATTTCCACTGTGAGTGATAGGTAAGTATCTCAGGCCGGACCCGTTTATCGGACCACTCGAGATGACCTGGCCCTCAAGGCCGTGTCTTGACCTTAACTTGCCCTCATAGAACAGTTCCGAGGTGAATGCGCAGAGGTCCGGATGGAGCCGCCACGTTTCTTCGAGGAAGAGGCCCTGGTCGGCAGCGATCGTTTTCTCACCATCAAGGATATGGTTGAGGGCAGACACATCGGTTCCATCCGGGTGACTGCCCTGCATCGGCTGATCCAGCTGCTGAGGATCGCCAAGCAAAACGACCGTGTGGGCTGCCTGCGAAACCGCCAGCACGTTTGCCAGGGACATCTGAGCAGCTTCGTCGACGACGAGAACGTCGACGGATGCAAACGCATCGGCCCGTGACCAGAGAAAGCTTGTTCCTCCGGCGACCTTGCATGAGCCGCTGAACGCTCCATACACGTCGGCATTGTTCTTCGCGAAAACCAATCGGTGTTGATTGGCCTCCACCTCTTTCGGCTTCACGATGCACGTCAGGTCGACGTCTAGTTCGTCGGCTGCCTCGATGACCTTGTCGATGAGGTTCCTGATGACCTTGTGGCTGTTTGCGGTGATCCCGACGGTCTTACCTTCGCGAACAAGCGCGCATACCATCCGCGCGCCGGTGAATGATTTTCCAGTGCCAGGAGGGCCTTGTATGGGGAAGATGCCGCCATCGAACAGCGTGGCAACCCGCATCGCTGCTGCCAAGCTTGTTTCCCCATCGATCTTGATCGGCTCACCCCGCAGACGGGGTGCGAGGCGCAACAGCAGATCCCGCGCCGCGCAAAATGGCCCGTCGGCAGCTAGCCCGTAATCCGCCACCTGTTCGGCGATGCGCACCAGGGAATTGGCCTGTTCATCAGAACCGAAATTCTTGGAGCCGTAGATCGCCTGGGGATGAACACCGATGGATGTGCCGGTCTTCTTGATGTCGATCGTAAGGTTCTGCTGCGATACCGCAACCGCGGTTCCAATTTTGTCGCCACCGACATTGTGCAGGTCGTCCTCGACGCGAATGTCTGCTTCCTGCTGAATAAATGAATAGCGGTGCGTCGGCAGCTTTCCGGCCCCAGGGACTTCGCCGACGAACGTGAGGCCCGACAGGCCCCTGCGTTCGTCCGTCAGCTCTTCGGCCGACAGATCGCGAAGGCGAAAGAACTCCCACCACCCAGCCTTTGCTTCGCGCCGATGCCAATCGAGAATGTTGGCGAGTATCCATCGCGCGTGCTGCTCCTCGTCACGTTCCTCCGGACCGGGAGGAACGTCCGCAGTTAGCCGCTCGATGAGTGGACCGATCTTTGCGAGCCATGCCGTGACGTTTTCGCTTGCGACTTCGTCGCCGGGCTGGGGCCGCGCAATCATCTCGCCAGCTGCAATCGCTTGTGAGCGGAGCATTTCCAGCCAGTCGCGAAGAAACTGCGTCGATACGCAGTCGTCGCGGTTGTAGCTCTCGACCACCGAACGGTCTTGTTCGCGAATTTTGTCCGGATGTCCTAGTTCCAGGCTCGACTGGAGACTCAGCAGTGCAATGTTTGCATCCTGAAGAG
The DNA here is from genome assembly GCF_006443035.1 of Mesorhizobium sp. B1-1-6. Classification (NCBI taxonomy): domain Bacteria; kingdom Pseudomonadati; phylum Pseudomonadota; class Alphaproteobacteria; order Hyphomicrobiales; family Phyllobacteriaceae; genus Mesorhizobium; species Mesorhizobium sp. B1-1-6. The sequence continues at coordinate 73,222 of NZ_VFWR01000010.1, read as the reverse complement.
CTGTTTCGCGGGTGAATCCGTAGAATGGTTCGAGCCTTTTGATCGAATAGCTTTCAACGCTAGCGCGAAGGCCGTTGCGGACAACCCCGTAAAGATCGACGAACAGCTTCGACCGCAGCATGTTGTCGAATTCTTCCTCACGCGTTGCGTAGCGGCCCATTAGTCGTTTCAGAGCCCCAGGCTCGTAAGGTGCGTAGTGGTAGACGTGCAGTTCCGGATACGCCTCCCGACGCTTCGCCACGAAGTCGATGAACGCCTCGAACGCTTGCTTCTCGTCGGTGCGGGAAAAAGCCCAGTCCCCAACGTAACTCCATTCGCCTGCTTCATTTCTGAATCGATACCCAAAGAGGTATTCGAGCCCATGCTCGCCCACGAACGGGTCGCCTTCCAGGTCAAGGAAGACATCTCCGTCCGAAGGTTCCGGAAGGCAAGACAGTCCGAAGCCTGGTTCGACAGGAAGGAGCTCGAAACCGAGGTTTCCGCTGGCTCTCGCCTCCACCTGCAACCGCGCTTGCTCGCGGACGCGCTCATAAGAATGGGCCGAGCCGCGCTCGGGCTTCCATTGTAGGGGCAGGGGCATATGAGCCAGCGATTCCATCGCGCCGACGCCGCGGCTTTTCAGCTCGTTGATTTGCACTTTGGATATGCCGGCGACGAGACACAGGTGATCGTCGGTTCGGCGCCGCTTGTCACATTGCGTACTCCAGCGGCAAACATCGCAGTGACTGTTGGGGTCAGGATAGGTGTCGGAGTCGCCAACAGTATCGACAGTCAGCTCAAGCCCGGATTTAGCTCGGCGATAGAACGCGCCGTAGTCGACGAAGCGATACTGCTGTGGCCTAAAATCCGCCCATGGCGGAACCACGTGCATGAGTTCAGGTGCCAGACCCTGAGCGCCTGCGAGCAGATCGGAATAGAGGCAAAGCTGGAGAACGGTACCCCCCTTTGTCTCGCGCGCCAACTTGGTGTCGACGGCCTCGTAGGACCAGGGTCCAAGCGCTGACGGTGTCTCAACGCGGAGAAGCACGTCCGTTCGACCGCTCCACCGTCCGTTCAATAGAGCTCCTTGGACGATGGCAGGCGTTCCGGCGCGCATTGCATCCAGTGTCTGTCCGGCGGCCTCCACCGTGATGTCAACGCCTTCAATGTGCACCGCGTCCAGGCCAGAATTCTTCAGATGGTCGATATACGCTTGCTCGTGAAGCGCACCTCGTTCCCGAAGGATTTCTAGAAACGGATCGTAAGAAGCTGGCTTGGCAAGCGTGCCTTGAGCGACTGCCAGGTCTAGGCTCGTGAGATGGCGGCAATTCAGATAGCCGACCAAGTCGGTCGCACTCAGCTGGATTCTGTGGCCCGACTGTCTCATGAAGCGATCTCAGAGAAAGCGGCGCTTCGACCAAATGGAGAGAGAGCCTCGACGATGATTTTTGTCGCTGTCATGACAAGACCGCCGAGTTCTCGATTGTTGTGCGTAACACTTGGGAAAATGGAAACCGAGAGCACCTCACCGGAAAGAGCCTGCGTTGCCGGGGAGGGGGGCGATGGTGCCACCGCTGCTGCTCCCTTTCATGTGTCTGGACCCCCGATGACCTCCGGGCGCTTGCAAGGGGAATGTCCCACTTGCCGCAGTCGGGGTTGAACAAGCCGCGGAGCCGGAAATAGCGGTCGATACGGACAAAGTCCTTAGTATTCATGGAGGCGACAACGGCGCGGTGGGCGATCGCCGTCGCTGCGATCGCGAGGTCTTGCCCGGGCTTCTTAGCGTTCTTGCAAGGAACCCAAAGGTCCTGCAACGCAGGAATCAGAGTCATGTCTGCATAGAGTTGGGCAACGGGGGCATCCATCGCAAGAAAGACTACATCGGACTCGAGCAATGATTTCAACCATTTCGCAAGGCTGGCTGCCCGTGGTGCATCCTTAGGCTTGAGCATGGAAATTCCCCTCTGTATTTCAAATACCGCGCTAAAGGGAATGGCGATAGGGGCGCGAAGATTGCTAACCCAGTCCACGACCTTGGGATTGGGCCGCTTGTGGGCCAACGCGCTCAGCACGTTCGTGTCGAGCACGTACATTGTCGATCGTGGGCTCACAGGAACTGTCCGTGGTGTTAAGGTAACCGGACTCATATTTTGGAGTCACCGGCAATCCGTTAATGAGCCGGACGGCAGGAGGTTTTGAATGGGGCGTGCTCCCCGCGATCAGGCGGCGTCGGGCAAGCAGACCAAGGTCTGGAACGTACGCGAGGCCCGCGAACGGTTTGATGACCTTCTCACGGCGGCGGCGCAGAACGGACCCCAGACCGTCCGCGACAACCGGCGTGTGTTCAAGGTTACCCTTGAGCGTGCTGGATCGTCGCCTGTTGGAAAAGGTCTTCTCACGAAGGGTGGCCCGCTGGAGACGACGGACGTTCTGGAAGATTGATGTCGCTCGGCCGCTGAAGCCGAAAATGGCGGTGCCGACCGCGTGCCACGTATGAGGTCCGAAGACTTCGTGTTGATTCTGGAGGAGCGGCCGGGCAACGTCATGCTGATTAGCAATGGCGATAGCTCACACGACTCGACGTACACCTTCAGTGATGCTGCAATCCTGATCGAGATGACGATTTGATGGTGCTAAGGCAATTGTGCAAGGCCACCTTGCACAATTGCCGGCTGAAGGGTGCGGCTGGCGTAAGGCGAGAGCGCACATCCGCTTCATATCCTGAAGTTCTTGACGGCCAACGGTCGATTCAGACTGCTCGTGCTAGGAACCAATGACACTCGCCTCCTTGAAATTAGCATAATCGTGATTATACTAAGCGTAATTATGCTAATTGTGATTATGCTAGGGAGCGGGTGATGAGGTTTATCGGCAGGGAACGCGAGCTTGAACTTATCCGCAAGGAGCTTGCCCTTCCTCGACCATCGTTGATTGTGGCCTATGGCAGGCGGCGAATCGGGAAGTCAAGGCTGCTGCGGGAAGCGGTTGACGGGACAAACGAAATCTATTTCCAGGCGACGCGCGTCTCGTCGACCTTGAACCTCGAAGCTTTCAAAGCCGAAACGGCACGTGCCCTTGGAAGCGACCCGCTGCTCCAGGCTATCGAGTCTTGGGAGGGAGTGCTCCACTATGTGGCGGGCGTCGCCGGCAGCGACCGCAGAGGGCTTGCCGTGATTATCGACGAGTTTCCATACATCGTCGACCAAGAGCAGGCACTGCCTTCGATCCTCCAAAAGTTCTGGGATGGCGGCGCCGCCCGGAAAGGGAACCTCAAGCTTGTCATCTGTGGTTCGGCTATAGCGCAGATGGAAGAACTGCTCGCAGAGCGGAACCCGCTTTATGGCCGCAAGACGATGACGCTCGAGGTCAAGCAGCTTCCGCTGCGGGACGCCGCCTTGTTTTTTCCAGAATACAACTCGCGCCAGGCCATCGAGGCTTATGGCATTTTCGGGGGAATCCCCCACTACCTGCAGCTATGCGACCCGGAGAAGAGCCTCAGGCAAAATGTGGTGGACCTGCTCCTGACGGAAACAGGCGCACTGGTGGACGAACCTATGACGTTGCTCCAAAACGAACTGCGAGACCCGGGCATGTATTCAAGCATCGCGGCCGCGATCGCGGACGGCTGTACGACATCAAGCGAGATCGCAGGAAGGCTTCGGGTGGATGCAGGGAGCCTGCCTCCCTACATCCAGAAGCTTTCGAGGCTCGACCTCGTAAACGTGAACAAATCCTTGGACGCAAGCGAGAAGGCGAGGAACCGCCGCTACACGCTGAACGATCCTCTGATGGCCTTCTGGCATCATTTCGTCCGTCCGAACCTGTCTGCGATCAATAGCGGCTTTGGCGAACAGCTATACCAAGACGTGATCGAGTCCAGGCTGCCTGAATTCATGGGAGGAGCGTTCGAACGCATGTGCGTGGATCATGCCCGCGCGAACGCTCAGGAATCTCTCGGTTCTCCCGCGATGGAGGTCGGAAGCGTCTGGGGCCATGCGGACTTTGACATCGACGTTGCGGGACGGACCCTGAACGGCTCCTTCTTTTACGGCGAATGCAAGTGGCGCTCGGTGGCGATGGATCTTGCGATGCTCGAAACGCTGCGAAATCGTTCGGAGCAGACGACCTATGGCGCAGGGAAAAAAGGCAAGCACTATCTGCTATTCAGCCGGAACGGCTTCCGTGCAGAAGTCGAAGAGCTGGCAAAGGCCGACGGTTCGGTCCACCTTCTGCGACTGGATGACCTAGCAAGGCATCCAAACCGAAAACCAGCGCCCCGTCGATAAGATCGGTTCATGCAGGAAAACGTTCATCCGCTGATAGCGTGAGGTTCGGTAGGCGTTGGTCTTAGCGACATCACGGGCCACGTCGCACGCCGACCGTCAGTGAAACCAACGTGCACATAAATTTGGCGGGCTTTCCCGTTTAAAATCGATCGGTCCTTCGAACTTTATCGACTTCTTTGATGCCGTCGAAGGAGATTGTCATCCACAAGTCCGCTCGCAACCGGAGAGGGGCAACGTGGACTTCAACGAAACTCAGTCATACGAAAACGTGGTCGACCGCCCGGAAGGCGCCAGGCCAGCGCCAGCGGATGCCCAGAGCGAAAGGCTGCACGCAATCAAGGAGCGTGTACACGCTCGCCAGAAAGCAATGACTAAAGCTCTTCTCGATATTGTGTTGGAGCTCGAAGCCGCTCGGACCGAACTGCCGGAATCCAAGCTGAAGGCATTTCTCGTATCCGAGTGCGGCCTGAATAGAAGCGATTTACGGACCTATCTGAAATTCTCCGAAGTTCTGGGAACTCATCGCGAGACGATCATGAAGGCGACCGTTTCTTTCGCCACGATCAAAGCCCTGGTCGCGGCCCCGACAGCTGTCAGGGACGAAGTCGTTGAAAGGATCGCGCAAGGAAATTTCGTGCATTCAAGCGACGTCGCGGCAATCAAGCGACGCCATGCCGACGACGCAAAGGATCCCCATGTCGAGCGGGAACGGAGACGCCGGAAGGCACTGCGTTCAGCGGCGGAGTTGAAAGCGCAGTCGGAAGTCGAGTCCTTCGGCGAGCAGTTTCTGCCGTTCGCTGAATCACTCGTCAATTCTTATAATGACGGTTGCGACGACACCCCCATGGGCGACGATTTGACCGACAAGCGCGCTTCGCTCATTCAGGAAGCTGGCGATTGCTTGGCGCGCTTCGAGGAACTTTTCGATACGGCAGCGCTTCCGGCCGCATGGGAGTTCCATTACCAGGGCAATTCCGACGAGGCTGTTTGGCTTGCTCGAGCACACGACAGCCTGAAGAGTTTGGCCCTCGGAGAATTCCAGTCGGTCGATCCGGACAGCGGCAACCCGTACGATACGAGCCACGACTTCCTCGACCGCGCTGCGGTGGAAAGCGTGCTTTGGCTTTTCAACGACAACGGCATTTCTAAAGAGCAGTTGAAGCACAGCAAAATGCCTGCCTCAGCCGCAAAAGCGGTGATCGACCCTCCCTATCGACTCACCTCGATTGAGATCTGCGCTGGTGCGGGAGGCCAAGCGCTCGGGCTCCACGCTGCCGGTTTCGACGCCGTCTGCATCTACGAGCAAAACAAAAATGCGGTAGCGACCCTGAAAGCAAACAGGGCGCTTGGTCCGGTCCGGCAGGGCGACATTGCAAATGTGGACTTCACAAGCTATCGCGGAAAAGTAGATTTGGTCGCCGGCGGGGTCCCCTGCCAGCCTCACTCGAGCATGGGTTTGCAGAAGGGCCACAAGGATAAACGCGACCTCTTCCTGGAGGCGGTTCGAATTGTCGGCCAGGTCGCTCCAAAAGCTTTCTTCTTCGAAAACGTCGAGGGGTTCTCCTTCCGCGCGAACTCGAACTACCGTGCCGAGCTTCATCGGAAGTTCAAAGAGCTTGGTTACGACACGCAGGTATTCAGCTTCTTTGGCAGCGATTACGGATTGGCTCAAAATCGGCCAAGGGTGGCCTTTGTCGGATTTCGGGATATTCCGATCAGCCGCTTCCGCATGCCTCCCAAATTTCCGGAATGGAGAACCACAGTCGGCGAAGCTCTACTCGATCTTGTTGCAGCAAATGGTTGGGAGGGCGCGGAAGATTGGGCCAGAAAAAGGGCTAACAAGATTGGGCCGACCATTGTCGGAGGTTCCGAACAATCTGGAAGGCTGGCGTTCAGCGCCAATTTGCGGAAGCAGGCCTGGCTGGATCTCGGAATCGACCCCTTAGGCCTCGCAAAAAGTGCACCGTCGGCCGGCCATCCGAAAGATTCGCCGTTTCGTTTCACGATGAAAATGGGCGCCCGGCTTCAAGGTTTTCCTGATGACTGGGAATTCTGCGGCAGGCAACACCCGCAAAAGCGTCAAATCGGTAACGCCCTTCCGCCAGTAATGGCGCGGGCGGTCGGCCTCGCCATCTACAGTGCCCTTACCGGAGTGGATTTTGACTACGCACAGGCCCTTCAGTCGCCGCTACCTGCCCAGCATCACGGTAGGCTGAAGCTCAACATGCTCGCACGGGTAAGCGATCAACTGGGTACCGTTCCAGATCATTGCTGAGGACGTCATCCACATTCGTGGGATGAGCTGAAGCATTGGGATGGCAGCCCTTCATAGCCATCCTAATGTCGAAATGGGGCGCCGAGCTGATTGTTGCAGCTTCCTGGTTCGCTGCTGAGCAGCGAACCATCAGCAAAGAGATTCGCAGGGTGTGCCGTCGCTGTCGCGATCGAGCTTGCCACCCCAGGAACAATTTTCCAGATACCACCGGGCCTCATCACAGGAGCTGATTTGCGAACATGTCAGCCGCGGCTGGCAAGACCAGCTTTGTGCAATTCGCGAGAACGAAGTTCCTTTTACTGAAGTCGGTCTCAGCAACTGCTTACTTTGCCAGAGTGGCGGTTGGCTACTGCTCGACAAAAGGGACATAGCCACGATGAACAAAATTGCTAATTCCTTCACTGTTCCCCCAAGTAGCTAATACATCGACGCGCCCATCTGAGCACTCAGTTCCGCCTAACCTCGTCCCAAGTTTGGGTAGCTATTCGATCGCCGCGAACCGGGAGACCAGTTTGCATTCGTCGTCGATTGCCCCAAATCGTGCCGCGCTGAGTTCAGGTCCGCTTCCACCGAAACTTCGGCGCCGCCATGGTCAATTCTTGGCTGATGATCTCGCCTTCGTGACCGACAATCATCGTCAACTCTCGATCACGATAACGGAAGGATAGGCGGTATCTGCCCTCGTCTCCGCCAATCCCACGCTCAACCCGCCCCTTGATGCCGCCGCACTGCATCTGCCTCATGAAATACTCGACGGCGAACTTCATCGCTTGAGCGGCCACCGCGGCATCAATCTCAGGCGCGCCATCTGCCCATCTAACCGAAATCATCCAAACCTCCAGAAGGGAATTCCGCCAGACCTTTGTCCGGCTTGTTGTCGCAAGCCTTCCGATTCGAGCAACTGATCACCATCCAGCTCCATCGGCAAAGGGAGACTTTGGTCATCAGAGTTCTGCATCTGTCAGGATCGCAATGGATTTCTGAACCACGTGTTTTCACGATTAGCTCAACTTTACTGCTGCAATCGGATCGTTCTTTGCTCTGTCGCAAGCAAAATCCATCTCCAAGCATCGGAACCGCTAGAGCGGGCGCACGGATAGACAATCCAGCAAAAGGGACACCCCTCCCGCCCTGACGCTCACATCCCATGGTTCTGGTATCCGCCCTGAGCACTAACCCCATCGCGGTTCAATTTGCGCGAGCGCAAAGAACAAACGTCCCATGTCCCGTACCTTCTCTTTCAATCGACGACCATCGAGATTGGAGACTGACATGTCCGCGCGACGTGAGGCGCCCTCAGGAGCAGCGATTGGCGCGGCCGTTACGATGCCAGGCATGCCAGCAAGCGAAGTGAGGCGAAAATGAAAATAGATTCCGAGAGTAAAGAAGTGATCGAAGAATGGCCAACCCTTGTATTCAGCACCGAAGCAGCAAGCGGCGCAAAGGCGGACAATACGTTGCTGCCCATGCTTATCGCCGGGCTCGCCCTAATTGTCCTGGGCGGCGTGGTCGTCATGGCATTCGTGTAGAAAACGAAGTCTGATGCTGTCTCCTGGCGATATGCCCGTCGCAGCGATTGCGATGAGTGCTGGTATGTCCGAAATTTGCGGACATCATCATATCGATGACTGGCGATGAACGGCTCAGCCCTCTCTCGCTGGACCATGGCATACTTTGCTGCCGCGCTAGCTTTCCTGATCGCGGCACAAGCGCTGATGATCGCCGGCTTCGGGTTTCCGACCGTCGGCGTGGAAGCTTCAGAAACGCTTGTGATCGTCCATATGATTACAATCGGTTGGCTCAGTCTGTTGATGTGCGGGGCGTTGCTCCAGTTCGTACCAGTGCTCGTTGCGCAGCCCCTTCGCGACGAGTCACTGGCTTTGCCGGCGTTGACCTGTTTGCTTATGGGACTGTTCTGCTTGCTCACAGGTTTCCTCCAGCTTTCAGGCGCGATCGACGTCAATGTCCCCGTTCTCGCATTGGCGGGCCTCTTCCTTCCGGCTGGTTTCTCGTTGATCGTATGGGTGCTTGGGCGGACGTTGTGGAGCGTCCGGCCATCTAGCCTGCAACTGCCCGCACGTTTCGTGGCCGGAGGACTTGCCAGCATAGCGGTCACCGCCGCGTTGGGTGCTTCGTTTGCATTTGTGCTTTCAGGCCAGGCGCCTGGATGGGCGGACTTCGATCTGCGAACACTGGCTCTTCCCATCCATGTGACGGTCGGGCTGGGTGGCTGGCTCGGCCTCACGTCAATCGGCGTCAGCTACCGCTTGCTGCCGATGTTCATGCTTTGCCCGGACAGCGAACGGACCAGCGGGCATTTGGTCTTATGGACTGGTGGGGCGGCCTTGGGTTTGATTGTTCTGGAAGGACCTTTCGAAGCTGTTTCCGGAACAACCGCGTTGCCCATCGTTCTCGCGGGCATTCTGGGTCTCGTCGCGACAGTCTTCTACGGCGTCGATCTCGTGTTCTTTTACCGCAACCGCAGGCGACGCAAGATCGAGTTGAACAGCAGGTCGGCGCTCGGCGCATTCTCCGCTCTCTATCTATCGGTTCTGCTTGTTCTCGCGCTGCTGGCAACAGGGACGTTTGCCGAGCATGCGAGCGCGATTGTTTATCTTGTCTCGTTCGGTTGGCTGACAGGGCTGGGACTTTCGCAGCTCTACAAGATCGTGCCATTCTTGACTTGGCTTGAATGCTACGGGCCGGTGATGGGCAGGAAGCCGACGCCGCGCGTTCAGGATCTCGTCGTCGAAACCCGCGCCAAGTACTGGTTCTCACTCTATTATGTCGGAGTACTGGCTGGAACTGGCGCGCTTCTGGCCGACGCGACAGTCCTGTTCCGCATCGCCACAACCGTGACGTTGACCGCCACCTCAGCAATCGTGGTGGAGCTTGTTCTGGCGCGCTGCCTTGTCAATGTTTCGGCTGCCTTGCGCATGCCCGACGGGAAGTCGCGCCCACGTCTTTTCCTGCCATCCTGACGCCAAAGAGGAGATTCAAATGAGTCAGCCGCATTACGACCTCGATGTTCGGCCGATCCTTCGCGAAGGTGGCGAGCCCTTCACTGCCATCATGGAAGCAGTCGCCGCGCTGGCTCCCGGTCAAAGCCTGCGCTTGCTCGCTTCCTTCAAACCTATTCCTCTGTTCCAGGTGCTTGGTGCAAGAGGGTTCGAGATTTCGGCCCGCGAGATCGGCAATGGCGATTGGGAAGTGATCTTCACCCCCGCCAATACGTTGTCGCCAGAGCCGGGACAAACCCAACGAACGTCACGCCCCGCCAGCGAAGACGACTGGCCCGAGCCAGTCATGGAACTTGACAACCGCGATCTCGAGCCGCCGGAACCAATGGTCAAGGCGTTGGAAGGAGTCGAATCCTTGACGGTCGGCCAAACCATAGCCGTGCTGCTACCACGTGAACCGGTGTTCCTGATCGACGAACTCGAGGCGCGGGGTCATCGCTGGCGAGGTGCTTTTGAACCCGAAGGGCAGTATCGCATTGTCATCCGATCATGTGGACCAGGACTGCGGAAGTCATGACCGACAGGCAAGACGAGACACGGGCGGCTGGCGTGCGGGAAGCGCTTCGCATGGTCATCGATCCCGAGCTTGGTGAAAATGTCGTCGATCTCGGACTGATCTACCAGGTTTCGGTGGGACATGACGGGACGGCGCACATCGAAATGACGACCACGACGCGTGCCTGTCCGGCCACGGGTTATCTCAAGGACGCCGTGGAGTCGGCGGCTTGGATCGTGACCGGAATCCACAGCGTCGAGATCCTGCTCACCTACGAACCGCCGTGGACGCCCGAGATGATGAATGCCGGCGCCAAGAGCCGTCTTGGCTTGGTCGAAACAGGAAGCAATGCATGAACGGGAAGCAACGAAACAAGCCAACGACCGTCGTCGACGGCATGCCGCTGTCGAGCGCGCTTGATGAGAAGATGATCCGCAGGGTCGTGCACGGCTTTTACGAAGAAATCCGTCGCGATCACCTCCTCGGTCCAATCTTCAACGCCGCGATCACACCTGAGGCATGGCCGCGTCATTTGGCGAAGATGTGCGACTTCTGGTCCGCAACGTTGCTGCGGACCTCCCGCTATGAGGGCCGGCCGCTGCCGCCGCACCTGACGATATCGGGCCTTGGCGAGGCGCATTTCCGGCGCTGGCTGGCGCTGTTTCGAGCCACTGTGAAGCGCGTTTGCCCGCCCGAAACCGCAGCGCTGTTCATGGCCCGGGCGCTGCGCATTGCTCACAGCTTCCGCCTTGCAGTCGCTTTCAACCGGGGGGAAGACACCATTCACGTAAAACCAATCCTCGAGGAAAGCCTTTGCTCAGACAGAGCTTCAGAGTGATCGCAAAGCCCATTTGACCATCTGCGAGATCGTCCTTCCTGCCACTGACGGAGGCTCTCTGCCCGTCATTCGTGCAGCAGGCTGCGGGGACTGGTCATCTCCCTCTTTGTTCCAGCGCAACGATCATCTTGCAAAGCGGCTGCATGTTGTTCGCATTGCAACGCGGACAAAAGGTATGAAACCTCGATTCAGCGACGATGTCACGATGGACGCAATCATGCGCGAGTGGCCAGCAACCATCCGCGTTGTTCTCCAGCATGGCATGCTTTGCGTCGGCTGCCCAATTGCTTCGTTCCACTCCATTTCCGAAGCGGCGCGGGAGCACGGGCTGAACGAAGAATCACTTCGTTTCGATCTGCATGCCGCTATTAACCGAACCGAAGCAGATTAGTTTTTTTCAGTTTTTCCCGGTCCGCCCTTCAACGAGTACAAGCAGGCGGTGAGGTTCAACCACGGTCACCTTCTCGCGCCCGCTTTTGACGAGCCCTTTTTCCTCCCAAGATGAGAGCAATCGGCTCACCGTATGCAGCGTCGTTCCTGTCATCTCGGCAATGTCCTGCCGTGAGATCGGGAAGTCGATCATGATTCCTTCGTCAGTCTTCCGGCCTGTCTGCTTGACCAGCTTAAGCAGCGCGTGGGCGACGCGCTGATCCACCTGCTCGGTGGACATCTCGATGACGCGCGTGTGGGCATCCTGCAGCCGGGTGCCCACTGTCTTGTAGGTGTTGGCACCAAAATTGGGGAAAGCTTCCGCAAATCTTGGCCAAAGGTGGCCTGGCCATGCAAGCACGACGCAGTCGGCTGCGGCGATTGCGCTGGCTGGATACGTGGTGCGGCCTATCGCGTGCGCGATCCCCAGTAGTTCGCCAGGGCTGATATATCGTACCGTCACCTCCTGGCCGTCAGGCGTTGTTTTGATGACGCGGACATGCCCGTCGAGCAGCAGGAAAAAAGACTGCGCTTCCTGCTCCTGCTCGAACACGGGTTGGTCCTTGGGTATCCGTAACGACCTGGCTTGGCCGATTACATAATCGAGCTCCGGGGGGGCAATGCCTTCAAAGGCAGATAGCCCGGCAATCAACGAGCGATCGAGGCGGCTCAACTGCAGCGCCTTTTCCAAAGCTTTACTATGATCATGAAAGGCATTCCGTATCCGTCGAACCGCACAATGTCACAGCCAGCCGACTGGCGGCAAGTGGCGCATACCGCGGCCTCTTTGTTTCCCCTTTGTTTGCGCTGCAGCAAAGTTCTCACGTCAAGATAGCCTACAAGAACGAGAGTGGTGGGCGCCGCCGAGAACTTTAGCAGGGAAGATAAGATCATGAGACACGCAATCGTAGTCGCCGCCGCGCTCATGGCATCTATGTTGGCTGAAGGTGCACAGGCTGCCGATCACCAAGTCCAGATGCTTAACAAAGGCGCGAAAGACGTGATGGTCTTTCAGCCTGACTTTGTCCAAGCTGCGCCCGGCGACACCGTCACTTTCGTGCCGACGGACGAGGGTCATAATGCAGAAAGCATCTGGGGCATGATCCCGGACGGTGCAAAGACCTTTAAGGGCAAGGCGAGCGAACAAATCACCGTTACGCTCGACAAGGAAGGTGTCTACGGCGTGAAGTGCGCACCTCACTATGGAATGGGCATGGTGGCGCTGATCGTAGTCGGCAAGCCGGTCAATCTGGCGCGGGCAGCGGGTGTCAAACAGTCGGGCAAGGCGAAAAGAGTGTTCGAGACCCTGTGGGATCAAGTTCAAGTCGCCAATTAGGTTGTGTAAATCTCATTCTGTAAATCAACAGAGTCCTGCAAGCGGACATTAGACCGCCTGACTTCCTCCTTTTTTGAAATGAATTTGATGGCAATTCCTCGCACCCGACCAAGCGCTTATCCGGCGGTTCTGTCTTACGGTTTCCGGCCGTTCTTCCTGCTCGGTTCTCTGTATGCCGGAGCAGCCATCCTCTTCTGGCTGCCGTTGTTTTACGGCCAGCTCACAACCTCCAGCGTCTTTCTGCCCGTTGATTGGCATGTCCATGAGATGCTCTTTGGCTATCTCGCGGCAATCATGACGGGATTCCTGCTGACGGCCATCCCGAACTGGACTGGACGTCTGCCTGTGCAAGGCCTGCCCCTGCTAGCGCTCGTCCTGCTGTGGCTTGCAGGGCGGCTTGCGGTGTTCTTTTCAGCTGACACTGGCTGGCTCGTCGGAGCCGCAGTCGACTGCGCATTTCTCCTGGCGGTAGCAGCCGCTGCGGCGACCGAAATCATCGCGGGCCGAAACTGGCGAAACCTGAAGGTGCTGCTGCCGGTTGCCGTGCTTTTGGCGGCCAACGTGATGTTTCATGCCGAAGCGCACTATAAAGGCATCTCGGACATTAGCCGCCGGCTCGGCCTCGGGGCCGCTGTCGTTCTCATAATGATTATAGGGGGACGCGTTGTTCCCAGTTTCACCCGGAATTGGTTGGCGCGCGAAAATCAGGGACGTCTGCCGTCCCCGTTCAGCCATTTCGACGCAGCAACGATCGCACTGTCCGCGACCGCATTGGCGGCCTGGGCCTTCTTTCCTGAAAGCAACGTAACGGGCGCAATGCTGATCGCCGGAGCGGTCCTCAACGCCATGCGACTTGCGCGCTGGGCTGGTGATCGCACGCTCCGCGATCCGCTGGTGCTGATCCTCCACGTAGCGTTCGTCTTTGTGCCGATCGGTTTTCTGCTGGCCGGACTTGCCGCCGTCCTACCGGAGATCGTTCCTTCTGCGGCTGGGATTCACGCGTTCGGCGTAGGTGCGGTGGCATGCATGACGCTCGCCGTCATGACCCGAGCCACCCTTGGGCATACAGGCCGCGAGTTGCGGGCGGGCATTGGCACATGCGCAATCTTTGTCGCGATCGTGCTCGCGGCCATCCTTCGCATCGGCGCCGCGTTCGTGCCTGCAGAAGAAGTGCTTCTCCATATGTCGGCGACGTTGTGGGTGGTGGCCTTCCTCGGATACGCGGCTCTGTTTGGCGGTATGCTCGTTCAACCCAAATTACGTGCGCGGCAGCCGAACAAAGCGGCTTCATGACGGGCGGACCGCATCGTATCCAAAGGAAACGGGAATAAGGCTGGCATGCTAGGGTTGCGAATCCGAAATCCTGTGATCTTGGAACAGCGCGACGACGAAGGTCGGTATCGGATACTAATCGTCCGGCGATTCTATCGGCCGTTCCTCAAGATATCTCAAAGTGGCCAAGCGTTTGATGGCCGTCGTTGCAAGGATTTGAGCTCGGTCGCGGTCGGCCTGAAATGGAAGGCTTTCCCCCGCATTGAGGTAGGATTCAGCCAGGAGTTCGCAGAGCGCATCCAAGGATTCCGGCGATCGGTTGCTAATTGAATTGCTCGGTCCGAGCGGATTGCCAGTGAGTTGTTTTGCAAGGTCTCCTGCCTCTGCCGCCAGACGGCTAAGAACGGCTTTGTCATGTTTCCCTCTAAAAGCCGCAAACGCGTTCAGCCGGTTCGCGATCTGTTCTTCCATGTTTGCTAGGTCGCCAGAGGTGACAAATGTCGCTTCGGCGTCACGACGGGAAGAGAATGCGCGCCGGCGTTCAATTCGCAGAACACGAGCATGTTCCAGTTCCTCGCTAGCCATCTCCTCGGAAGCGGACCGGACCTCCATTGAAGTCGCATTCGCAGCGACGTAGGACCAAAAGGCAAAAGCGCGCTCTTCATTTCTCACTGCCATCGCGAACGAATGGTAAGCATCCACAAGTTCCGGCGAGACCACGGCCGCATCCTCGTCGTCGAAAACATCTTTTGGCGTCCATCGGAGCTGCCTCAGATCCGGATCGTTGCCGCCGGATTTTCGGGACCAGCGAACGACGTTTTCGATATGGCTTGTTTCCTCCCTGACTAAGCGCTCGAAAACCTCCGCCAGTCTCGCCTGACCGTTATCGCGCATTCGCTTCGCCAGTTCCGCGTACTTTTCCGCAGATTCTGTCTCCATAGCGAATGCGATCGCCATAAGTTCGGCCATCGACCTGACAGCCGCCGCCGGCTCTGCCTTCAAACGGGACATGACTCTCCTCCGATGCCAATTTTTTGACAGTAGGCCAACTGCCTCGAAGTTGTTTGCGCTGCGTCAAAGAACTCTCGTCCAACAACCCCCGACATGTGCGCCAAAGTCCGCTGGCGGACTTGAGGCCTTGGAAATGCTGAGAAACTGAAGAAGCAAGTCGATGCCGGAGGGCATCTCCATTCGATCCTGGCATTCCTCGCTGTCTGGTCCGCGCCTACCTATGTCGCCGGAAGCCTCCGTAGGGTACTGATCGATACGGGGAATTCGAAGGCGTCCGCCGCAGCACCCCGAACGATTGGATATGCCTACCTCGACTCCGATTCTCGAGCGCTGTTGGCTATTCGGGCAAACCGATCGGAATCCCTGTAGGCATTGTCCACGGGATCAAGTTGGTCGAGTACAAAGAAACCCGATTGTCTGTACGCAAGCCGCAGGCGTAGGTCCTCGCGGCGCTCAATTCGCTGATCGGCAAAGGACCTCAGCCGTGGTCGGCTGTGCGAGTTTGAGCGTAGTCGCGCGGGAGGCCGCGACGATTGATGCGCCGAAGACCGCCTTCGATTTGATGGGTTTGGACAACATTGTTGGTGCGATTGAATGATTCGATGACGTCGAAGCCATCAGACGCCAGCATGTGGCACATTAACCCTAGCGGGGACTACGGAAACGGACAGCGATGGCGCTTCAGGCGGCCCTGCCATGGGCCCGCGGCGATTGTTCCAGATAGGTGTCGAAAGCGGAAGCGGCGGCACGGACGAAAAACGGGTACTCCCTGCGCACCCGAATGAGGCCTTCCGTCACCTCCAGCACTCCGTCATTTGCCATTGCCTGGAGGCGCCCTCCGGTGTCGAGTATCGGAGTGGGATCGAAGCCGAATTGAGAGCAGATTGCCGGAACGTCGACTTCGAAATCGCACATCAGCCGCTCAATGATCGCGCCACGGATTCGATCTTCAGCGGTGAGCCGATAACCCTTCGAGGTCGCCAGCCGACCGGAAGTTGTGTGCCGCGCGTAAAGACCGAGCGCAACCTCGTTCTGAACGTAGCCATTGTCGGTTCTGCCGATGGCCGAGGCGCCGAGACCGATCAACGTTTGGCAAGTATCAGTCGTATAACCCTGAAAATTCCGGCGGAGTGTTCCGGCTTCCTGCGCTCGCATGAGATCGTCGGTCGGCAAAGCGAAGTGATCAAGGCCGATTTGCCTATAGCCGGCGGCCGTAAGCACATCGGCGATCGCACGCGCCTGATCATTGCGGTCCATGCTGTCCGGCAGAGCCGTCTCATCGATCATGCGCTGGTGCTTTTTGAATGTGGGAACGTGAGCGTAGCCGAATACAGCGAACCGGTCCGGTCGCATGGTGATGGCCGCGATCGCTGTGTCGACGCATGAACGCACCGTCTGGTGCGGGAGACCGTAGATGAGGTCAAAATTAATTTTCTCTACGCGATTTCTGCGGAGATGGTGCACCGCTTCAGCTGTGATCTCTTCACTTTGGATACGATTGACCGCTTTCTGCACCAAAGGATCGAAGCTCTGGACGCCGAGGCTGGCTCGCCCGACGCCTGCATGCCCCAATGTCTGAGCCATGTCAGACGTCAGCGTGCGCGGATCGATCTCGATTGCGATCGCAGAAGTTTCGTTGAATTCAAACCGGTGGCGCAGGAGATCCATTAGCGCCACAAACTCTGCCGGCTCCAGGATCGTAGGCGTGCCACCGCCAAAATGCACCTCGCCGATGCAAAGACGTCCGGGCACGTGATCGGCTACCAAGTGAATCTCCTCCCGTAAGACAGCGAGATAGTCGAGAATCGGCTCGTCCTTTTTCGTAATCGTGGTGTGGCAACCGCAGTACCAGCACATCGATCGGCAGAAGGGGATGTGAAGATAAAGCGATACTGGCTCACCTTTAGGAAGGTTCGCCAGCCAGTCGGCATAAGTGCCTGGACCCACGGCGGGCGAGAAACGCGGAGCCGTTGGGTAGCTGGTATAGCGGGGGAGGCGGGCATCGCCATATTTTCTCAGGATGGATGATTGCAACGGAACTTTCCTGCTCAGTGTATGGAAGGTCAGTCATGCTAACCGTTCGCCCGCAGGGCTCTTTGCGAAATGGCAACAAGCGGCAATTTCCCGATGTGATCAGGATTCGCGGAGTTGTTTGCGTTTCGACAAATAGGCTGGCTGATCACGGGGTAAGTTTTCGCGCCGGGATCGATCATCGCCGCCGTCTCTTGGCTCCAACCTTTCAGGCGGCCGGGAATCAATCGACATGGCAGACCCAGAACTCGCATCGACGCCTTTGATCGACGTGCGGACCATCCCTCCGATAGATCGCCATCCGAGAATTTTCGGGGTCGCGACTGCACTGACCGAGGGGGCTTCTTTCATCATAGTCAACGACCACGATCCGCGACCTCTGCACTATCAGATCGAAGCCAGATATCCTGGTGTATTTTCCTGGGAGTACCTTGAGCGGGGGCCTGACGTCTGGCGCGTCGAAGTCGGCAGACTGCAATCGTCTGGCTGCGATTGTTGCTGCGGCAGCTGATGACCAGCGTCCGGCAGCACTTTGCAGGCATTCTTGTGCATCGCCGATTGGTCCGGTCGCCGCCGTCCAGTTCAAACCTTCGAAACATCAAAGGCGAGGGGGCCTCGCCGTGAGAATGTCGCTGAAGGTTAACGGTCAGCCGATCGAGACGGAAATTTCGCCAATCTCGCGATTGAGCGGGTTTCTTCGCAACATCCTTGGTCTGACAGGTGTCAAGGAAGGCTGTTGCGAAGGTGAGTGTGGCGCCTGCACGGTGCTGCTGGATGGCCAGCCGGTCGATTCCTGCCTGATGCTGGCATTTCAAGCCGCAGGGCGCGAAATCACCACCATCGAGGGACTCTGTCGGAGCGGCATCACCGATCTGCAACAGGTCTTCTTGGAGATGGGTGCCGTGCAGTGCGGTTATTGCACGCCGGGGATGGTGCTGGCAGCTGAGGCACTCTTGCGCGCCAATCCCACCCCAGGCGAAGCCGAAATCCGACATGCGTTGGCAGGAAACATCTGCCGATGCACGGGGTTCGAGACCATCGTGCAAGCAGTCGCTACCGCAGCTGCCTCGCGCCAGGGGGCAGGACGATGAACGCGCTCGCGGTCGCTACGCCTGTCGATTTGACCGAGCTGCGGGCGACGCTCGCCGCGGACGCTGGGCCGGTGCGTTTCGTTGCCGGAGGGACCGACATGCTGATCTCGGGTCGCCCGTTGCCGGAAACCGGACTGCTGGTTGATCTGGCGCGCGTAGCGGGCATGGCCTTCATTGACAGCTGCGTAGGGGACGTTCGCATTGGGGCTGCCACCACTGTGGCAGCCCTCGCCGCAGACCAGGGACTGAGAACACGACTCGCCGCGCTGTGCGAGGCTGCCGCTCAATGCGGCTCCGTGCAGATACGGAACCGCGCCACTATCGGCGGCAACATCGCCAATGCCGCTCCTGCCGCCGATTTAATACCCGTGCTGGTCGCCGCAGGGGCGCGGCTGGCGTTGCTCCAGCGCGATGGGACACAGTGCGAGATCGCGCTAGGTGAATATGCGCAGATCTCCGGTCAGTTAATCATCGAAGTGATCCTGCCGGAGAGCTGCCTTCTACCGCGAAGTGCCTTCGTAAAGCTCGGATCCCGGCAGGACATGACTATCTCACGCCTCAATCTGGCGTTGCTGGCTGAGTTTCGGAATGATCATTTCGGCCTCGTACGGATTGCAGCTGGAGCGGTCGGTCCCGCCCCTGGCCGATTGCACCTGGCGGAGGCGGCGCTTGCGGGCCGCAAGCTGGAGGCCGCCACGTTGCACAATTTCATTTCGGCATTGGTCGCCGAGGTCGACACGGCCATTCCCGGACGGACCTCGCGGCTCTACAAGCGCCGCGCGATCGCGGGATTGGGGCTTGACCTGATCGCACAGGCCGTGGGGCTGAGCCCGCTTGACCGGCTCTTCGAGGATGCAGCGCAATGAACCAGATATCCCGCCGTGTGCAACTCGTTGACGGCGTGGCCAAGGTCACGGGCGCACTGCAGTTCACGGCGGATTTGAATGTTGAAGAATTGCTGTACAGCGCGCTCGTTTTGAGCCCGCGTCCTCACGCCCGCGTCGCCCATGTCGATGTCACGTCCGCGTTGGCGGTCGAGGGTGTACACGCTGTCTTCTGGCATGAGAATACGCCGCAGCACCACTACAACAGCTCGATCTGGTTCGCCGGGCAGGAGGCGCTGGCGGACGAGCGAATGTTCCCTCCGGTGGTGCGCCACATAGGCGACCGGGTGGCGGCTGTGGTGGCGGACACGGAGGAGATCGCGCGCCACGCGGGACGGCTGATCTCAGTCGAATATGTGGATCTCCCTGCAATATTTGATCCTGAAGCCGCGCTCGCTCATGCCGGACCGGTGATGCGTGACGACGGCATTCCCGCCTTCATGAACCCCGTGGCCGAGGAGAGCTTCACCCATGGCGATCTTGATGCCGGATTTGCCGCCGCCGACCTGATGGTGGAGACACGCGTCACAACTCCGCGCAGCCATCATTGTGCGATCGAACCCCACGCCTGCATCGCCAAGCCCGAACCCGATGGCCGCATCCTGATTCTTTCACCTTGTCAGAGCGTCTTTGCCGTGCAGGCAGTCGTCGTCCAGGCACTGGGAGTGCGGCAAGATAAGATACGCGTGGTGAAGACGCCTATCGGCGGCTCCTTCGGCGGTAAGGCCGAGCCGATTCTCGATCCGTTGTGCGCATTCTTTGCGCAGATGCTGGGGCGGCCGGTGATGATCCGCTACGACCGGCATGAAACCTTCATCGCGACCCGTACGCGGTCAAGCGTCACGGGTTGGATGCGGATCGGGCTCAGCTCCGATGGCCGTATTCTGGCGCGCGAGACCGAGACGCTGGTGGACATAGGCTCCTATTGCACGGGGGGCAACTACCTGCCCAGCTCGATGCTTCAACGGCTGGTCCGGCTCTATGACGTTCCTGCCGAGCGCTACAGGGGCCGCGCAGTCTACACCAACACTGTCCCCGCGGGCGCTTTTCGCGGCTACGGCTCGCCGCAGATACACACGGTGGCTGAGATCACGCTGGATATAGCAGCGCGGCGGCTTGGCATGGATCCAGTGGCGATCCGCCTGAGGAATCTCGTCAGCCCGGGCGCGATTGAACCCTGGCAGGGGCTCGACGTCGGTAACGCCCGTGGGAGAGAATGCCTGATGCGTGGAGCCGATGCCTTTGGATGGAAGGCACGCAGACAGCCGGGCGCCGGGCGAGGGCGGTGGCGAAGAGGAGTGGGGGTGGCTTCAGCCACTCATATCAACGGCTGCTATCCAGGTTTTCACGAGGAGACTACGGCGACGCTACGGCTCCTGCCCGACGGCCGAGCGGAACTGGTTTGCGCTCTCCATGATCTCGGCTGCGGGGCGGATACCACTCTCGCGCAGATTGCGGGCGAAACGTTGGGTTTGAGGGCATCGGACATCGCCATTGTTCCCGCAGACACCGACAGCTGTCCCTACGATCTCGGCACACGCGCCAGTCGCATGACCTATATTTGCGGGGAAGCGATCCGGCGTGCAGGGATAGCGCTAGCGGAGGCGATCCGGACCGCAGCAGTGCTTGAGTTGAATACAGAAGTCAGAGGTTTGCGGCTGGAGGGGGGCGCAGTACGCCGCCCGGACGGCTCGGGACTGGCGCTCTCCGACCTCGCTGCTCGTCTGGGCGCACGGGGGGAAGAGTTACCCGCGGCGACCGAAATCTATCGCGCCCAGGCCAACCCAGGGTCATACGCCGCGCATTTTGCGGAAGTGGAAGTGGACAGGCTCACAGGCCGCGTGCGAGTCACGGACTATCTTGCCGCCCACGATGTCGGTCGAGCGATCAACCCGATGCTGGTGGAAGGCCAGATCCACGGGGGAATCCAAATTGGTATCGGATATGCCCTTTACGAAGATGTTGCGATTGACCCGGTCACTGGCCGGATGCGTGGCGACAGCTTCAGCCGCTATACCTTGGCCAATGCCTCTGAGATGCCGCCGATGCGTGTCCTGCTGATCGAAGAGGGTGAGCCGACCGGTCCGTTCGGAGCCAAAGCCGTCGGCGAGATCGCGACTGTTCCGGTTGCGGCGGCGGTGGTCAACGCCGTCAACAATGCCCTGGGCACCGAACTGACAGATCTGCCGCTTTCGCCAGAACGCATCCTTGCCTCGGTGGGTTGAGAGGGCGGCAAATGGGAAACACTGCGCAGCGCTGTCGGGTGCAACTCTCGGAAGGTTATCCGTTTCGAGTTGGCCAGACGCAGCCCACTTCCCGTGGCCAACATAGAACATTCGTTGCCAGCATAGCAATTTGAATTGCGTTAAAGTCGCTAGATGAGGATACCGACATGCCAGTCAATCAGGCTGTTGTATTGCTAGGATTTCGAGAGGCGAAGGTATTTTTACTTAAAGGGTTCATGAAAAACGACGTCGAGACTAGGATTATTCACGATCGTCGCCTGATAAGAAGCTGCGATGGTCAGAAAGGGAAGGGCACTGAGAGGCACGATTTCTTTCGCGACGTCGTTCGCTCTCTGGACGGCAGCTTGGAATGGTTAATCTTAGGAAATAGGTCGAGCTGTTTTGGGCTGCTCATGTACATTTGCCATCAGAAGTTGGAAAGTCGCGTCGTAGGGGTGGAGGCGATAGATGTGCCCACAGACGCGGATGTGCTTTCGCGCGCACGTGATTATTTTGCGAAACACGACGAGGTTGTTGCTTGGCAGCAATTGCCCGAACATAGTTCGGACCGCTGAGAGAAGGTATCGATCGCGAAAATCGCCACTCGCCGAAACTGTGCTCCAACTTTCGCACGCCCGCAAATCGCTTCGCCGCCTAGCTACGCGCCTCTAAAGGCCCTGTCGGCGCGAGATCATCCGAACAACGCTGGATTCGGTATGATTGGCGCTGCTCCGATCAGTTCGAGGCAGTACGGCACTGCAGGAAAGACGGCGTCCAAGCACACATCGATCGAGGCTGGCTTACCTGGCAGATTAATAATCAGCGAACGGCCGCGCACTCCGGCGGTCTGTCGCGAAAGGATTGCGGTGCGCACATGCCGCAAGCTGGCCTGCCTCATGAGCTCCCCAAAACCAAGAAGCTCCTTGGTGATGACCTGCTGCATGGCTTCGGGAGTCAGATCCCGAGGAGAAGGACCGGTTCCTCCAGTTGTGAGGACAAGATCGACCCCGTGCTGGTCGCAAAGCTCGATAAGCACATCCCGGACGCTCTCCAGTCCGTCTGGGACAATGCGGCGGACGAAATCACAGGGTGTTGCCAAGACATCGCGAAGCCAGCGCTCGATGGCGGGCCCGCCAAGATCTTCGTAGTCGCCGCGGCTTGCACGGTCCGACACCGTGACGATTGCAATCTGAGTCATTTTTCCGTTCGATCGTCTTCTTCAGATTGAAGCGGTCGCCTGCCATCCGGGCTTGGCATGGGAGTATCCATCGACCAGCGTGCCGGGCAAATCGAGGCACGAAAGGACAAAGCGAGCACCCTCGGGATCGTCTCTGCCGTCGACAAGCGCTCTGTACGTCTTTGCCACCTCGACCATATCGCACGTGTGCGGAGACAGACGGATACGCCGAACGCCTCTGGAGGTGAGATCCGCGGGTGCGGGGCAGAAGGCCTGCACCTGGTTAGAGAGCGTCTGCACGCCATTGATCGCGAGGAACTGCTGGTCGTCGAGCGTGTCTACGGCAAGACCATCCGGGTCTCTTTCGCAGGTAAACTGGCAGGAATCCTTATGAAGGCCGTGGATGCGTGCGTGATAGCATCGGCCGGAAAGCGCCAGCGGCAGCCGACCGAAGACGAAAATCTCGAATTCCGCCTCGGGACATGCGCCCGCTATGCCGCCGACAGCGGCGAGCGACAATTCCACGGGCGGGCAAATCGTTCGAGCACCGCGCTGGATCAGGAACTGAGCCGAAGCCTCATTATAGACGTTCAGGAACGGACCGGTCACGAAGGGCTTGCCGGAGCGTGACGGCAGGGCGGTGACGTCGTTGATCTCGACCAGCCGCTCGTCGGTGCAGAGGTCCGCGATGCTTCTGCGCTCTCGAACGGTTGCCGCCGCCGCCAGCGTGGACAGCACCACTTCCTTTCCCGCACGCTCGAGGCGTTCGATGATCTCGGGCCATGCCGGATCCGAAAACGGCATCCGCTTGCCGCATACGACTTCGCCGACATGGACGCGGTCGATCGGAGCCTCGTCTGCTATCCTGCGGTAGAAGTCCAAGAGGCGGTCGGGCGACCAGTGGAAGAACACGGGCCCAAGCGTCAACGCGATTTCAGGCACAGTCCTATCTCCATTTCTTGCTGAAGGCTCCTACCGTCTGCCGGGCGCCTTCCGACTGGCCGGCAAGAATCCGATCGATCTCGATCGCGTCGCCACCTTGCTCGACCGCGTCAACGGCCTTCCGGAAGGCACGGACCACTTCCGTGACGTAACCTTTGCCACGCTGGCGTCCTTCGATCTTCAAGGCGGTTACGCCGGCGGCTTTCAACCCGGCAATCATCCCGCCGGCGTTCAGGCTGACGGGATCCTCGAACAAATAGGAGGTCTTGCCGCCAGCCTTGAACTTGCCCTTGCACAAAGTGGGGTAGCCTACTGGCTCGCCAGGCTGATAGCGCTCGATCGTGAACCCTGAAAGCCGTGCCGCCGTGCTGTTCGGCTCGTCGTCGTAACTCACCATTTCGGGTGGCGAACAGACGCCATTCAGATTTGGCGATTTTCCTGTCGCGTATGAAGAGAGATAGCATCGGCCTTCGATCATCACGCAAAGGCCGCCGAACACGAATGCTTCCGTTTCCACGTCGATCGCACGATTGAGCGCCGCGATCTCCTGGATCGAAAGTACCCGCGGCAGGACGACGCGACGGATGCCGAAACTGGTCGCGTAGAATCCGATTGCTTCCGGCGTCGCGGCCGCGGCCTGTACGGAGAGATGAAGACGAACTTGCTTATGGTTTTTCGCGACGTGATCGAGGACGGCGATGTCCGCCGCGATGATCGCGTTTGCGCCGCATTCGGCCGCCGTGTCCGCGGCCTTCTTCCAAAGGTCGACATCATTGACCCGCGCGAAGGTGTTGATAGCGACCAGAACCTTGCTGCCGTGGTCATCCGCGAAGCGGACGCCCTCGGCCAGTTCTTCCCCGGAGAAGTTGAGTCCCGGGAAATTCCGGGCATTCGTTTCGTCGCGAAATCCGCAATACACTGCGTCCGCGCCTGCCTGAACGGCTGCCCTCAACGTAGCGGGGGTTCCGGCCGGGCAGACAAGCTCCATGCGTCCTCTTGTCATGCCTCTGGCGCCTCGCGTCTGGAATTTCGATTGGTCATTTGGCGCGCGACGCTCAATGCGCCGAGAATGCCCGTATCGGCGAGACGAGCCAGTGCGCCGCGCAAGCCGAGCAGATCCGCCGGGCGAAGCTCGGCATCCTCGATCGTGTTCCTCAGCGCGAGCACCGCCTCCGTGCGGCCGCTGATCGAGATGATCCGGCTGAAGAAAAGCGCGTCGCCATCAAGCGTGCCGTCGAGCAGGCTCAACAGTGTCAGAATAGGTCCCCTGATCTGGACGCTTGATGTCGCGGCCTCACTTTTCCTGACGACACGAACGATCGAGCGCTCTGCGTCCGGTACGATGGTAAATGCGAAGGCGAGGTCGATCGGGTCGATGAAATAGCAAGCTGTTCGATGTTCGCCCAAGCGGTCGAACAATCGGGGCTGTCGCCCGGCCAAAGAGCGTAAGGACTGCGTGAGCAGCGGGCCGAGTGGCCAGCCGGCGAAGGCCGGGAAAAGATGGCGAACGACCGCCGGCAATGTCGGTTCCGTGTTTCCCGTCGCCATTCAATGCATCCTGTCCGTATGGGGGTCGCTCAAGAGGATTTTACGAGAGAGAGGATGGGGCGCCTTTTGCCGAGCAGCTCTGCAAAATTGCCCCTATTCGGACAGAAATCCTGATAATGGCTTTCGAAATCGAAGGCGGCCATGTGACTATGACACTGGCGACGATGCGGGCATGTAATGCAGGTCCGTGACATCAAGCGGTCCCGCGCGATCTGCCGCGAATCAAAGGTGTCCGGATCGATGCCAATTGAGAGCATCGCTGGTGTCAGCATGTCTTCCGAGGCGTACGGCAGTTGCATGGCTGCGTCGAATTCGCCTTGCGTCAGACCGATGTCATTCAAGATGCCTGTGCACTCATCCCAACCCATTGCCCAAAATTCTCTTGTCGCTGCCCTGCTCCGCCGCCGGTCCGCAAGAAGGGAAATAACGGACCGCCAAGCTCCGACAGTTTCGCTGATGAGATTGCCTGCCATGTGAAATCCCCTTTGCCTCGATCGCCTTCCTCGGAAGTGATGTGAGATGGGAAAATAGCGGGGGCGGATCGTTCGCTCTTTGCGCTAGCGCAAAGTTTCTCGTCAGCGCTCATGGCAAAATTGCTCGCCCGACGATCCGGTCGAGCCGGATTTCGCCATGCATCACCGCTGTCTCCCGTCGTTTTCGGACCTCGGCTCATTCCTTTCGTACCTGGAGCGGAATGGACAACTACAGGACGTCGGGGCGCCTGTTTCGACACGGCTCGAACTGACCGAGATACACAGGCGGGTGATTGCCTCGAAAGGCCCAGCGCTTCGCCTGACCACGCCTGTTGACGATCGCGGCGTTAAGTCAGCCTTTCCCGTCGTAGCAAATCTTTTCGGCACCCGGGAACGTGTCGCCTGGGGCCTTGGCACCGACCTTCACGGGCTGGAAACCCTCGGCGCACTCCTTGCATGGATGAGATCGCCCCAGGCCCCGCAGAACCTTCGTCAGGCCCGACAGATGCTTCCTGCGGCGCGCGGTGCACTCGTGGCGCGGCCGAAGATCGTCTCCCCACCCAGAGAGTGGCGGGACGCCGATCCCGATTTTTCGCTTCTTCCTGTCCAGACATGTTGGCCGGGAGACGCCGGCCCCCTCATAACGTGGCCAGTGGTCATTACTCGCCCGCCTGGCGAGGACGACCCGAGCACATACAATCTGGGCATATATCGCATGCAGGTGCTTGCTCGTGATCGGGCCATCATACGATGGCTGCCCATGCGAGGTGGCGCCGCCCACCATCGTATATGGCAGGCGAGGGGTCTTGAGATGCCGGTGGCGGTCGTCATCGGGGCGGATCCCGCGACGCTGATCGCGTCGGTGATGCCGGCGCCTGAAGGCGTGTCGGAGCTGGCACTGTCCGGGATGATCAACAACCGCCGTGTCGGGTTGGCGCCATGCAAAAGCATTATTCTTCACGTGCCTGCCAGTGCGGAAATCGTGCTTGAAGGTGCCGTCTCTTCAACAGAGACAGCGCTGGAGGGCCCTTTCGGCGATCACACCGGATATTACAACGCGGCGGAACGATACCCCGTATTCAACCTCAAGCGCGTTCGCGTTCGCGACGGGGCAAATTACCTGACCACGTTCACCGGACGCGCGCCCGACGAGCCCTCGGTTCTCGGCGAGGCACTGCTCGATGTGTACAAGCCACTCCTGCGCCAGCAGATACCGGAAATCATCGACGTGTGGCTTCCACCCGAAGCCTGCTCCTACAGGATTGCCGTTATCTCGATCGCCAAGAAATATACCGGACAAGCCAGACGCGTGATGATGGGGTTCTGGTCCCTGCTGCCGCAGTTCTCGATGACCAAGATGATCGTCGTGGTGGATGACGACATCGACATTCGATCATGGCCGGACGTGATGTGGGCGGTCGCCACCCGCATGGATCCCTCGCGCGATCTGATGCAGGTGGACCGGACCCCTATCGACCAGCTTGATTTCGCGTCACCGCTCGAGGGGCTTGGAGGAAAGATCGGGTTCGATGCGACGCGCAAGATTGGATCGGAAACTTCCCGCGAATGGGGAAAGGAGCTGACCATGTCAGCCGATATCGAGGAGCAGGTATCCCAACGATGGAACGAGCTTTTTTCGCAAACGATCGCTCAGAGGCAACAATGACCAAACGGTTGATAGTCGGCGTCACAGGTGCATCCGGCGCAGTGCTTGCGCTGGAGACGATACGTCAGTTGGTCAGGGCCGGGGTGGAGACGCATCTCGTCGTCTCCAAGGGCGCGCGATTGGCCATCCCCCATGAACTCGGCTCCGACGGTCTTGCCCAACTGACGTCTGTCGCCAACCACGCATATTCCTATCAGGACTTAGCCGCACCCATTGCCAGCGGCTCTTTCAGAACGGATGGCATGATCGTCGTTCCCTGTTCGATGCGGACCTTGGCGGCCATGGCGCATGGGTTGGGCGACAACCTTCTTACAAGGGCCGCCGATGTCGTTCTCAAGGAAAAGCGCCGGCTGGTCATCGTGCCGCGCGAGGCGCCGCTCCACGAAGGGCACCTTGACGCGATGCTCAGGCTGGCACGGATGGGGGCGATCATCGCACCGCCAGTACCGCCGTTCTATGTCAAGCTGGCCTCGATTGAGGAAATGGTGGTCGAGATGGCTGCCCGACTGGTTGGCTGGGCGGGCGTCGACCCGGGCGAAAAGCTCACGCGTTGGGGCGAAAAGAAAGTCGTCGCCGCGTGATCATCCTGATGGATTGGCTCAACGTGCAAGGATAGCAATGAATTTTCAGACGTCGAAAGGCGCGACATATGACGTACGGAAACTTCCACCTGAAAGGAAGCAGTCCGCTGTATTGTCAATGTTCGACGGACTCAAACCCGGTCAGACATTCGTGGTCGTTCTCGATTTTGATCCTGATAAACTCAGGCGTCAGTTCGAAGCGTTCTTTGCTGGCGAACACATCTGGGTTTGCCTTAGACCGGGGCCGCCAGAATGGCTGATCGAGATAGGAAGACCTCAACCTGCGCAGTGATGTCGAGCTCTACGAAATGAGGTCGCACACGCCGATCAACCGATCTGGTCACCTCAAGACTCAGTTGGCAGTGACCGTGAGGGCCCCCTTCATTCCAAGCTCATAATGACCCGGTATCAGGCAGGCAAACTCGAACCTGCCGACGCTTGTGAAGGCCCAGACGATCTCGCCCTTTCCTTGGGGACCGATGCGAATCGCATTGAGGTCGGCGTGTTCCATGTCGGGAAGCCTCTCCATCCCGACCTTATGCTCCATCACCTGCTCATGCGTATCCATGACAAATTCGTGGTCGTATTCGCCTTCATTGGTGAAGGCGAGACGCACTGTCTCGCCTCTTTTTACGGTGACTGAAACCGGATCGAACGCCATCGATCCATCTTCGTTCTCGATCATGCTTATCCTGATGGTACGGGCTGCTTTGGCAGCCATGCCCGGCTGACCGATAGTCATCAGTTCATGGCCGCCCTCAGTGCCGGAATGCATTCCTGCGGCAAGCGCCGGGGCGGCGAAGAGGACCATGGCGACTGTTGGCATCATGCATTTCTTCACGCGATTTCTCCTTTGTGAAATGTGTTGAGTTTCACCCATGCCGGAGGTGGCCGCGGGCTCTGTTCGGACCGCGATCGGCGGAACCGGGTCGGCCTTCACCAGCTCTTGCGGCTGATCACCTATGGCCCCGTCTGCACCGGGGATAAACTGAGTTGCCGCATCGAAAATGCACCCTCCTTTGCGGTGCTCGCGATATCGTCAAACAGGAGTGCGAGATCCATGTAGACGCTGCGATCCCGTTCGGCTGCGCCCATTTCATCGAGATCCTGCAGGAAGAAGAGAATGGCTTCGATGCGCTCGCGTTGACTGCGGGCGTTGGCAAGATGTTCGCGTGCCGCGCGCCGGACTTCCAGAGCCGTAAATCGCGCCAGCGTCTCGTCGAGCCTGGAACGGCACTCACAATCGAGCCGGGCGTCCTTGATCAAATTTGCCAGCCTCCCGACAACGGCCATGTCAGCAAAGCGCCGGGAACCGTCATCAACACTACTCAATGGAACGTTTTGTTTCATCTTCTTCGCTCCTAGGGCAGACGTTTCGCAGCCGGTCGCAACGCGAACAGACGCCGCGCGCCTTGCCAGTCGGCAAACGCGGTCTCGAAAATTGTTTTGATTATAATCGACCATTTTGCAGCCTGTTTGCGCTGGAGCAAACACGGAGATCGATCATCGACGGTATTGCCTTCGGATTGAGGTTTTTCCGACCGCCGATCATTCGGGTTGCGAAGCGGCACGAGGATGCTGTGTCAGTCATCCCCGTAGAGGAATTCTTGCATGGCTACAGAAGGGAGTGCGCTCACTTTCGATGCGCAGCAGAAGCAGACGTCGGCGCCGTTTCGGCCATTTTTTCTTATCGCCGGGCTGGACGCGATTGTAGGCGCGGCGGTTTGGCTGCCATCGGCGTTCGGAATACCGGGCATCGGCCCGACCGAGATTTCTCGCGGCGATTGGCATCGCGACGTGCTTCTGTTCGGGATGGTTCCAGCCATTTTGACTGGCTTTCTGTTGACGGCGCTGCCCCGATGGACAGGACGACGTGCAGTGACGCCGCTCACCACGCTTTTGCTGGTTGCTCTATGGCTGTGCAGCCGGGGGACTTTCCTGTTCCTGTCGCATTCGGCCGGGCTTGCCCTCTCGGCGCTTTTGGTGCTGACGCTCCTCTTGATCGCGGCGGGCCAAGTGATCGCCAGTCGCGACCGCCGCAACCTGAAGATAGTGTTTCTGCTGCTTATCTTCTATGGCAGCAACGTGCTCGCAGCAGCGTCCTACCAGGCAGAATTTGCACTGCGACTAGCCCTGGCTTCGATCATCGGCCTCCTCATGATCATCGGAGGACGGGTCGTGCCGGCTTTGACCATGGCTTACGTCGAAAGCGCCGGCGGCCGGATCTTCATCGATCGCTCCGCTGTTTTTGAGTACGCGGCAGCGGTCGTGGCGGCATGCGCCCTTGGTTCGTGGGTTGTTGCGCCGCAGGCACAATTCACCGGCCTTGCCTGCGCCCTTGCCGCCTGCAGTCAGGTGATGCGAGTCGCCCAGTGGAGGGGATGGCGGATGGTGGCGTCGTCGTCAGTTCTCGCTCTTCATATTGGGTACGGCTGGATCACCGTCGGTTTCGGGCTTCTGGCGATCCACATTTTCGCGCCTGCAAGGCTGGGGCAGGCCGCTGCCGTTCATGCTTGGACGATCGGCGCCATCGGCACGATGGCTCTCGCCATCATGGCGAGCATGATCCGCAAGCACAGCCGCCGCGCCTTCGCGTCTTCTGTTCCGGCGACCGGCGCGTTTGTAGCGATGACGATTTGCTGCCTGTCGCGCCTCCTGGTCGAATTGTTGCCCGGCGACGGCGGTCCTTTAACGAGTCTTTCAGGCACCCTGTGGGTTGTCGCCTTCGGCCTGTTCCTGGTTGCATTCCGTCGAATGCTCATACCGCAAATATGAGGCAACGCCGGCTTACCAGACCCAGAAAAGCAGAAGCCAGTCGGCGTCGGTGACGATCATGGCCAACCCGACGAAGGATATTGCGAGCACTCGTCGGCCAAGTTCCCGATTATAGAGACCCGTCACCTGCCAACACAGCACTCCGGACCAGATAGTCGCAAGCACGAGCATCATCGCACGAAGCGGGCCGACGAATGGAAGTTCAATGCCGTCCGAACGGAGTTGACTGACCGTGAGTGCGGAAAGGCCGAGAAAGACCCCGACGCCAGCCAAGGGTATCAGTGCCTGGGCAAGGTGATGGAATCGCGCGGGCTGCCAGAGACCAAGGCTGCGCGTGGCAAAGGCCAGCATTGACGTCGTCAACCCACCGCAGGCGAGGGCCGTCGCAAGCACATAGGCGACGAGCAGCGCTCCGTCGAGGAGCGTCATCACATCGCTCCTCTGAGGATAATTGGTTAGCACCCACCAAGGGGCTGTGGCTTCGAGCGGCCAGACCACCCCGCTATCGACCAGCCGCTCCGCTATCCACTGCTTGGCGGCAACGAACCAGGGACTGACAGACCATTGAAATGCGCCAACGGCCAGACCCATGAGGCCGAAGACGATCAGTATCGTCTCCCAGGGTTTGGCCACGTTCCCGGCAACATGAATGATCTCATGGTTCGGCGATCGGCAAGCCAGACGGATTGCTCCACGAAAACCGCTGCACCGTCCGCACATGTGACAGTCGGCGGCACCGCGCATGGTCCGGAACGGCACCAGCGGCGCACAGTTGACAGCCCCCGGCTTAATCTCGGAGAGCTGGGACTGTTGCCAGAGCGGCGGATCTACACGGAAATGCAGCGGAGCCAGCTTAGCCAGTAGGCCAAAGACACCGCTGACCGGACAGAGATAGCGGCACCACACGCGCTTGTTGCGCCCGTAGAGGTAGCCGATCACGGCGGCCGCCAACGTCGAGCCTCCGAGAATCAGGAGCGTTGGACGGGGGTACTGGTAGACGCTCGTCATCTGGCCGTACAACGTTGTGCAGGCGAAGGCGATCGTGGGCCAGCCGGGCCACATCATCCAGCGCGGGATCGCTCTCCCAAGCCCACGTCCGCTGACGAATTCGGTTATCGCTCCTTCCGGACAGAGAATACCACACCACATCCGTCCGACCAGCGCGGTGCTCAAGAGCACGAGCGGCCACCAGACACCCCAGAAGGCAAACTGCGCAAAGCGGGTGAAATTGCTCCACAAATAGGCCATGTCGTCCGGAAGAGGCAGGAAGACGGGAACGACGAGCAGGATGGCGTAGATCAGCACGACGGACCATTGTGCGATCCGGATCGACCGTTGATTGCGCTGCAGCCAATCCCCGAGACTCTGCCAGACGTCGCTCGGCGGGACGGGCTGAACGTGTCGTTGCGGCGCGACCCGTATCGTCATGGCGCGCGTTCTGCGGGATGAGGCCGCCCTGATCGCAGCAGTGCGACGGCGGCGATCCAGTAAAGCGCGTAAACGAGGACCGTCATCAGTTCGGGCCGGGCGCGATAGCCTGTCATGGCAGCAACAATGCCGCCAAGCCTGCCCGTATCGTCCAGAAGCCAGGACGTGTCCCACAGCGATCCGGAGAGCGGCGGAATGAGTTCCAGCCCCATGGCGCGGTCAAGAGCAGCCATCAATAATGATGCGGCCAGCGCCAACAGAAGGATTTCCGTGGCGCGGAAGAATATAGACCAGGGGAAGCGCCTGGCGGCCACTTGAATCAGCCAATAGAATGCGGCAGCAAAAGCAAACCCCGCTACGACGGCCGCAAGGGTCCCGGGCAGCGCCGTTTCGCTCGCCGATGCCAAGAGGCCGTAGAGGAAAACAACCGTTTCACTGCCTTCCCGCATCACCGCGATAGCAGCCAGGAAGAAAAGGCCCAACCAGTTGCGGCCAGTCAGCGCGCGCTCTGCGCCGCGTTCAAGTTCTTGCTTCAGCCCCCTGCCTTGCCTGTGCATCCAGACGACCATCTGCAGTATGAGTAAGGCGGCCAGTCCGGCCATGGCGATCTGAAAATAATCTTCTCGGTCTCCTTTGAGCAGGCTCGCCAAGGACAGGATGACCAAAGCCAGAAGTGCGGCCCCGGCGATGCCTGCGGCGACGCCGGCCCAAAGGAAATATCGTCCGGTTGTGGCTCTCGCGCCAGCGTGATGTGTCAGCCATCCCTGCAGAATGCCGACGACCAGAAGTGCCTCTATGCTCTCGCGCCAAACCACGAAGGCGACCTGTCCGAAGAGAGCGGTCATTGGATCGCAGGCTCCTTGGCGATGAGCATGGCGGGCGGCATGCCGGGATGAAAATCGTCGAAGAAGCGATACTCGCCGGGATTGAGACGCAGGATGACGACGAAGGATGTCACGCCGGGTCCCAGCACCTTCTCCTTGCGCAGCTCAACGCTTTCGAACTCGACAGGACTGGAGCCGGTATTGCGAAGCTCCAGTTTGAAGCGCGCATTGGCCGGCACCTCGATCGATCGCGGCGCGATCGCGCCGTCGCTGAGCTCGATGACAAAGGTCGGATTTTCATCAGCGGCCGCCGGATGCGCGTTTGCCAGAAGGCAGACCGCGATGGCGACCAGTGTCGGATGGGGGAAAAGGGTCATTTTCGGCTGTCCGTCCTGTTTTGCCGCTCTGCGTTGCACTCAACGAGCCGGAAGGCGACAATGCAGAATGAGCTAATACAAATTTCGAAGTGGCAGCTGACCCAGGTCTAGTAACCGCCCTTCTTGCCGACGCCGGCATAGGTGAATTCGTATTCGACGTGAAAGGTCTCAGGCCACGCTCCGACACCCGTCTCCTTGTCGACATGTCTTCCGAAATGCGAGGACGCGTCGGGCCCTTCCGAGGCAACGCTAAACTGAAGGCTGTATTTGCCTGGTCCCATCAGCTTCACGTTGTCGCCATAATGCGGACCGTCGCTGGCGACCATGGGCATGAAAACGCCGCCCACCTTCTGATTCCCATCGAGCTTGGTCAGCACATATTCGATTCTAAGGTTGGGGATCCAATCGCCTTCGGCAAAGCCATTGGCATTGTCACGCGTGGCATGGATATCGGCCTCCAGATGCATATCGGAATCGGCCGCGGGTCTCATGATGTGAGCTGGCTCCATCTCGATCGGCTGCAGATAGACGGCGGCAACCTCCATGCCGTTCATGAGTTTAGGTTCGCCAATGGGGTATTCCAGCGCGCAAGCTCCTGAAGCGGTTACCAGAAGAGCTGCGATGGATGAAAATAAGATCAACTGACGAGACATGACTGCTCCTTGCTATCGACGGCGACGATCTTTGCCTTCGGCTGATATTTCCGGATCGGCAACGAAACGGGTTCCGACAAATCCCGGAACCGGGTCAGGTGAACCGACAAACATGATCGCAATTGTCTACTTATTTGCGGGATCAGCCGCTTCTTTGCGCCAGCGCAAAGAACACAACGTTTTATTGAAACTGGGGGCCGCCTCTGATTTCCACCGATCGCGCCGGTTGCGAAATGGTCCCATGTTCATCCCCAACTCGACGGGTGTTCTGCTGACCGCTGCTTCAAGAAGCTGCTGTGCAACCCAGCTGTCGCCGAACCAGAACAAGCGTCGGATCATCGGGGTAGGCCGTCACAGTGAAGCCCATATCGCGCTCGAGTTCGATAGCGGCGCGGTTTTCGCGGCTCTCGATCGACTCGATGGTGTCGAGGCCTAGCTCCTCAGCATATTTTGCGATGTAAGAGAGCAACTCCCAGCTGACGCCCAGGTGCTTGTGATCTTCCCGAGTGCAGATAGCGACTTCTCCGTGCCGACGAGGCTGATCGCATGCCAACATCGCAACAGCGACCAGCAACCCGTTCACCGAAAAGGCAAGGAAGTTGTGTATATCTGCATCATCGGAGCGCGTCATCGCGACGAGCCGCTCGTGTGAGACCACCTTCAACCCGCCGAGAAAGCGAAACCGCAAATCATCCGGCGTCACATGGGTAAAGAACTCTGCCAAAGCAGGCTCGTCTTCGGGCCGTGCGCGGCGCACCTCGAAGCGAAATCCAGTGCGTGTGGTAAGAGTGCCGTTGCTGTTCGTGGTCATGTGTTGCCTGCAATCTCGAGTTTTTTTTCGATAGGATGGAACTCCGCTTCATCGCCAACACAATGGCAGCCGATGGCAGTTGCGTCCTTGATGCGCATCAAAGACGCGAGTGAAGTTAGGCCGCTCGGGCGAGAAATGTCCGCTCATTTGATCGAGATCAATGGGGTGGCCGAGATCAAAGTGTCTTCGAAGATTCAGCAGTTTATCGAAGAGGTCGCCCCCCCAATGGCCGATGTCGTTTCCAGGCTTGTCAGGGAGTGCAACTTTACGCGCAGCAAAGGTGCGGACTTTCCCACCATCTGGCAGACCATGTTGAAGATGCATCCGTACGTTGCAGGGCCGCCGGTGCAGGACTGGGATGAGCAAGGACCTATCCTCAAGGTTCCCCTGATAACAGGTCGCCATCTCATATTTGGCGCTTCAGGCTTTCGGCTTGACTGAATTCTGGCGAGGTTTCTCGTCCAAATCCATTTTGATCAGCGCACGGCGCTGTTTGCGTGATTTATGACGCGATTCGAAAGAGGCGTAAGCCAGCACAGCGAGGAAGGCAAAGACATCCAACACTAAGATGGTGATCGTCGAGCTGTCCGTTGGCACACCTGTTCTCCTTCCTCAACTGGTTGAGGTGACGGCAAGAGTGACGGACAGGCGTTGACTTGGATCAACCAAAAGCAGTGATTGCCGCGACTTCGGTCAATCAGACTATGAAGTCATCGATATCTGCCCCGTCGATAAGCGGGTCGGGTTTGCATTCTGCAGCAAGGCCGGGAGCGTCAAGGATCGCTATCGTCTGCCCGTTTACCCTAATGCTCGATCTCCCGAGCTTCGCGAGCGCACGCGAAAAGGATTCGCGGGTTATGCCGAGCTCCGAAGCGATGAGTGTCTTCTCAAATGGCAGAACGGCTCGATCCGGCGTGCCCTGCCGCTTCGAAAGGGCCAGGACATAGCATCCGACACGCTGGGTCGAGGATCTTAATTTGAGGCTCTTAACCTGCCGGACCATGCGTCGAAATTGTTGTGCGAGGCTTCCGATGACCGCATGTGCCAACAAAGGGTCTGCCTCCACAGCTGTGCGAAACACCGCCGCATGAATCAACAGAAAGCGCGAGGGCTCAGGTACGCGTGCCTGCATGAGGTAGGGTGCACCTGTCACGACAGCGGCAGGGATGATGAGGTCAGGGGCCCGAACGGCCTCGATCAGCACTTCACGGCCTTCGTTGGATCGTCCAAACAACTGGACTGATCCCGACAGAACGATGAGTTGGAAGTTCGGCACATCACCTTGCTCGAACAAGACGGTGCCGGAGGCCACGCCGTGGACCATGGCGTTTCGCAGCAGGTCGGATCGCTTGGATGAGGATAGCGCCCGAAACAGCGGCAACGCGTCCGGTTCCACTTCCTTGTCCGTCATTCCATGCAACAGATTGTCTCCTCGATCGAGGCTCTCCCAATCACGGCCGCATAATTCGTGACAAAAGTCACAGCAGTCTTTGACCTAGATCAATGTAGCAGGCCGCCAGCTTGGCCATTTTGGCTTCGGGCGGACCGGTTCCGCTCCTAAGGGACCAATGGTCGAAGGGGCCGTCGACGATGCAAACGACCGCGTATCCGAAGTCCGGTCAGATCCTGGGTGCAAGCACGGCCGCATTTACGGTCTGCTTCGCGGTCTGGACCATCTTCTCCATCATCGGCATTCGCATGCGCCAGGAACTTGGCCTCAGCGAAACGCAATTCGGTTTGCTTGTCGGCACGCCAATTCTTACGGGCTCTCTCATTAGGGTCGTGCTGGGTATCTGGACGGACCGCTATGGCGGCCGGATCGTCTTCACGGCGAACATGCTCGCCGCCGCCGTCGCGACCTTTCTGCTGTCCTATGCTCACACCTATCCGCAAATGCTGGTGGCCGCCCTCGGCGTTGGCATAGCCGGCGGCTCGTTTGCAGTCGGTGTTGCCTATGTGTCGCGCTGGTTCCCGCCGGAAAGGCAAGGGACAGCGCTTGGCATCTTCGGCGCCGGCAATGTCGGTGCCGCAGTCACCAAGTTTCTCGCTCCTTTCGTGCTCGTCGCCTTTGGATGGCAGGTCGTCGCGCAAGTCTGGGCAGCAGCCCTCGTAGTCATGGCCGTCATCTTCTGGCTAACGACGGAGGACGACCCCATTATTGTCGAGCGGCGGCGGTCCGGCATAAAGCCGAAAAGTGCCTGGCTCGAACTTGAACCCCTGAAGAATGTGCAGATCTGGCGCTTCGCGCTCTATTATTTCTTCGTCTTCGGCGCCTTTGTCGCGCTCGCGCTGTGGCTGCCGCAATATCTCATCAACGTCTACGGCCTCGACATCAAGACAGCCGGCATGATCGCAGCCTTCTTCTCGGTGCCGGCGAGCCTCTTTCGGGCCTATGGCGGACACCTTTCTGACAGCTTTGGCGCGCGGCGCGTGCTCTACTGGACCTTCCTGGTCTCGGTCGTGGCGACCTTCATTCTGTCCTATCCGCCGACCGACTACGTGGTCCATGGCCTCAAGGGCGCGACCTCTTTCCATCTGGAGATGAGTCTCGTCGGCTTCGTCATCTCGATATTTGTGCTCGGCTTCTTCATGGCTCTCGGCAAGGCCGCGGTCTACAAGCACATCCCCGTCTACTATCCCGCCCATGTAGGTTCGGTCGGCGGTCTCGTCGGGATGATCGGTGGCCTGGGCGGCTTCCTTCTGCCGATCCTGTTCGGCCTGCTGCTTGACCTCACCGGCCTTTGGACAAGTTGTTTCATGGCACTCTTTGTCCTGGTCACTGGTGCGCTCCTGTGGATGCACGTCGCCATCCGCCAGATGGAACGCGGGGTCGCCGGCGAAGCCCTCGCCAAGCTCCCGCCGTTCCCCGAAATGCAGGGCATGCCGAAGCCCGTGATAGGAGCCCGATCGGGCGGTGCTCTCACCGACTGGCGTCCGGAGGACAAGGTATTCTGGGCTGAAAGCGGCCACCGCATCGCACGGCGCAACCTATGGCTTTCGATCCCGGCGCTTCTCCTTTCTTTTGCCATCTGGCAGGTATGGTCCGTCGTCGTCGCCAAGCTGCCGCTCGTGGGCTTCACCTTCACCACCGACCAGCTCTTCTGGCTTGCAGCTCTGCCCGGAATCTCGGGCGCGACGCTGCGCATCTTCTATTCCTTCATGGTGCCGATTTTCGGCGGCAGGCTCTGGACGACCCTAACGACCTGGTCGCTCCTCATCCCGGCGGTCGGGATAGGTTATGCAGTGCAGAATCCTGACACGCCCTATGTCGTGCTGTTGATGCTGGCGTTGCTTTGCGGCCTTGGCGGCGGCAACTTCGCCTCGTCCATGGCCAATATCTCCTTCTTCTTCCCGAAGGCGGAAAAGGGCAATGCGCTTGCGCTTAACGCCGGCCTTGGCAATCTCGGCGTCAGCGTCGTCCAGTTCGTCGTGCCGCTCGCAATCACCGCCGGGATATTCGGCTGGTTCGGTGGCGATCCGGCCATGGTCAAGGGACCGACGGGCGAGGCGCCCTTGTGGCTGCAGAATGCCGGCTTCGTATTCGTGCCGTTTATTGCGATCTCGGCTTTTGCGGCCTGGTTCGGCATGAACGACATCGCTTCGGCCAAGGCATCCTTCACGGAGCAGGCTGTGATCTTCCAGCGCCGGCACAATTGGATCATGTGCTGGCTCTACACTGGAACTTTTGGGTCTTTCATCGGCTATTCGGCCGGATTCCCGCTGCTCACGAAAATGTTGTTCCCAGACGTCAACGCACTTCAGTTCGCCTTTCTTGGCCCGCTTGTCGGCGCCCTGTCGCGCTCGGGCACCGGGTGGCTGGCGGACAAATATGGCGGCGCGCGCGTCACCTTCTGGGTCTTCGTCCTAATGATCGCGGGTGCAGCAGGGGTTTTGTGGTTCATCGGCATCAAGGATCAACCTGGTGCATTCCTTGGCTTCTTCGCCGCGTTCCTGCTGCTGTTCTTCGCCACCGGTGTCGGCAACGCCTCCACCTTCCAGATGATCCCGGTGATCATGGCCAAGGAGATGGGCCGCTTAATGCCCACGGCAGATGCAGAGACGCGCCGTCGGCAGGCGGAGAAGGAGTCCGCCGCCATCACCGGCTTTACGTCAGCGATCGCAGCCTTCGGCGCCTTCTTCATCCCGAAGAGCTACGGCAGTTCGATCGCCTTGACGGGCGGGCCGAGCGCCGCGCTCTGGGGGTTCTTGATATTCTACGTCAGCTGCCTCGTCATCACTTGGGCCGTCTACACCCGCAAGGGCGGCCTTCTTCACGACATCGAGCGTGCCAAGCGTGGCGCGTCCGTCCATCCGGCCGTAGCCGAATAATCAGAGGCAAGAGCAATGTCGCATTTTCTCGACCGGCTAACCTTCTTCCGCAAGACCGTCGACAGTTTCTCCGACGGCCACGGCATCGTCACCAATGAGGATCGCTCTTGGGAGGACGGCTACCGCAAGCGCTGGCAGCACGACAAGATCGTGCGCTCCACCCATGGCGTGAACTGCACCGGCTCCTGCTCGTGGAAGATCTACGTCAAAGGCGGCATCGTCACCTGGGAGACACAGCAGACCGACTATCCACGCACACGGCCCGATCTGCCAAACCACGAGCCGCGTGGTTGCGCACGCGGTGCCTCATATAGCTGGTACCTTTATTCCGGCGCGCGGGTGAAATACCCGATGATCCGCGGTCGGCTGCTGAAGTTGTGGCGTGCCGCGCGCGCCACTATGCCTCCCGTCGCGGCATGGGCCTCGATCGTCAAGGATGCTGACAAGCGGCAATCCTACATCTCCATCCGCGGCCACGGTGGCTTCGTGCGCGCCACCTGGGACGAGGTGAACGAACTCATCGCGGCGGCCAATGCCTACACGGTAAAGGCTCATGGTCCCGACCGTGTCATCGGCTTCTCGCCGATCCCGGCCATGTCGATGGTCTCGTATGCGGCGGGCTCGCGCTACCTGTCGCTGATGGGTGGCGTGTGCATGTCATTCTACGACTGGTATTGCGATCTGCCGCCAGCGAGCCCCCAGACCTGGGGCGAGCAGACCGACGTTCCTGAAAGCGCGGACTGGTACAATGCCGGCTTCATCATCGTCTGGGGTTCCAACGTGCCGCAGACGCGTACACCCGATGCGCACTTCTATACCGAAGTTCGCTACAAGGGCACCAAGAGCGCGGTCGTCAGCCCGGACTACGCCGAGGCGACCAAGTTCGCCGACATCTGGCTCAACCCGAAGCAGGGGACCGACGCTGCACTGGCATTGGCCATGGGCCACGTCATTCTTCGCGAATATTACCTTGATCGTACGGTCCCGTATTTCGACGACTACGCCCGCAAGTACACCGACCTGCCGTTCCTGGTTCGCCTGACAGAACGCGACGGCCGGCTCGTTCCCGAACGGCTCCTGCGGACCTCGGAGATCGCTGGCGGTTTGGGCGAGAGTAACAATCCGGAATGGAAAACGGTCGCGATCGACGAGGCCACCGATGCACTCGTCTCGCCGCGCGGTTCGATAGGCTATCGCTGGGGCGAGGGCGCCAAATGGAATCTTGAGGAAAAGGACGGTAGCGGCCAAGACATTCGGCTCAAGCTGACCCTTGCTGGCAAGAAAGCCGAGATTGCAGCTGTCGATTTCCCCTACTTCGGCGGTCGCGCGACCGAGCATTTTGTCTCGACCGATCACGGTGAAATTCTCACCCGCAATCTTCCGGTCCGGCGGATCAAGCTTTGCGATGGCTCCAAGGTGGCAGTCGCCACCGTGCACGACCTGATGATGGCCAATTATGGTCTCGATCGTGGCTTTGGCGGCGATCACGCGGCCAAGAGTTATGACGAAGACGTGCCGTTCACGCCCGCCTGGGCGGAGCGCATTACCGGGGTAAAGCGCGATGCGATCATCACGGTTGCCCGTGAATTTGCCACCAACGCGGAAAAGACCAACGGCCGTTCGATGGTGATCCTCGGCGCTGGTGTGAACCACTGGTACCACATGGACATGACCTACCGGGGGATCATCAATCTCCTGGTTTTCTGCGGCGCCATCGGCCAATCGGGCGGGGGCTGGTCACATTATGTGGGACAGGAAAAACTCCGCCCGCAGACAGGTTGGACACCGCTCGCGTTCGGGCTCGATTGGAACCGTCCGCCTAGACACATGAATTCCACGTCCTTCTTCTATGCGCAGACCGACCAGTGGCGCTATGAGACCCTGACGGCTGCTGAAATACTGTCGCCGACCGCGCCAGAGGGGGACTGGAACAAGAGCTTCATCGACTACAACGTTCGCGCCGAGCGTATGGGCTGGCTGCCCTCGGCACCTCAGCTGAAGCAAAATCCGCTGACGATCGCCGCCAAGGCCAAAGCCGCCGGCCTTGAGCCGAAGGACTATGTCGTCAAGGCGCTGAAATCCGGTGAACTGGAACTCTCCTGTCATGATCCCGACGATCCGGACAACTGGCCGCGCAACATGTTCGTCTGGCGCTCAAATCTCCTCGGCTCATCAGGCAAGGGGCACGAATATTTCCTCAAGCATTTGCTCGGCACCACCCACGGTGTGATGGGTAAGGACCTCGGCGCGGAAGGGGCGGTCCGCAACACTGAAGTTGTCTGGCACGAGACGGCACCGCAGGGAAAACTTGACCTCCTGGTCACGCTCGACTTCCGCATGTCGACCACCTGCGTCTACTCCGACATCGTGCTGCCGACGGCAACCTGGTACGAGAAGAACGACCTCAACACGTCCGACATGCATCCCTTCATCCATCCGCTGTCGGCGGCAGTGGATCCTGCCTGGGAGTCGCGCTCCGACTGGGAGATTTACAAGGGCCTCGCCAAAGCCTTCTCGGAAGTATCCCAGGAGGTGTTAGGCGTTGAGCAGGATGTGGTTCTCACTCCGATCCAGCATGACAGCCCCGCCGAGATGGCCCAGGCCTTCGACGTGAAGGACTGGAAGCTCGGCGAAGTCGAGCCAATCCCGGGCAAGACCATGCCGTCCGTGACGCTCGTAACCCGCGACTATCCAAATCTCTACGCCCAGTTCACGGCGCTGGGGCCGTTGATGACGAAAATCGGCAACGGGGGCAAAGGCATCGCCTGGAACACCAAGCACGAAGTCGAGGCGCTCGGAGCGCTGAACGGCGTCCATCTCGACGGTGCGGGCAAGGGCTTGCCGAAGATCGAGACCGACATCGACGCTTGCGAGGTCATTCTCATGCTGGCGCCGGAGACCAATGGCGAGGTGGCGATCAAGGCCTGGGAAGCCTTGTCGGAAATCACCGGGCGAGAGCACGCCCACCTTGCCTTGCCGAAGGAAGACGAAAAAATCCGCTTCCGCGATATTCAGGCGCAGCCGCGCAAGATCATCTCTTCACCGACATGGTCCGGCATCGAAAGCGAGAAGGTCTGTTACAACGCCGGCTATACCAACGTCCACGAATTGATCCCGTGGCGGACATTGACCGGCCGCCAGCAGCTCTACCAGGATCACCTGTGGATGCGGGCCTTCGGCGAGGGGCTCGTCACCTGGAAGCCGCCAGTCGATCTCAAGACGATCCCGGGCATCAAGGACGTCCGTCCCAACGGGCACAAGGAAATCGTCCTCAACTTCATCACGCCCCACCAGAAGTGGGGTATCCATTCCACCTATACGGACAATCTGCTGATGCTGACGCTCAACCGCGGCGGCCCGGTGGTGTGGATCTCCGAGACCGATGCCAAGACGGCCGGCCTGGTCGACAATGACTGGGTCGAGGTCTTCAACATCAACGGCGCGCTCACCGCGCGTGCCGTTGTCTCCCAACGCATCAAGCCGGGCATGATGATGATGTATCACGCCCAGGAAAAGATCGTGAACACGCCGGGGTCGGAGATGACCGGCAATCGGGGCGGCATCCACAACTCGGTCACCAGAACGGTGCTGAAACCTACCCACATGATCGGCGGCTACGCCCAGCAGTCTTATGGCTTCAACTATTACGGCACCGTGGGCTCAAACCGCGACGAATTCATCGTCGTCCGCAAGATGGCCAATGTCGATTGGCTCGAAGGGCCGCTCGCATCCGAAGCGCCGAAGGAGGCTGCAGAATGAAAATCCGCGCTCAGATTGCGATGGTGCTGAATCTCGATAAATGCATCGGGTGCCACACCTGCTCCGTCACCTGCAAGAACGTCTGGACCAACCGGGAAGGCGTCGAATACGCCTGGTTCAACAATGTCGAGACCAAGCCCGGTGTCGGCTATCCCAAGGAGTGGGAGAACCAGAAGAAATGGAACGGCGGATGGCGGCGCAAGAAGAACGGCCGCATCGAGCCGAAGATGGGCGCCAAATGGCGCATCCTTGCCAACATCTTCGCCAACCCCGACCTGCCGGAGATTGACGACTACTACGAGCCGTTCACCTTCGATTACGAGCATCTGCACACGGCGAAGGAATCGAAGGCGTTCCCCACGGCCCGCCCGCGTTCGGCGATCACCGGCGAGCGGATGGAAAAGATTGAATGGGGACCGAACTGGGAGGAGATCCTCGGCGGCGAGTTCGAGAAGCGTTCGAAGGACGTGAATTTCG
Organism: Mesorhizobium sp. B1-1-6; assembly: GCF_006443035.1. NCBI lineage: Bacteria > Pseudomonadati > Pseudomonadota > Alphaproteobacteria > Hyphomicrobiales > Phyllobacteriaceae > Mesorhizobium > Mesorhizobium sp. B1-1-6. Next base: position 30,229 of record NZ_VFWR01000010.1, on the reverse strand, counting down.
AGGGTGTCCAGAAGGATATCTATGGTCAGTTCGAAAACACCTTCATGATGTATCTGCCGCGATTGTGCGAGCACTGCCTCAACCCGACCTGCGCGGCGGTATGCCCATCGGGAGCGATCTATAAACGCGAGGAGGACGGTATCGTCCTGATCGACCAGGACAAATGCCGTGGCTGGCGCATGTGCGTCTCTGGCTGCCCCTACAAGAAGATCTACTACAACTGGTCGTCGGGAAAATCGGAGAAGTGCATCTTCTGTTACCCCCGCATCGAGGCGGGACAGCCGACGGTCTGTTCGGAAACCTGCGTCGGGCGTATCCGCTATCTCGGCGTGATCCTCTACGACGCGGACCGTATCGAGGCGGCCGCCAGCACTCCGGATGAGAAAGATCTCTATCAGGCGCAGCTCGACGTTTTCCTCGATCCGAACGACCCGGCCGTTATCGCCCAGGCTCGCGCTGACGGGATACCCGACAACTGGCTGGAAGCGGCGAAACTGTCGCCCGTCTGGAAGATGGCGATGGAGTGGAAAATCGCCTTCCCGCTGCACCCGGAATACCGCACCTTGCCGATGGTCTGGTACGTGCCGCCGCTTTCGCCCATCCAATCAGCGGCCGCGGCAGGCAAAATGGGCGTCGACGGCGACATGCCCGATGTGCGCAGCCTGCGCATCCCGCTCCAGTATCTCGCCAATCTGCTCACCGCGGGCAAGGAGGAGCCTGTCGCTCTCGCGCTCGAACGCATGCTGGCGATGCGCAGCTACATGCGGGCAAAGACGATCGACGGCCGCCTCGACGAGTCGATTGCGGCGCGGGTCGGCCTGACGGGCACGGCCATCGACGAAATGTACAAGGTCATGGCGATCGCCAACTACGAGGACCGGTTCGTCATCCCGACGGCACACCGCGAATGGAGCGAGGACGCCCAGGACATGCGCGGCTCCTGCGGCTTCTCGTTCGGAAACGGCTGCTCCGGCGGCTCCACGGAGACGAACCTCTTTGGCACCAAGCAGACCAAGCGACCAACCAACCCGATGGAGATCGCGTGATGACGGTGCCGCGCTCGAACAGGACGTTTAAGGCGCTTTCGGCGCTCCTGGCCTATCCGACGGAGGACCTTTCCTCGGCAATCCCGGAAATTGCCGCGGCGATCGAGGCCGAGGGGCTGATATCGGTCGAAGCAAGGGAGCAACTGCGCCCTCTGCTTGCCGATCTGGGCACACTGGATCTGTACGATCTCCAGGAGTGCTACGTGGAGTTGTTCGACAAGACGCGTCGCCACTCGCTGCATCTGTTTGAACATATCCACGGCGAGAGCCGCGATCGCGGCCAGGCGATGGTCGATCTGCTCGAGCACTATCAACGCGGCGGACTTCTTATCGCGGCAAACGAATTGCCCGATTTCATCCCGCTTTTTCTTGAGTTTCTGTCCGCTCGCCCGCTCGAGGAGGCGCGTGGCCTGCTCAAGGAAACCGCCCATATCTTCTCGCTGCTTGAGGAAAGGCTGGCCAAGCGAACCGGAGGTTATGCCGCCGTGTTCACGGTCGCGCTCTCGATCATAAACGAAACCGCTGCGATCGCCGACACGGTCGAGATCGATGACGAGCCCGACGACCTGGCTTCCATCGATGCCGCCTGGGAAGAAACCGCTGTCACTTTCGGTCCAGGAAATGCGACCGACGGCTGTTCCGTCGATCGGCTGAGAATCCAGATGCGCGCGGCGAACCGCGACGCGCGGCATAACGTGGCCTGACCGGGAGGCAAGCGATGTCCTACGCAATCAACGACGTGCTTTTTGGCTGGTATCCCTATTTCTGCCTGACCGTCTTCCTGCTTGGGAGTCTGATCCGTTTCGACCGCGAGCAGTATACCTGGAAGACAGGTTCCTCCCAGCTTCTGCGACGGCGGCAGCTCCGCTGGGGTTCCAATCTCTTCCATGTCGGTATCCTGGCGATCTTCGGCGGGCATTTCGTCGGCCTGTTGACGCCGATCTGGGTATTTGACGCGCTCGGCATCTCCCACAGTTTCAAGCAGGGGCTCGCTATCACAGTCGGCGGCATTGCCGGCGTCGCCTGCTTTATCGGCATCGCGCTTCTCGCTCATCGTCGCCTGTTCGATGCCCGCATCCGCAACACGTCCGCTCCGGGCGACATCGCCATTCTGTTGCTGCTCTGGCTGCAACTTACTCTTGGCCTTTCCACGATCTTCGTCTCGCTCGGTCACATGGATGGCCACGAGATGGTGAAATTCATGAACTGGGCTCAGGGAATTCTCACCTTGCAGCCAGCGGCCGCAGCCTATGTCGCCGACGTCAACCCGATCTTCAAGGCGCATCTCCTGTTCGGTATGACCATCTTCCTGGTCTTCCCGTTCACAAGGCTGGTCCATGTCTGGAGTGCCCCGATTTGGTATCTCGGTCGCCCCGGCTATCAGGTGGTGCGCACGCGTTTTGCGGGGCGACGGTTGCCCACCCCCATGTCAACAGCTCGATCTCCAGCGTCGGTGCGGCCTGCAGTTGCTCGCCCACCCGCCAACCTGCGGAGTAAGTCATGACCGCTCTCATCATCGATCACGGGGCCAGCCGCGCACCTTCCTGCGAACATCCGCATGAGCACCGACCGGCGACGCCCGACACGACTCCATCGCGCGAGCGCGTGGCGATGCCGCCAGTAACCGTCAATGGTGTGCCGATCTCGCGTAAGGCCATCGCCGCCGAAGTGCAGAACTTTCCCGCTCGCAATCCGGGCGAGGGCTGGAAAGCGGCGACGCGCGCGCTGGTCATTCGCGAATTGCTCCTGCAGGAAGCACGGCGTCTCGATATCGCGGCGGAGCAAAGGACCGACCAGGACGGGCGCCAGCAGACCGATGAGGATGCGCTAGTACGTGGCCTCATCGAACGCGAAGTCCGTGTGCCGGAGGCGGACGAGGAGATGCTGCGTCGCTTCTACGAGAACAATCTTCGCCGCTTCGTGACGCCATCGCTCTACGAAGCCGATCACATCCTCATCGGCGCACGCCGCGATGAAAGCGAAGCTTTCGCCGCAGCGCGAGAAAAGGCGCTGGCTCTGAGATCGGAGATGGCAATTGCACCGGAGGGTTTCGCAGCGCTGGCGAAGGATTGCTCGGATTGCCCATCGGGGGCCATCGGTGGCAGCCTCGGTCAGATCGGGCCGGGCGATACGACGCCGGAATTCGAAGCCGCTCTGATTAATCTCGTCCCCGGTGACATCTCGCCTCCGGTCGAGACACGTTACGGCGTCCATCTCATCCGCCTGACGCGACGGATCGACGGCCGCCAGCTCCCGTTCGAGGTCGTGCGGGACCGCATCGCCGCTTACTTGAGCGAGCACGTCAATCGGCAAGCGACGGCGCAATACGTCTCTTTGCTTGTCGGTCAGGCGGATATCAGGGGCATTGATATCGACGGCTCGTCGTCGCCGTTGGTGCAGTGAGGACGATGCGATGCTTGGAAACCTCATAGCCTCGCTGGAAGATCCGAAAGTCGCCATGGGTCTCGTCGCAGCATTCGACGAGCCCGCCTTGTTGACCCGTTTGGCTACGGCTGCTGATGCGTCCGGTCGCTTGCCAGCCGAGATCGTCGGCTCGGCCGTTCGCAATTTCCTCGATACCGCATCGGACGACCATTGGACGCAGCTCATCGGTCTCATGAATCGAGCGGAGGATCCTGGCCTCGCGGCGATGCGCGCAATTCTCGAAAAGTCCCTGCCAGCGGCGAAGGCTGTCTGACGATGGGTGCGCTACGCAACGACTGCTTCCGCTCAGGCGCCCAGATAATGTCGTTTGAAACCGCTCGAGCCGTCGCCGTCGCGCTTGCTGAACCGCTCAACAGGCAGGAAGACGTGCTGTTGGTGCATGCGGTCGGACGCGTCCTGGCAGCGACGATCGAAGCTCCGTGTGCCCTTCCGCCATTCGATCAGGCGGCGATGGATGGATATGCCTTCCGCCTGTCGGGCAAGAAGGGCGTGCCTTTGGTCCTGCCTATTTCCGGGCGCACGTGTGCTGGCGACAAACCGGACGTGCTGGTACCGGGGACAGCCCATCGTGTTATGACTGGTGCCGCATTGCCAGGCGGCGCGGATACAGTCGTTATGCAGGAGCATGCAACCCGCAGGGGTGATATCGTGCAGTTCGGGCTCGACGTCGAAGCCGGCGCCCACATTCGACGGGTTGGCGAGGACGTAAAACAGGGCACGGCTATCCTTCGGCCAGGCCGCGTGATCGGCTGGACAGAAGTTGCGCTGCTAAGCGCGCTTGGCATTGCGACGGTTTCGGTTGCCCGTCCCCTGCGGATCGTGGTGCTCGCGACCGGTAGCGAACTTCGCAATGCAGGCGAACCGCTTCCCCCTGGCGCCATTTACAACAGCAACGGGCCGATGCTTGGCGCGCTGCTGGCGGCGCCGAACGCACATGTCACGTCCCTAACCGTTCGTGACGACCTGGCTGCCATTGCGCACGCGCTCGAAAGCATCGCGGGAACGGCCGACCTCGTTATCGTCACCGCCGGTATGTCGGTCGGCGAAGAAGATCATGTGCGCGATGCCGTCGTACGTGCCGGGGGCGGCCTCGATGTCGTCAAGGTGGCGATGAAGCCCGGCAAGCCGCTGGCATTCGGCACGCTTGCAGGTGCGTATTTCATAGGACTACCCGGCAACCCACAAGCTGCAGCGTTTGGCGCGCTCGCCTTCGTGCGCCCGATGATGAAAGCCCTTCTCGGTCAAGCTCCATCGAACCGCATCACGGCCGAGATAAACTTCACACATCCCCGCAAGCCGGATCGCACGGAACTGCTGCCGGTCCGCTTGAACGTCGAACAGGGCCGATTGATCGCACATCGCAGCGGGCCGGATGGCTCGCACAGAATGATGCCCATGGTGTTCGCCGACGCCGTTGCCGTTGTGCCTGGCGCATCAACGCCCGTCGAAGTTGGCTCGCTCCTGGAAGTGCTTCCGTTCGACCAGCCGCGATTCGCGGTTAACTGACGCAAATTCCTATCGGAAGGAACTCTCGCATGCAGATCGGTAGACCTGGTTATCCAATCACCGCAATCGTTTATTCAAACGGTTCCCAGTTCGAAGCTTTCTTGCAGGAATTCACCAGCGCCATGGCCGAACAAGGCATGCAACTGGCCGGCCTCATCCAGCGAAGTGAGCCGAAACCAGGTCGCGTGAAATGCGACATGTATCTGCGCGACCTCGCAACAGGTGAGCTTCACGGGATATCAGATGATCGAGGTCCTCAAGCACGAGGCTGCGTTTTGAATGCTGATCGGCTGCTCCGCGCCTGCACGGCTGCCGAAGCAGAGTTGTCCAACCAGACCGACCTTCTGGTCCTCTGCAAATTCGGAAAGACCGAGGCCGAAGGCGGCGGCTTCAGAACTTTGATCGCCAGGGCGCTCGAACTTTCCGTTCCCGTCCTGATCGGTGTTCCCCTCATTAACCTGTCGCCGTTCCGTGAATTCTCTGCCGGGCTGGCACGAGAAATGGACCTGTCCGAGATCGTATCCAATCCGCTTACGGCAGCGGAACGTCTGCTGTCGCATTGGTCGCCGATGAGCGAAACGAAGATAGAGGTTGCATGAATTCCGCGTCAGCGAGTTCCCAATGCCTACCGCCGCTTCCATCCGACGGCAATGTGGTGCTTCGGTCGGGACTTGGTGCGAAGTGAGGGCCTCACGCTGGCTTACGCCCAACACGTACTTAATGACTTCGGTTTGGCCGGGTCGTTCGCCAGCGGTCTGCCCCTCCGAACCTTAGGTGACGCCAAGATAGCGATCAGGCTTGTGATTGATGGCAATGATCATGTTGACGATCGCCGCGCCAAGGATCGACAGCACCAGATGATCGGGTGTCAGGACGAACAAGGCGGCGCCGAGGATTCCGAGATCAACGGCAAGCTGGAAGTAGCCAGCCCTAATCCCCAAGGTCTCCTGGAGAAAGATGGCCAGGATATTGATGCCGCCAAGACCAGTACGGTGGCGAAATAGAATCAAAAGCCCCGTTCCGCACAGGCCACCGCCCACCACGGCTGCGTAGGTGGGATCTAGCAGGGAAAATTCGACCCAGCGTGCCGATAATCGCGACAACAGGGAAACGAGGCTGACGGCGAGAAACGTCCTGACTGTGAAACGCCAGCCCATTCGCCTGATCGCGAGATAGTAAAAGGGCAGGTTGATAAGAGAAAATGCTACCCAGAACTGCATGCCGGTGGCGTATTGCAGTAGAAGGGCCATTCCGGCCATTCCGCCGACCAGAAGCGTCGCTTTGGCGTAGATCACCGTGCCGAGTGCGATGAAGAGCGTCCCCAGGAACATTGCAAAGGCATCCTCATGGAGGCCGTGCCTATCGTGCTCTCGGTGTTCCATTTGCCAGCCCCCCGCTTGCGGGCAGGAGCGGTTTTCCAAATCTGTGCTGAAGAATTGGACCTACTGTTCCTGAAGCCCATGTCGAAACGATCGCGGCCATCCGTACCCGACAAATGGCGCGCGATCTTTGCGCCGGCGCAAACCAGATCACGCGGAGCCCAGACATGCGCAGGAACCTGCGTCACCGGAACATGCAGCCAAAAGGGCACGACGGCAATAGTTTAGAGACATCCGGCGAGCCTATGCGTGGACGCGGCACTTCGACCGAACTTCCCGACAGAAAGCTTGTCCGTCGTTAGAGGAGGAGTGTAACAGGCCCAGAACTGGCGAAGTAGTTAAGCTTTCGCCTTTCGCTTCGCCGTCGTTTTCTTGACACGTGCCGACGGTTTGCGGCCTAGGCCCGATGATTTTGCGAGCACAGAGCGGGCTGCGGAATAGTTCGGAGCCACCATTGGATAATCGCGCGGGAGCCCCCATTTCGTCCGGTATTCGTCAGCGGTGAGGCCAAAGTCCGTCCTGAGGTGCCGCTTCAGCGACTTGAACTTTTTTCCATCCTCTAGGCAGACGATGTAATCGGGAAACACCGATCTTTTCGGATTGACCGCTGGTGTTTGTGGCGGCTGTTCAACGATGTCCGGCCGACCAAGATTTTTGAGAGTGGCGTTCACTGACGATATTAGATCCGGCAGACCAGCCACTGGCACAGCGTTGTTTTGGACAAACGCTGAAACAATATCGGCGGTCAGTCCTATCAGGTCCACGTTCGGGCGATCAGTTTGTTCGCTCAATGTATGAAACTCCAGTTTCTGTTCCGCATTCGTATTGGGGAAAGACGGATGGCGCAAGAAGTTGGCCCGCGGAACGAGCTATCTCTTCTCACTGAGAGTCCTGCCTGCGCTGTTCTAAGTCTCTCTGGCCGTTCTTGGTTTCAATTTATGGCTATCCTGTCGGCTCCGGAGCCGCACAAAGCAGGCGACTACCCCTTGGATTCGCGGCTGGGAAAGATGCCGCTCAACGGTTCACCTCTGCTTTCGTCGGCGGCGAATGATGTGATGTTATTCAAGCCACTGGCTCTCCCGCTGCCCACCTTCGAGAAGTGAGATATGTACGAAGTCGCGCTGGCTCCCGCGTTGTCGCGAAAACAACGTCCGAACGGAATCTGAGAGCGGACCCACATCAGCGTGTGATGAGCCGTCACAAACAGACCAGATCAGGTTGATCTAGATCAAGTTACTCACAGGCGGACGATGGTTTCATGAATCGCGCTCAGAATGGGAGGCTATCACGAAGCGCACACTGCATCTCAAAATAGCGACTCGAACCGAGGATGGCAGCGAACTCATCGCTTTTCTTAAGCACGCGATCCCCTTCTATGAGTCATTGCCAGGTGTTCGGGTGCGATTGCTCCGAAACATCAATGATCCTCGCTGTTTCATTGAGGTGATCGAATATGAAACAATCGAGGCGTTCCGGAGTGACGAAGCCCGCGTTCGAGACGACCCGCAGATGCAGAATCTGCTTCGAGAGTGGCGGACACTTCTCGTTGAGGGCGCGGAAATCGAAACCTATGAGGATTTGACAAACCTTATCTAGACAAGGAGGGCCCAGGTGGCGATGAATCAGCCTGCGGTGACCGAATTCGCGGCTCCGCTCTATGTCGCGTGGGAAATAACCCACCACTGCAATGCTCGCTGTCTCCATTGCTATTCGGCGTCCGGACCCGAGGTCCCGTCGCGTGAATTGCCGCTGCCGGATGCTCTCGACCTCATCGACCAGTTGGCGGATGCCGGGGTGCTAGTGCTGGCTTTTTCCGGTGGAGAGCCCCTCATGCATCGGCATTGGCACGAGCTTGTCGGGCACGCGGTTAGACGCGGGCTCAATGTCAACGTCGGCAGCAACGGCTCGTGCATCAACGATCGGAACGCGGACCTCCTAAAGGAACTTGGTGTCAAGAGCGTCACCATCAGCCTCGACAGCCACGATCCCGCGACACACGATTATTTTCGGCAACTTCCCGGCTGTTTCGACAAGGCAGTGGGCGCCATCGAGCGGCTCATCGCGCGCGATGTACGGGTCGTCGTCGGCTTCACGCCAACCCAGATCAACTGGGAGCATGGTCACGACGTTATCGCGTTGGCCGAGAGGCTCGGAGCAGATGCGGTCAATCTCTCGGAGTATGTGCCGGCGGGCCGCGGGACGCGCGCCCTCGCGCTCGCGCCCGATCAGCTTCACTCCGTTCTGCGCGAATGGGTCGATGCTCGGGAAAAGTACAAGGGCCGCCTTGACATCATGTGGCATGACTGCCGCGTTGGCCTCCTGGTCACGGAGGAAGAGCAGCGGAAATACGTCGGATGCGGCGCCGGACGATTGATCGCGCGCATAATGCCCGATGGAACGGTCACGCCCTGTGTATTTCTTCCAACTACGATCGGCAACATCCCGCGGGACGGCTTCCGAAACCTCTGGGATCGCTCGTTCCTGCTGGCCCAGTTTCGTGATCGACAGGGCCACGTCAGCGGCAATTGCGGAACGTGCAGTCACTTAAAGACATGTGGTGGCTGCCGAGCCGTCGCTTATGCATATAGCGACGGCGACCCGCTCGCCGGCGACCCGCACTGCTGGGTCAACACCATGCAAATTGACGAAGCCGCCGGCATAGCCGCCGGCGAAGGCTTGCCGATTTAAGGAGGCCGCGATGACCAACGTCGAAGCCGACACTGTCCTGCAGCCCACTGAATGGTGCGTGGCGCGGCTGCAGAAGGATGGTCATCTCTTTTACAACTCTCGAACCGACGAGATGCACCTGGTTCCGCCAACTGGCGTGCTCGTTTTCCACCTCTGTGATGGGTTGCGCAGTGTTAACGAGATCGAAGACGAGTTGGCCAGCGCGCTTGATAGTGATCGCGTCGCTGTTCATGGCGCATTGACTGAGTTCCTCGACAAGCTCGTGACCCGCGGCATTGTGGAGCCGGTCCATGCGCAGTGACCTGACGACGGGCGGCGGATTCCGACCTGAAATGCCTTTCCATATGGTGTGGCTCGCCACTGACGCATGCACCGCCCGCTGCCTACATTGCTCGTCCAATTCGGCGAAGCGAAAACCGGACGAACTCGCGACTCCGGAGGTCATCGACCTGATTGATCAGCTTGCGGCGGCCGGTGTGGTCGACTTCGGTATCTCCGGCGGCGAGCCTCTTATACGTCGCGACCTGTTCGAGATCATCGCGCATGCGAAATTACGCGGGATGTCGGTTGGCGTGGCCAGCAACGGGGCGAAGCTGCCCGAACGCGTCGCCCGCAAGCTTGCCGATCTCGGCCTGAATCGGCTTCAGGTGAGCCTCGACGGTCTCCCGCACGCCCACGATGCTTTACGCCTCTGGCCCGGACTTTTCGATCGGGTGCTGATCAGCATCGCAACGGCCCGCCAAGTCGGCTTGCGCGTGCATGTCTGCTGCACGATCAACCGGCTTAACGTGGATCACCTCGAAGCGTTCGTCGAGCGTCTCGCTGGCTTCGACGTTCAGCGTCTGAACTTCTCGCGCTACGTGCCAACCGGTCGCGGGACAGACTCGCTGGATCTTACCGATGACGAGTGGCGCTTTGTGATCGAAACGACTCGCCGGCTGAAGGCCCACTATAAAGGCCGGCTCGAAATCGTCAGCCATCTTGCTCAGCAAATTCTTGTTGACGACGAGGTCGCCGAAATGCCGGGCTTCATTGGCTGCCAAGCTGGTCGCGGACAGGGGTGTATTACCGCGAACGGCACTGTGCTTCCCTGCGTCTTACTACCAGTCGCGGTCGGGAACATCCGGCAGGCCTCGTTTGCCTCGATCTGGAGCACGTCCCCGATCGTTCGATCGCTCCAGGACCGAGACAATCTCGAGGGCCGCTGCGGCTCCTGCGCGGTGCGGTCCCGCTGCGGTGGTTGCCGAGCTGTCGCGTTCGCCAAGACCGGCCGGCTTTTCGCCGCCGACCCACGCTGCTGGCTACCCGATCGCCGGGCCGTCGGCTGCGTTCAACACTGAGGAGGAGAGGAATATGGTACAGGAAATGACATTCGACCCACAGGACGTCGTCACACGCTACTTTGAGTACATCCGGGAACTGCGCAACGGACAACAAGATGCTGTCGACAAGCTGGTCGATCTCTGGGATGACGAGGGGGTATTCGAGTTTGCGGGCGCACCGCCCGTAAGCGGCACCTACAAGGGCAAGAATGCGATCCACGTTCTATACAAAAATCGAGTTGCCGCCTGCGGAATGCCGCTATCCCTAGTCGGTGATGGCTCCTCGGCGCCGGCATCGGCTCTCGCTGCTGACGTCGCGCTCGGCGTCGTGGATACGAAGGTCAATCGCATGCGAACACTTGCGACAGGGCGGCCGACATCGAAGAGCAAGACGGACAGCCGTGGTCAACGCGTGGCCGTGGGCTGGACGACAGTGATCGGAACCGGGGACAAACGCGGGTTCGAGGTTACAGGCAACCACGCCTTCACGTTTATGGACGGGAAGATCAGCTCCCTCAAGGTGACTGTATCACCTAAGGCTGAAGATACGCCCGGGCTCTCGCTACAAGGGCTCGCAGTGGCAGACATTGGGCGTCTGTCGCTTGCTGCATGGGCTGTTGTTTAGGCGGCCGATCAGGCGTTCAGTTCTCGCTGCGGGTCATATCTCCGTTTCGCTGCGGTATCGAGTCGGCCGAGCTACCCGTGATCGTCGAGGAGTTCAGGGTGGACGGGATCGGCCTAGGGAGGCTGGACAATGGACAAGGTGTTCTAAGCGATCGAGGCCCATCAGCCGAGCAGGAAGCCGGCGTAATCGTTGTCACGATCACGGGCCGGAGAACCCCTTCGCCCTGATCTTGCCCGGTGCTCCTAGCATACGATCCATCAAGCCGTTGAACCCGCCGTCCTCCGAACTCCAACAGCATCGGCTCCGATCCATGACCTCGACGTATCTGTAGAATCTAGCGAGGTTCCTCCGTGGCGGCGGGTCGTGCGTGAAACGGCGATGGAGCGCGATCTTCATGGATTCGAGATCGAAATACAGAGCGAAGTATGCGCTCGGAAAAGGCTTCGATCTACTAGCCCGCTCGTACAGCGCCAGTGACCGCGAAAGCAGCCTGTTGATCCCGTGACTCTTATAGACCGCGGCGGCTGTTCCGATCGCCGCCTGCCGCAAGCTCCGATGCCCGGCTTCGTCCGCCTCAGGGAATGCTCGTGCAAGATGGACGGACCAGTAGATGGTCGGAGGCAGCAACAGGTCCGGCGATCGGCTTTCGGGCATGCTTGTCAATTCCGATTCAGACGGATTTGGACCGCTGCGCCATTCGCTTGCTGTGCGTTCGTCGAAGCCTGCACGGCCTGGCTGCGTACGCTGCCAATTCATTTTCGTGGCCATCAGGTGCGGACCGGAACCAGTTCGATGATCCGCTTCCGCTTTGTCCCTGACAGTCTGAACCTGCGGACCGTGATGTCGAGCGCCTCAATGGCCTTGTCGAAACCCTGCGGTATGTCTTCGTCTGTCGGGACAACAAGAAACTTGGCGGCATTGCTGGCAGCAGCATGCGTGACCAGCTGGCCGATCGCGGTGTAGAGTTGCTGCCTACCGACACCCGTTTTGATCTCGTAGACTTCGGTGATCTTTCCGGCCTGCCGCACGTAGCAGTCGATTAGCTGGGTGTTGTAGACCTTCTCGTCCAGCTTGCACGCCGCACGCCTTTCGGCGACGATCATCTCGACGATCTCGCCATGATATGTCTCGTAAGCGAACGTTCCGCCGCGGCGGCCGCGCTTGGTCCCCGAGAATTCCTCGTCATAGCTCTCGGCGTCCTTGACCCGCTTCCGCAGCTCGGCGGGATCAAGTTCGCCTGCGGAAACGGTGCGCTTGAAATCCGCGACCTTGCTGACGTACCGCGCCAGACGGCCCACGAAGCCCGCGTCAGCCATGTTGCCGACGGGAATGGCCTCGCGGACTCGACCGTCTTGGCAAAGGACTTTGACCATCCGGATGTTCGCCGAGAACAGGAAGGCCCTCTGTCCAATGCCAGGACGGCCGCCGCCGACCGCACCGTCGTGCATCAGGTGGACGTCGCCAGTCTCGTCGTCTTCGGCGAACGCCCCCGCGACTTGCCAGCCGTTGGTTTCGGAAGGAACGTTGATCTCGACCGTAATCAGCTGCATTGTTCGCTCTGGCTCGAAGATGCCGAAGGCGTTCCAGTATCTCGAAATCGTCGTGTCCTCAGGAGTTTTGCTGATCGAGGCCCAAAGCTCGCCTTCGCCGGCTGAGAACAGTTCGCGGTCGCGGTTGCCACCCTTGAAGCCAATTCTTCGCGTTCCCTGTGACGGCAGCGAATCCCTCATGATCTGCGCAAGCCTTGCCTGCGCAGCCTTTTTCGCTTTCGCCTCGTGAATAAGCCTGAGCATGTCGTCCCCCCGTCACCGACGACCTAAGCATTTCCAAGTGCCGCGCGCCACTTTGTCGATGGCGATCGCTGCTTTGACTGGCCTCGGATCGGGCGGGACAGGTCTGATTTCTGTGGGCGAAAATTCCGTTGCCAATGACAATCGTCGTCTCGATGGCTGCGCAGCGCTTCGAAACCTCCGGGCGCTGCTCCCGGTATGTTCATCGGCTGCCTGGTTGGCAGATGATTGTCAGCTCAAAGGAGGTCGCATTCGGTCGCCAGGCTGAGAGCCGTCTGCAGCCGGTCGGGGGTCGGACGGGGAGTGAAGACGCTTGACGCTCCCGGCGCCAGTGTCCAGCCGCCCTCGTCCATCACGACCTTCAGGCGGAGGATGAACCTGCCCCGCGCCCGCGCATCCGCCAGTCCCCGTCCGACTGACCAGTACACGTGCTGAGCCAGCACCCAGGTCTCCAGCACATGGCGCGTGAACTCCCTGGCCGGAGCGCCCTCCCAAGCTGCCGCTTCATGCTTGGCTCGGAACAGCGGCAGCCGGTCTCGTCGGTCGAAATTCTCTCCGGCGTCTGGCGCGTTGGCGATGGAAAAGGCCAGCCCGTCGACGATGACGGCGGCGAGGCCAGCTCGGGAAGCGTCGGCCAGAACCTCGGTCATGCGGTTCATCAAGTCGGTCGGGCCGACTCCTGAAAGGTGACCGGCTTCCAGCCACGTCTCCGAGGTGCGCTGTTCATGGCCGATCCCGGCTTCTTCGAGAAACGCAGCGACAAGCTCCTCGGTGGTCTTTGACCTATCGTCGAGCTGGCGCAGGATCCAGGCGAAGAGCGTTTCCAGCGTCAGGCGGAACAGCTGACGGACCTGCAGCCGCCGCCATCTTGTCACGGTTTCTTCCAGGTCAGTCGTCGGATTGAAGGCCGACGGCGCTCCGGCCATCGTACCGCGGATGCGGTCGACCTCAGCCGTGGCAGCATTGGCGACGGCTTCCAGCATGAGCCTGCCTCCATTTTTCCTGACCGCGGGAGCCGACGGTCCGAACAGCATGCTGGCGGCGGCCTTCTTCTCGGGGTCGGTGACCGTTTCGAACGACCATGCAGCGGCCCAGTCCATGGCCTCGTCCGAACTCACGCTGACGCTGCCGAGGCTGCTGAAGGCAGGATGATCGAGCCTGTCAGCGATTAGCGCCTCGAACGCGTCAAGCGCAGGCGCGGTGGCGGCGGTCGGCACCAGTATTCCCAGATGGACAGGATGCTGCTCGACCCAGCCAAGCGACTTCAGTCCCGGCCCGTAGTTCACGGGCGCCGTGAATGCCGTGGAATAGCGCCGCTCTTCCCGGCGCTTCTTCCATGCCGGACCGCCGAACTGGTAACTGGTTTCGCGCAGGAGCGGGCCGAGAACCTGACGGCCAGGCAAATCAGCATTGGAGTCCAGAAGGAACTGCGACCACGCGTAGATGACTTCGATGCGGTCCACGAAATCGAGCAGGAGGTCGATCTTGATGTCCGCGGCTTCCTGTTTTTCCGCGAGCTGGCGCGCCCGGCGCCAAGCCCAGGCGACGATCACGAAGGGCCGGACGTGACGGGCGACATTGTTCAGGCCCGGAAGAACCTGGTCCATCAGGTCGAAATTGGTCTGCCGCAGGCCCAGAGGATCGACGCCGCCTAGTCTGGGCGCGGTCGGAGGCACGAAGACGGGACCTTCGGCCGCGCTTGCGGCCGCAGTCATTTCGGCTAGGGAAGCTTCAGCCATGTTCAGCCTCCTCCGGCCAGATCAGGACGTGGCCGCAGCAGTTCCTGGCTGTCGCCACCGCCGTCGATCGCAGTTTGCCTACCTCGATCTTCGGCAGCGTGCGGTGGCATTTCGGGCAAGCCTCCGACCATTGCTTCATGACTTCGATCTTCTTTCTCGACCGCTCGGACCTGAACGCGTCGGCCATGGTGGCGAACTCGTCCTTTGCAGCGAGGGCGAGCTCCGCGTATCCGTCTGAGGGAAGGCCCGCCGCGAGAGCGTCGAGGTAGGACCTGGCCTGCTCCCGATAAGTGCGGATACCGCGCACCCGGTCCCAAAGTTCGGGAAAAGTCGCATTCTGGTTCAGCACGGAATGAAAGCCGCGCGCGAGTTCGGGCGACGGGCAGTCGCCTTTCAGGTCGGCTTCTAACCCAACCAGCCTCGATCGGGCGGCGCGCAGGTCGTTCTCGTCGATCCGCGTCCCGAGGAGAGTGAGAACGACTGCGGAAACCAGTTCGCGCCTGTCATCGGGAATTTCAATCCTGGTCAACGCGTCGAGCAGCCGCTGGAGCCACCCCTTCGCCCGTTGCTGGTCCGGCTGAAGCCGTTCGCAGATGTACTGCGTCAGGTCCAATGCCCGGAAAGCGTGAAGCTCGACCAGTCCGGGAGAAAGCATCTTGTCGAGGAACTGCTCGAACACAGCCAATGAATGGTCCACGGCCCGATCGACGGCCTGGACCTCTTCCGTGATGACATCGCCTTCGTCTTCGCTGTCGGCATTGCGTATGGCTCCGACTTGCTCCAGAGGGCCGCGCTTCTCCCGCAGCGCGGCGAAGACATATCCCATGAAGCGGACCCAGCCAGCTCCGCCAGCGCCCGGACGATTCGCTCCCAGCACCGAGGCGCGAACGAGGCCCAGGTCAGAAACCGCGACCGTCTGATCCTCGGATGCTGCGCGCACTCCGGCACCGCCGCCGCCGATCGGCATTGCAGCCTGCGCCATTCTACGAGGGTCCTCGTGGAACCAGCTCATCATGGCTGCAACGTCAGCAGGCGTCTCAGTCCCCGCCAGGATAGCCAGCAGGCGTGGTCCGAGCGGTCCGGCGCGCCGTGTCATCTCGGTGAACGCGGCAAGCGAAACGAAGCCTTCGGCGACCGATCCATCGGAAGCTTCGACGCGCACCACCAGCCGGCCGCCCTTCCACGACTGAACCTCCAGTCCCGGCGCGCTGGCGGTGAACGAGCCATCGGCGGCAAGCTCGACGTCGTCCAGCTTGCGAGGACCTTCCGCGGTGACCTGGTAGACCGAGGCCACCCCCGTCATCGCGGGCGCAAGCACTTGGCCGGAGATGTGGTCGCCTTCCAGAGCCGCCCGCAGAATGCCGATCGGCGCGCTTCCGTCGTCAGCATCGTCGACTGGGTCCATCGGCTGGGGAGGCGACGAGGGAACGTATGTCCAGCCAACCATGCGATCCCGCTGCATCCGGGCTACGCAGGCTTCGACGTTGCGCCCGGCACCCAAGGCTGCTGTTGAGGCATTGGGGCTGCCTGAGACAAGCAGACGGCCGCGCCTGCATATGATTTCGAAGGCCTTCGCGTGGAGCTTGCGTGGCTTTTCTTCCTTCAGGACGTCGAGTTCGACCGCGCGGACTTCGACGCTTGTCTGGGATGGCCAGTTTGACCCGATCTTTCCCTGGACCGTGCCGCAGCTGTGCGCATGAATGAAAACGTGATCGAGGCCGACGGTTTCACAAAGGCGGCTGATCGCCTTCCCGTTATCCCAGAATGGCGCGGCCGCGATCAGCCTTGTCGCTCCGCCCAAGCTATCGACAGCGTTGGCGATCTTGCCCGATATCGCCCCATCCAGGCTGTGGAAGAGACGGATGTCCCCGTTGCGGGACCGCCCGAGAGTCGACTTCCGAAGATCGTTGGCGACAAGCTCGCAATGATTGGCGGCGCCGTGGCGGACGTTGTCGGCGAGAGCCAGCAGTTCGAAGAAGCCCGCAGCGTCGTCGATCGCGTCGGCCGCGAAGCCCGGATGCAGGTGCTCGAAGACCTCGAGGTTCCCGCCCCAGCCATTGAAGGTCAGGTTTCCTGAGCCTACCAGCAGGTGGCATTCGTCATCGGCGACCAAGGCAGAGAGCTTCGGGTGGAAAACGCCCGCGGCAACCGAGATAGGCTCGAGCTCGTAGTCCCGTCCCACCCGTCGGGCCCCTTGCTCGCTGAGACCTGCCCGGACTCCCTCGACGTCGGCAAGGATGACCGCCTCCCGGCCTCCGCCGCGCACGAGAGCATCGAGCAGTACAGCCTCGAAGAAGGACAGGCTCAATGCATAGGTCGTGAAGACTGCACGATCCCATGGATGAGCAGATATCAGTTCAAGCGGCGATAAGGCCAACAATTCCCCCCTTGCGCGCTTGGCTGAGCAAGCAAAATACGCGCTACTCGGAGGAATAGCTCATCTGAAGCAGTGTGTCCCAGACTTCATTAGCGCGAGTAGATATTGCTTGGCCAGCGATGCCGGATAGCCCGGATTCTCCCGCCAAGCCCCTTGACAGACTGTCGCATGTTCACTATTCGTTCCCGTACCATGATCAGCCGCCCGCACCTCGCCCCAATACGCTAAGCCGCTTACGCTGCCGCCATCCGGCGGCCGCGCGCGAATGCGTAGGGCCAAGGACGAGACCGTGATCCGCACCTCCAGAAAATCCGAGACGACAACGAGGCAATGCAGCCGTTCGCTGATAGGCGCTGCCGTCGGCGCGTGAGCGCGCCCTTCCTCATCCAGTTTCCGAATTTCATGACCGTGCCGGCCTACCGCCACGGACTACGACCGAGGTGTCGAAATGATCCGTTACACAACCCTGGAGGGCGCCAGGAGCAGCAATGACAGCGCCTTCCACGCCAAGCTCCGCCAATCCTTTCCTCGATTTCTCGCTTATTGCGGGATCATGCGTGCGTGCCGAGCCATTCCGCAGTTTCGACTGATGAAGCCTGTCGTCATCGGCCTCTTGCTTCCAGAAGGAGCGGACGCTGAAATTTATGAAAGCGCAGCCCGCTACGCGGCGCATGGGCCGTCTATCGTATGCGGAGGCCTTGATAGTACCGAAGTGCTGAGGAGGATGAGCGACCGCGGGAAGAAGGCGACCGACGGTGATTTGCCAAAGACACTTTCAGTAAAGCGGCGCGTCGTTTTGGTGGCTGAAAACATGGGATGCGTGCCGGACAGCTTCCATCTCGCTGCCGACGCGGTGATCCAGATCGGCGCCGTTCTACCGCGCCATGTCATTACTGCGGCGAAGTTCTGCCTCCAGATCGACATTACGCCAGAGCAGGCAGAGTTCATCGCCACGGTACCAGTGTCAGTCGTCGCCGCCGCACTCCGCCGGGGGAGGCCGGTCGCGACTGCGATTGAGCGGATGAAGAAGGCTGTCGTCCCAAAACCTCGTGAAGTGTCCGGTCCCACGCTGGACGACCTCCATGGCATCGGAGAAGCCGGAACTTGGGGGCGCGAGCTTGCTACCGACCTCTCGGACTGGAGGGTGGGCAAGATCGGCTGGGCCGATGTCGATCGTGGCATCCTGGTTTCCGGGCCGCCGGGGACCGGGAAGACCACCTTCGCGCGGGCGCTCGCGCGCACATGCGATGTCCATCTCGTGCTTGGCTCGATTGCGCGCTGGCAGGCCAAGGGACATCTTGGCGACATGTTGAAGGCCATGCGTGCAGCCTTCGACGAAGCCAATAGAAATGCTCCCTCAATCCTCTTTCTCGATGAGATCGACGCGGTGGGCGATCGCGAGAAACTCAGCGGTCACAACGCGCAGTATTCCTCCGAAGTAGTGGCAGCACTGCTCGAATGCATCGACGGCGCCGAAGGACGGGAAGGCGTCGTGATTGTCGGCGCCTGCAACCATCCGCATCGGCTCGACGCGGCGCTAGTCCGGGCCGGCCGTCTCGACAGGCATGTCAGGATTCCGCTGCCCGACCTGAAGGGCCGCGAGGGGATTCTGAGATGGCATCTGCAAGGCTTGCTTGTCGACATGGACCTGTCCGGAGTCGCGAGCAGGACGGAGGGCTGGAGCGGCGCCTCCCTGGAGCAGCTAGTCCGACAGGCAAGGCGCCGGGCGCGACGCGAGCGTCGGGGTCTTGTCCTCGACGACATTGCAGCCGAACTACCTGTCCTGGTTTCTCTTCCTGCAGAAATGCGCCGCAGGTTCGCTGTCCACGAGGCAGGGCATGCTGTCGTCTGTATTGCAATCGGCGCGTCCGAGATCGTCCGCGTATCGATCATCGACACATTCGACGTTACGGCAGGCCGCGTACAGGATGGCGGAGGGGTGACTCTCAAAGAAGAGGGCCTGCGTGAACGGACGCCGGCTCAGTTCCTCGACCGGATCGCGCTGGTTCTGGGCGGGCTTGCCGCCGAGGAGGTGCTGCTTGGCGCGAAATCGGCAGGCGGAGGGGGCGTGCGTGGATCGGACCTGCACAATGCAACGATGTCAGCCCTGACGTTCGAAGCTTCGTACGGGCTTGGCGAAAGCCTGGCTTACATCGCCGCCGACAACGAAGACGACCTGTTCACGGCCATGCGGTTCGACCGTGGCCTTCAGGAACGAGTCGATAGGGTGCTGATGGAGCAGTTCGAGCGGGCGAAGCGTATCATTGGTGAGCATCGGAAGGAGGTCGAGCGGATCGTCGAAGCCTTGCTCGCCAAGGGTGCCCTGTCGACTGAGGAGATCAAAGAGATTGTCGAACAGCAGCCGAGGCTGCTGTTCGAGCCCGGAAAGAAGGCAGTATAGCAGGATTCCTTGGTATGCGAGTTGCCTTTCCTTTCAGATATTCGAACAATCATGTAGGGATTACTGGGCGGGGGACAGAACATGAAGCTTATCAAGTACAAGGTTACGAACTTCCGATCGGTCGTCGACAGCGGCTGGGTGGATACGGAACAGGTGACAGCCCTGATCGGCGTCAACGAATCCGGCAAGACGAATCTTTTGCTGCCGCTTTGGAAATTGAACCCCGCAAGGGAGGGGGAACTCAAACCGACCTCAGATTATCCCAAAGGGAACTATGCTGCTGTTCGCGCCAACCCGGGGAACTTCCGCTTCGTTGCGGCGGAATTCGACGTCTCCGAGCACGTCGGCAAGCTTTCGGAAATGACCTCGGTCGGCGGGGAGTACCTCGATGTTGTCGAGGTCAGCCGATATTTTGACGGCCGGCATGAGATTGCGTTTCCGAAACACAAGCCGCAGACGGAAGCGATGTCGGAGGAAATTCGGAAAGCCATCGATGAGGCCAAGAACGAGATCACGGCGATTTCCCCGCTCGCGAAGGAATCTTCTCTGAAGCCGGAAATGCTTAAATCGCTTGAGGAAGCGATCGAGACGGTGAAGTCACAGGAAAAGTGGTCGTCAACGGGCATTGCCGGAGTAGCCGACAGGCTAAAAACAGTGATCCCCGAAACTCCGGCACCCACCAGCTCGATAGTACCCAGGTTCCAGCAACTATTGGACGCGTTGAAGATAAAACGAGGCAGATTGACGGCGCCGGGACCGTCGGAAGTCGCGGAAGTGAAGGAATTCATCCTCTCGAAGCTCCCTAGGTTTGTCTACTATTCCAACTACGGAAACCTGGACTCCGAAATTTACCTGCCCCACGTTGTCCAAAATCTGAAACGCGAAGACCTGGGCGCTCGCGAGGCGGCAAAGGCACGGACGCTTCGCGTTCTATTCAGTTTCGTGACGCTGCATCCTGAGGAAATTCTCGAACTTGGCCTGGACTTTAAGGATCCCCAGGGTCGTCAGCCGGACCCGAGTGAAATCGCAGAAATCGCGACCAAGAAGCGCGACCGGACGATCCTGCTGAATTCGGCCGGGACCGACCTCACCAAGAGGTTCCGGGAATGGTGGAAACAGGGAAATTACACCTTTGAGTTCCAGGCGGACGGTGATCATTTCCGAATTTGGGTGAGCGACAGCAAGCGCCCCGAAAAGGTCGAGCTCGAAGACAGGAGCAGTGGACTGCAATGGTTTCTGAGCTTCTATCTCATATTCCTGGTCGAAAGCAGCCGCGATCACCGCGACGCAATTTTGCTGCTGGATGAACCGGGGCTGTCGCTGCATCCGCTGGCCCAACGCGACCTCTCGGCGTTCTTCGAAAACCTCTCCGGAACCAATCAAATAGTTTATACGACGCATTCCCCCTTTCTGGTCGACGCAGATTCGCTCGACCGTGCTCGTAAAGTTTATGTTGGCGAAGATGGTTCGACCAAAGCCTCGGCCGACTTGCGAAGGGGTAACGATGATCCGCGCAAGAACGGGGCTACGTATGCGATCTATTCGGCTCTGAACATGAATGTCGCCGAGAGCATTCTGCTCGGCTGCCATCCGGTAATAGTGGAGGGGCCTTCAGACCAGCATTACCTGGCGACCATCAAGGCGATGCTGATCGGCGGCAAGAAGATCAGCCCGAAGCGAGAGTTGGTATTCCCGCCGTCCCACGGCGCCAAGAACGCAAAGGTCGTCGCCAGCATTCTGACAGGGCGCGACGAAATCCTGCCTGTGATGATCTTTGACGGCGACGACGCCGGCCGCAAGATGGCTCGGGACATGGAGAACGGCCTATATCAAAACGCGAAGAAACGGGTTCTTTCGACCGACAAATATGTCGGCTTCGCAAATTCGGAAATCGAGGATCTCTTCCCGCCAAACTTTCTTGCGGAGGTGATTGACCGTTGGGAACCTGGACGCGGAGCCGACAAGGCATTCGCCGACGTCGTGGAGTCCGGCAAGCCAATTGTTCCGCAGATCGAATCCTGGGCATCGTCGCAAGAGATTGAGCTTCCCGAAGGTTGGAAAGTTGACGTCGCGCGACTGGTAAAGAAGCGCGCACTGTCACGCGGGGTTGAAAAGTTCGACAAGCAGTTCGTGGATCACTGGACGGAATTGTTCGACGACTTCCAGGCTATGGAACCTGAATAGAACCTAATTTGTGAAGTTCTCGACTGATCACGCTTGCTTCGACGGTCGGTGAAGAGGACCATTTCTCATTGGAAAAATGGGGAAGGGCAGGCCAATGATTGAATCGCAAAATTCGATCATAGCGCCTCGCGGAGGCATGCATTTCGGTCCGCAATGCCCGCTTGGTGAATGAAAGCACTCGGCTCTGCTGGATGATGGGAGCGGCGTGTGTGCAAAATCTGCACACGCAGATTCACCTTTTCTTTTGCTTTCGTTCACGCGACGGGTTGCGATAGAGCTCGCGGGCGCCAGTGTTTCTCGCGATTGCGGTATCAAACGTCATTGATTCCGCCCAGGAATTCGCAGTCGAACGGGAGCTCAAAGCTCGACCCGTCATCGCCGACGACCCTAAGATGTCCGTCGCATCGATCGACTGATCGGTAATTCGTACGGCCGCCCAATAGAGGGCAGGCACCAAGTACCGATCTGACCCGGAACTCGCCGCCGAGCGAAAATGCTGTGGGGTAGCCTGCCACAGACAAATCGTTGGACATCTGAGATGCAGCGTGACCCGCGCCGAAGTAGGTGCGTACCATCTTCGATGGCAAGCACGCCAGTGTGGCGACCGTTCCACGGCTCGTAGTGCCGTCCGCCGTTTGAATACCAGCGCCACTAGTTCCCTGGAGCGCCGTTTGATAGGTAAACCTGAAGAAGGACTAATTTAATTGCTGCCTTGGGGCCCGTTCAAAGTACCGGGTTCTGCTCTACCCGGGAATGACCACAGCATTGAGGCCGGCAGCGCTATCTTTCGGGGTCCGAAAGATAGCGCGTGCTCTCCGAGATAAACGACGAAGCCGACCCCGCGGTAACCCTTGCCTGGTCCATCCGACAGAAACCAATCAATGTGCCGGAAGTCATCGCGACCGATTTTCGACGATGCCTTCATCTCGAAGAGGGCGATTAGCCGTCCAGGGGCTTCAGCGAGTATGTCAATCTCGCGGACGCCGGAGCGCCAATGCCATAGCGACCAACGATTGGACTGGAACGGCAATGACTTTTCTAGTTCGGTGAAGATGAACGTCTCGAACAAAGCGCCGAAGGCAGATGGGTCGCCGTCGATGCCGAAACTGTCAGACCCCTCTCCCCGAAGCGCGGTGGCCAGTCCAGTGTCCATGAAGTGAAGCTTCGGCGCCTTGATCTCGCGTTTCGCCCTCGCCGAGGACCATGCGCCGAGACGCAAAACGATGCCAAGACGCGTGAGCGCGTCGAGGTAATCGCTCACGGTTTCGTACTTCACGGCGAGATCGTTCGCGAGATTAGAAGGATTGAGTTCCTGGGCCGTTCTCGCCGCTGCTTGGTTGATCAACCGCCGTACGGCGTCGGGTTTCCTGACAGGATGAATCGCCGAGACGTCTCGTTCGATAATACTGTCGATGTAACTGGCACAACGGTCCATTCGTTCGCGGTCGGTAAGCAGGCGCATTTCAGGGAAACCGCCGCGGACGATGAGATCGATGCCCTTGGGGCGATCATACGCCTTCGGCGACGGAAGCGACGACAACGGGTTCTCTTGATCGTGCGCGACCGCGTCGAGGATCCTGCAGGGTCCCGCGTGATGTAACTCGGCCGCGCTAAACGGACGCAACATGAGGGTCGTGACCCGGCCTGCCAACGAATCGTATGCCTTTCCGGCGGTGAAGATGTCCGATGACCCTGTCAGAACGAAATGGCCGCGACGATTGTCCTGGTCGACGATCCGCTTGAGGGCAAAGGTGATCTCGGGAAGGCGCTGAACTTCGTCGATGACGACGGGCAATCCGGAATCCCTCGCCTTATCCGAGAGCAGTTTAAGCTGGTTGTAAGGGTCGTCGGCGAGCGCTTGCCGGGCTGCGTCATCGTCCAGCGTCACGTAGGCAGCGGAAGTAAGGAGGTCCCGGACGAGCGTTGACTTCCCGTCTTGGCGCGGTCCGACGACGTTCACGATCCGGCTGCTCGCCAAAGCATCGGTTAAACGGGAGGAGAGGTGGCGCGGCGTTAGCTGCATATGGTCCTGGCGAAATGTCCATTAGGGATGCTGCGATAATTCCATTACATGCTCTACGGAAATTCCGCTAGAGAGTATGTAAAAAATCCACTAGCACCCATGCTAAAAATCCACTAGCAAGCGTGCGAAAATTCCACTAGATGAAGCGGCCAAACGCTAGATTTTCGTGTTCAGCGATGCGGAGTTGCAGGAAAATTGGTGGCGTTAGCTACCTAATGCCGCAAATGCCTGCCCCGGGTGGCGGTATCTTCGCGCGATTTGTGCGCCGATTTTCGCGCTGCCAGCAGCAGGCGGCCAGCGCTCTTCAGGTCCTTCACTGGGACGATCACGCCGGAAACGTTGCCGGCGCTGCGGTTTGCGGCACGATAGTGGGTCACACGTAGCCCTGACTTGTTGCCTTGTCGCAGAGAGGGGTCATCCGAGAATAGCGGACGCTCCGTTGGTGAGCGCCGCAACCTGATCGTCTGAGAGGACATATTGGGGCGAATATCGGAGGCCGGATTTGGGGGCGTCCGCCCAACGGACCATCAGCAATCCACGTCCTTCACCGAACTCCTGTCGAACGTGGGTTGAAAGCAGCGTTGGACTTCGTTGGGAGTAGGCTGTCCGGAAGAGCGAGATGTCGGCGACATAGGGACCAAACATGATCCAAGCGTGGCCATTCCAGCTGGAATTCGACTCGCTAAAGACCTTTTCCCCATCGAAGGGCAGGTCGTCGCCGAACACAAGTTGCCCACGAACCGACAATGAGCCGGCGGCGACGTACACGTGACGCAGGCCAGATTGCTGCAGCCGGGCCGCAAAGACAGCGCTCATCAAGGCGCAGGCTCCAGCAGCTGGCGGGAGGCGCCGAAGCACGTCGCCGCCTGTGTGGGCTAGCGTCTGCTTTTCCTCCTGAGTTGGTTCAAATGTCTTGTAGGCCTTGGCTTCGGCTTTCGTTCGCCATCCCGCGAGGAGTTTCTCGAAGTTCATTCAGGTGCGAACCCAGCTGTCGGCCGCAGCTCTTGAGCAATCTCCGATATTTTACCGACGACCATCATTCGGCTCTTTGCGGAAATGAACCTTCATCAGGCCTTCACTCCTTCTGTGCGGCACGACGAGTCTCGGCCGCTTCAATGATCGCTGCGACGCGCGAGACCATTAATGGACATCACAGGGGAGCGGCCGTTAAACTGCCAACAACATTGCCCCCACTCAGCAATTTGCGCAACCAATGTCCTCAATGCCGCCAGAAGATCTGTTAGAGATCGACCCCATCAGCCCACTAACATTTGGTGCTGTTTCGTTCGAAGCGTCGATGTCCGACTTTGGGCCTATAGCGCAATCCTTCGCTCCATACGATCCGATACGATTGGCTGCCACTTTTGGTGCGCTCCTCACTTTGCCGGAATTGCAAGCCAACAATCATCGGATCGAGGTGCTCACACACCTTGCCCTTCTGACCGCTAGGGGCAAACGCAAGCCGGACGATCATGTAATCGCCCAGG
Source organism: Mesorhizobium sp. B1-1-6 (assembly GCF_006443035.1). Taxonomy (NCBI): domain Bacteria; kingdom Pseudomonadati; phylum Pseudomonadota; class Alphaproteobacteria; order Hyphomicrobiales; family Phyllobacteriaceae; genus Mesorhizobium; species Mesorhizobium sp. B1-1-6. The sequence continues at coordinate 5,217 of NZ_VFWR01000010.1, read as the reverse complement.
CTTTCAAAGCCATTGGCGAAACAAAGATCGGGCAGCAAGAGGATCCAGCTGAGGACGTCTTCGTATCGTCGGTTTATACGTCGTTAGGGAATTTCAGGGTGCTCGGAGGTTCCTGGGAGTCAGGCGGATTCTACCTGCAGCGTGTAATCAACACCCTGGAGCGACTCGGACCGGGCGACTTCCTCACCTCGGTCCGCAAAAGTGTCTATGCTCTTCTGCGGCTTTCCGATGCAATATGCGAGCGAGCAGAGCTGTCACGTCATCAGCTTGGTGCAGAGATGCCGCTAACAGAACTGCCGGCACGCATACGGCGGCTTTCGGGGGGCGCGCGGAAGACGGTCTGTTTCACGCCGGCTCAACTGGCGGAACTTGATATCTCCCTCGATGACCTCGCACCATTTGGGTTCACTCCGCGGAAACTGCAGGGTCTCGCCAAAGACATGCTGGGCCATACCCAGTTGGAGCGCTTTCCCTTGGTTCACCGGGCAGGCGTCATTTGTGTGCTTCTGCCGTCCGCGGTCAGCGCGGCTGCACGACGGTTCGTGTTGGAGGAAATGTCGGCGGCGGGAGCTACACAGGCCTTCATGGCAGCCATGGCTCACGAATACACGTCGCTGATTTCCAACGCCCCGCTCCTCGGAGACATCGACAGCCACCCAATAGAACTGCGGCGGACCGACGGGGGCTTCATGGCGGGCACGATGACGGAGATCGATCTTGGACTCTACGTGAATTTTATCTTCTTTACAGACGACCTCGACGGCTTTGCCAGCAAGGGGCTGTTGGGGTTCTTTCCGCCGGCTGGCAAGCTGGCTGCAACGGTCGACAAGTGGATCAATGACTCTCGCGCTGCGGCAATGATCCGCCCTGGATTTCGCGCCGGACTCACCCTGTTGGTCCCATGTGGCATAGGTCGTGGTGTGAAGCAGTTCATCGCGGACACTCCGCGCGACAACTGGCATTGGGATGTGGTCAGCGCTCCCGACTTGCTCACCATGAGCTGGTTGCCTGACTTCAAACCCATGTCGCTATGGCGCATGCTTGAGGCGGAAGGGCGCTTAGAAGAACTCGGAGTTCATCTTCAGAACATCAATGGTCTGCTGAACATGGTTGGCTGGACCCGATCGCTAGGCGGCCATCTCGTCCCACATGGCGCATTGCCTGATAGCTTCGGCACGACTGAACAGACCTCAATTATTATGATCCAGCAGAACAGCCTTCGCATTGTACGCCGACAGGCCCTGATTAGCTGGGATGAGCATGTCGTGAAGGGCATGGCAGGATCATGGCGACTGGTCCGGCGAGATAGGCAATCCTTGTTCGAAGAAGACCGGCAGCGCCCACTCTACGTGGTGGAAGAGCGTAACTCTGCGAGGTGGCCTGGCTTCGTCTATGAGGCGCCACAACGGTCTTGGTGGTGTAGCCTGACCACTTCATCGGGGACATCGGGTCATTTCGCCTATGAGCGGTTCAGGGTCCTCAAAACCTGGATCACGCGCATTGCGCCAATCCTGGATAGTGAACTCCAAGGCCTGCCGCCGCGACCTGTGTGCTGGAACGTCATTTTTGAAGGCGACATCGGCGATCATCCAGCGGAACTCGGCGTCGTCCGACTGTCGTTTGAAGACGCCTTAGCTGCACTCTCCGTTGAAGTCAGTCAGGAGGAATGCACCGTGACTGTCACGGCGAAGGCAGAATTCGAAATGACCTTTCTCCATCCTGAAAACATCGCCGAGCGGGCTCTTGTGGAGAAGGCACTTCAGGGATTTCAGGAACTCTCCGGGGAACAGCGAGACGTATCCAAGTTTGCGGAACTCATGAAGCGTATCGTGCCGGATGGAAATGCGCGGCAGCAACACGCGTTCATGGCGCGCCGGTTTCGGGATTGGGTTCGAAATTCGCTTTGGAGCGCTCCAATCACGGTCGACGCCGATGACAGCGCGTACATAAAGCTGGGTTTGGGTTGGAAAAGCCGCGAACGGTCGGAGGGCGGCGAAATCAGCGGGAAGGTCGAGTGCACTGCGTTCCTTAACCGCGCCGTCAAAGGCCTCGAAGTCGAGGTATGCAATGAACTTCGCCAGCTTGATCGTCGGGCAGTGATAGAATTTGCGCTCATCAATCATGAGAGCGCGATCGTCGACCGTGACCAATGGCAAGGCACGGCGGCAGCTGTTCTGTCCCTTCACGACGATCGTGAAGAGGCGCTTAAGGTGATGGCGCACCGCGACTTTCAGCTCAGCGCAGTTCTGCAGTCGTCTCGGCTGATCGTGGAGTTTGCCCTTTGTGAGTGTCCTATTGCGGGCGGACGAAAGCCAGGGCAGCTGGAAATGTCTCGCCTTATGGCCAAGGTGCTGATGATCGCCAGTCTTGGCGGCTGGTCTGATGCGATACGGTGGGATGCAATGCAGCCACGGGTGCGCATCACAGCCTTGGGTGACATCCATGCCAACCTAAGCTTCCACGAAGACGTACTTGCTCCGTACGCCCGTGCCGCGAGCGACCTTCGAGTCCAAGACAGCGTTGAGAGCTATTCCGAGAACGTGCAGGACCCGCCGATGGAGGCCGCCCCATTGGACCAGTTTCCGGATGAGTTCTGGGAGGCTTGGCGCGAGCAATTTGGAGCGAGCTTCGAAGCATCGCGGGAATTCTTGGGCATGATCGAGAACCGTGGAATCGATGCAAGGGAAGCCACATTTTCGATGAAGAAGAGCGAGCTTCTCGCTGCCTGCAATGGCGTATCGGTATTGCAGGACGAAGCTGGCCCCTTGGTAAATGGCCTACTCTTCATCGGGCGGCCGAAGTGGCGAGATCCACCGCCGGGTCTCGACCCGAAAGACATTTTCCCCTGGCGATTCCGGAGGCGACTCTCCGTCTTGCGCCGACCGTTGATACAACTCGACGACCAAGAGGATCCCGAGTTGATAATAGCCCCGGGCCTAGTTGGTGACGCCATCCGATATATGCTTGCGAACTACCACCGCGGTGACTTTCCGCTCTGGCAGCTCACTCCAAAGATGAAACGGTGGGCGGGACAATCCCGCGACCGCCAAGGTCACGAGTTCGCTGTGTCGGTAGCCACCCGGATGAAGGAGCTGGGGTGGGAAATTGAGATCGAAATTCCGATTACCAAGCTGCTGCGGAAGGGCTTTCCGACGAATTACGGCGATGTGGACGTTTTAGCGTGGAGGCCGGAAAACGGCCGTCTTCTCATTATGGAGTGCAAGGACGTTCAGTACCGGAAAACTGACGGCGAGATTGCGGAACAACTTGCGGACTTTCGTGGGCTGGCAACGACCGACGGCAAGCGCGATCTTCTTCGCAAGCACCTAGACCGCGTGGAATTAGTCCAAAGCCACATTCAGGAGTTGAAAGCTTCCCTAGGGCTCTCGATCGATCCGCTCGTTGAAGGCCATCTGATCTTCAAGAATGCTGTTCCGATGCAGTTGGCCTGGGAACAGCTGCGAGGCAAGACCGCGCTCAACGTCTTTTCTGATCTTGGCCGACTCTGACAACAGCCCGCAGGTCGAGTTCCCTACCGGGCCGATGCCTGCAAATCGGACGGCCTTAGTCGCCTTCGCGATCCGCCCTGACGACGATCAGATCGTCGGCCTCTTCATCGTACTCGTAGGCAATTCCGTCCAGTCTGACCCCGCCCTCGTCTGGCGGCAGGGCAGCCGCTCCGTCAGCATGGTCTTCACATGCGACGTATAACATTCGCTTGTCGCGAAGACTTCCCGGCTTGCCGCAAGACTCGCAAAATCGGTAGGAGCGCGAATCTGCGAGTACCTCTGCCTTGTCCAGCGCCAACCTAATCTCGGGAGTGACAATGCCCGCTGCCGTGGCGTCGATCCTCAAGCTCCCGTACTTCTCATAAACCCGATCGAGGTTCAGTCGAGTACCGGCAGGCAACGCCTGAGCTATCTCACCGAAATATTGATCCAGAACCCGTTCCCAGCCGGCACCGCACTGGAATGTCATCGTCGTCGGAATGAGGTCCGGATATTTCGCCTTCAGCCGGATAAAATCGGTCATTCGTCTGCATCTCCCGCGTGACCTCGATGCTTCCGCCCGAAGCCGTAGCAAACAGGAAGTGAAGGTTCCGTTCATCGGCGGATATCGCCAGACAGGTCAGCCGGCCAGAGGCATAGGCACCCGTGTCTATGGCGATCCGGTATGGCCTCGAGTCCGGCATGCTGTCCGACGTCGGGGTGTGGCCGTGCACGATGATGTGCGACAGCTGCCCCTCATGATCGAGGAACCTGTCCCGGATCATCATCAAGTCCTTTGGAGCCTGGTCTCCGATGGAACGGGAAGGATCGATTCCTGCATGAACATAAGCGAAGCGATCGTCGACGACGATCGGTGAAGCATCCGTCAGCGCTTGCAGGTGATGCGGATAGTTGGTGCGAAACATCCTCGCTGCATCCCGGACACTGCCAACGGAAAGGAGGCCATAGGACTCCATCGTCTGGTAGCCGCCGATCCGCATCAGCCATCTCTCGAACCTCTCCTCGTCGACCTGGTCGGTGGTCATGAAGTCTAGGAAATAGGCGTCGTGGTTGCCCCGGATCAGCCGTGACATTGGCCACCGGGCGAGGGTGTCGCAGACGAGATCCATCGCTTCGCGGCTGCAATGGCCGCGGTCGACGATATCGCCGAGGAACAGCACTCGAGGTTCGGCTCCGGACGCAGCTGCGTCCGCGACAATGGCGGCAAGAAGTGGCTTGAGGAGGTCAGCACGGCCGTGAACGTCGCCGATGGCGTAGGTGGTGTGAGGCAAGCGGGTTCCTTTCGGAACGACGCTTACCGGCAGGTCATTGGTTTTCTCTTAAATCCGCTTCATTGGCCATACGGACGAACAGTCAAGGCAGGCTGGCTCAGCAACGGCCGCCCCGGAACCGGGTGTTCATCTTTCCATGCTCAATATGCTTGACGATCACGATATGGGACATGGCAGCAGATGAGCAACGCGCGGCAGTTAATGGCGGAAGTTCGCGCGCGAATGAAATTACGCGAAGAAGCCTATCTGGAAGACCGCCACCGGAGGGTGGCAATCGCCATAGTCGAGATTCCAGTAGTTAACGGGCCCATGCCATTTGCGGAGTCCTTGGCCCTGTTGAAGGCGTTCGATGAACAGCACGGATCGTGTCCCGGGGAGTGGTGTAGCTGACGGCATTGGTCGCCGTGCTCTCCGGCATGGGCCGGGCTGATCAGCGC